>NZ_JBEXYD010000022.1:0-110120 GCF_040630735.1 Kitasatospora sp. NPDC005748
GGCGACGGTCTGCCGCCGACCGGCCTGCCCGAACTCCGGCTGGCCGGGCTCGCCGAGCCCGCCGCCGCCCTGCTGCCCGTGGGGGCGGGGGGCCCGACGTGAGCGGGGTCACGGCCCCGTCCCGACGGGGGAGTTCACCCTGGCGGAACAGGTGGAGTACCGTCCCTGACGGTACGGACTGGTGCCTTGCGCGGCCGTGTGGCCCGGCCCTCGGCCGGGTCCGAGGCCGGAGCGGGCGGTGACTGTGGCGGGCCTTCGGCCCGGCACCTGACGAGGAAGCGACGTCCCGATGGCGGGCACGACGAAGTCCCAGGCACAGCGCACGACGAGCGACACCGCGCAGGTCGGGGAACCGGACCTGCGGCGGCTGCTGGCCGGGCTGACCGCCGTACGCGACGGCGACTTCGGCACCCGGCTGCCCGACGATGCCGACGGGCTGCTGGGCGAGATCGCCACCGTGTTCAACGGCATGGTCGACCAGCTCTCCCTGTTCACCTCCGAGGTGACCAGGGTCGCCCGCGAGGTCGGCACCGACGGCCGGCTCGGCGGCCAGGCCAAGGTGCCCGGCGTGTCGGGGACGTGGAAGGACCTGACCGACTCCGTCAACGCGATGGCCGGCAACCTCACCACCCAGGTCCGCGACATCGCCCAGGTGGCCACCGCCGTCGCCAAGGGCGACCTGTCGCAGACCATCACCGTCGACGCCCGCGGCGAGATCCTCGAACTCAAGAACACCGTCAACACGATGGTCGACCAGCTGTCCGCCTTCGCCGGCGAGGTGACCCGGGTGGCCCGCGAGGTCGGCACCGACGGCCGGCTCGGCGGCCAGGCCGACGTCAAGGGTGTCTCCGGCACCTGGCGCGACCTCACCGACTCGGTCAACTTCATGGCCGGCAACCTCACCGCCCAGGTCCGCTCCATCGCCCAGGTGGCCACCGCCGTCGCCAAGGGCGACCTGTCCCAGAAGATCAACGTCGACGCGCGCGGCGAGATCCTGGAGCTGAAGGAGACCATCAACACGATGGTCGACCAGCTGAGCGCCTTCGCCGGCGAGGTGACCCGGGTGGCCCGCGAGGTCGGCACCGAGGGACGCCTGGGCGGCCAGGCCGACGTCCGGGACGTCTCCGGCACCTGGCGGGACCTCACCGAGTCGGTCAACGTCATGGCCGACAACCTCACCGCCCAGGTCCGCTCCATCGCCCAGGTGACCACCGCCGTCGCCCAGGGCGACCTCTCCCAGAAGATCCGGGTGGACGCGCGCGGCGAGATCCTGGAGCTGAAGGAGACCATCAACACGATGGTCGACCAGCTGAGCGCCTTCGCGGACGAGGTGACCCGGGTGGCCCGCGAGGTCGGCACCGAGGGCAACCTCGGCGGCCAGGCCACCGTCCGTGGTGCCTCCGGCACCTGGAAGGACCTCACCGACAACGTCAACGTGATGGCCGGCAACCTCACCGGCCAGGTCCGCTCGATCGCCCAGGTGGCCACCGCCGTCGCCAAGGGCGACCTCTCGCAGAAGATCACCGTCGAGGCCAAGGGCGAGGTCGCCGCGCTGGCCGGCGTCATCAACACCATGGTCGACACGCTCTCCGCGTTCGCGGACGAGGTGACCCGGGTGGCCCGCGAGGTCGGCACCGAGGGCACCCTGGGCGGCCAGGCCCGGGTCCCGAACGTGGCCGGCACCTGGAAGGACCTCACCGACAACGTCAACTTCATGGCGCACAACCTCACCAGCCAGGTCCGCAACATCGCCCAGGTCACCACCGCCGTCGCCAAGGGCGACCTCACCCGCAAGATCGACGTGGACGCGCGGGGCGAGATCCTGGAGCTCAAGACCACCATCAACACCATGGTCGACCAGCTGAGCGCCTTCGCCGCGGAGGTCACCCGGGTGGCCCGCGAGGTCGGCAGCGAGGGCCGGCTCGGCGGCCAGGCCGAGGTCGAGGGCGTCTCCGGCACCTGGAAGCGGCTCACCGAGAACGTCAACGAGCTGGCCGGCAACCTCACCCGCCAGGTCCGCGCGATCGCCGAGGTCACCAGCGCGGTCGCCGAGGGCGACCTGACCCGCTCGATCACCGTGGACGCCTCCGGCGAGGTCGCCGACCTCAAGGACAACATCAACTTCATGGTGGAGTCCCTGCGTGAGACCACCCGGGCCAACGAGGAGCAGGACTGGCTCAAGTCCAACCTCGCCCGGATCTCCGCCCTGATGCAGGGCCGGCGCGACCTGCCCGTCGTCGCCGAGCTGATCATGGACGAGATCACCCCGCTCGTCGCCGCCCAGTACGGCGCCTTCTACCTGGCCGAGGACACCGGCGGCGCCACCTTCCTCAACCTGATCGGGTCCTACGCCTTCCCCGCCGGCGCGAGCCCCACCCGGTTCAGGCTCGGCGAGTCCTTCGTCGGCCAGGCCGCCCGCAGCCGGCGCACGATCGCCGTCGACCGGCTGCCGGCCGGCTACGTGAGCGTCTCCTCGGGCCTGGGCCGGGCCGAGCCGACCTCGCTGATCGTGCTGCCGATCGTCGTCGAGGAGCAGGTGCTCGGCGTCATCGAGCTCGCCGCGCTCCAGGACTTCACCCCGGTGCACCAGGCCTTCCTGGAACAGCTGATGGAGACCATCGGCGTCAACGTGAACACCATCGTCGCCAACGCCAGGACGGACGAGCTGCTCGGCGAGTCCCAGCGCCTCACCTCCGAACTGCAGGTCCGATCCGCGGAGTTGCAGGCCCGCCAGGAGGAGCTGCAGTCCTCCAACGCGGAACTGGAGGACAAGGCCGCCCTGCTCGCCGCCCAGAACCGGGACATCGAGACCAAGAACCTGGAGATCGAGCAGGCCCGCCAGGAGCTGGAGGACCGCGCACACCAGCTCTCGCTGGCCTCCACCTACAAGTCGGAGTTCCTGGCCAACATGAGCCACGAGCTGCGCACGCCGCTCAACAGCCTGCTGATCCTCGCTCAGCTGCTCGCCCAGAACCCGACCCGCAATCTGACGGCCAAGCAGGTCGAGTACGCCGGGATCATCCACTCCGCCGGCTCCGACCTGCTGCAGCTCATCAACGACATCCTCGACCTCTCGAAGGTCGAGGCCGGGAAGATGGACGTCTCCCCGGAGCGCATCCCGCTGCGCCAGCTGCTCGACTACGTCGAGGCCACGTTCCGGCCGCTGACCAGCCAGAAGAGCCTGGCCTTCCAGGTCACCACCGCCGCCGGAGTACCCGCCGAACTGCTCACCGACGACTACCGGCTGCGGCAGGTCCTGCGCAACCTGCTGTCCAACGCGGTGAAGTTCACCGAGCGGGGCAGCGTCGACCTGCGCATCGAGCTCGCGGACGGCGCGCAGCTGCCCGAGGTCGCCCGCCGCGACGACGGTCCGGTGGTCGCCTTCCACGTCGTGGACACCGGCATCGGGATCGACCCCCAGCACCTGGAGAGCGTCTTCGGCGCGTTCCAGCAGGCCGACGGCACCACCAGCCGCAAGTACGGCGGTACCGGCCTGGGTCTGTCCATCAGCCGGGAGATCGCCTTCCTCCTCGGCGGCGCCATCACCGCGCAGAGCACCCCGGGTCAGGGCAGCACCTTCTCGCTCTACCTGCCCGCGGCCAGGGCGGAGTTCGTCGAACTGAGCGGCCAGGCCCCGCGGGAGGCCCTGGAGCCCGGCCCGGCCGAGTCGGCCCGGCCGGGCCAGGACGAGCAGGCCGGGCAGCCGGGCACGCCGGAGGTCGCCCAGCCCAAGCGGCTGCTGGTCATCGAGGAGCGGCAGCGCGGCCTGCTCTCCCTCGTCGCGGAGAGCGCCGTCGCCGACCTGACCGGGCACGCCGACCTCGGCGGACCGCGCGGGGCGGTCGAGGTCATCACCACGGTAGGGGCCCAGGAGGCGGCGGAGACCCTCGCCGCGACGCCGTGCCACTGCGTGGTCCTCGAACTGGACCTGCCGAACGGCGCGGCGCTGGACTTCCTGGAGGAGATGGCACGGGACGCCGCGCTGCACAGCGTGCCCGTCCTGGCGCACAACAACCGGCGCCTGGGGGCCGAGCAGGAGCGGCTCCTGCAACAGCGCGCCACCGTGCAGCCGCTCGAACTCCTCTCCAGCCTGGACGAGTTGCGCGAGCGCATCGCCCTGCACCTGAGCGCGGAGCAGCCCGGCGACGTGCTGCCGCTGGTCCGTGCCGAGGACCCGGCCACCCCGCTCGCCCAGGACGTCGACGGCTCGCTCGCCGGACGGACCGTCCTGGTGGTCGACGATGACGACCGCAACCTGTACGCACTGACCGGGATCCTGGAACTGCACGGCATGCGGGTGCTGCAGGCCGAGAACGGCCGCGCCGCGATCGACACCCTCACCCGCAACGCCGGTGTCGACCTGATCCTGATGGACGTCATGATGCCGGAGATGGACGGCTACGCCGCCACCACCGCGATCCGCGCCATGCCCGCGTACACCGATCTGCCGATCATCGCCGTCACCGCGAAGGCGATGATGGGTGACCGGGAGAAGAGTCTCGCCTCCGGGGCCAGCGACTACGTCACCAAGCCGGTCGACGCGCGCGACCTGATCACCTGCATCGAGCGGTGGCTGAGGCCGTAGCGCGACCCCCACCGGACCAGGCCACTCGACCCGACACCGTGCAACCCGAGGAGATACCGATGCGCGACCGCCAACCGCCTCGGGACGCAGACGACCGCCCCAACCCCGCGCCGCACCACGGCGACGTGGTGAACCGGATGCCCGCCCAGTCCGTCGTCGCCCAGCGGTCGCCGGTCGGCCGGCCTCCGGACAAGCCGGCCGACTCCGGTGTCATCGGCCGGCTGACCACCACCGTCGAACGCCTGCGCCGCGAACTCACCCTGGCGCGGGCCGAGGCGGACGGCCGGGCCTTGATCGAACTCGCCAAGGGGATCCTGGTCGAGCGCCTGGGCTACGGCCCCGCCGACGCCCTCCGGCAGCTCGAAGACCTGGCGGGCCAGTCCAACGTGTCCGTCCTGGAGCTGGCGGCCGACCTGGTCAACCAGGCCTCGCACGACCGGATCGCGGACCTCGCCCGCGAGTTCCTGGCCTCCACCGGCGAGCCGTCGGTGGGCGTTCGGCTGCGCAGCGCGGAGACCGGCATGCTCGGGGCCGACGACGTCCAGGCCGTCGCGCAGTCCGCCCTCGAACACGCGCTGCGGCCGCTCGGAGCGCAGGCGGTGGCGATCTGGGCGGCCAACTCCGACCAGTCCCTGACACTGGCCGGCAGTGCCGGTTTCGCGGAGGAGGAGGCGAGGCGCTGGCGCCATGTCCCGCCCGGGGTGCCCGTCCCCGCGCGCCGCGCGCTGACCGAGCGGGCCACCGCGACCTACCAGTCGCTGGCCGCCGCGGGCCTCCCCTCGATCGGGCAGCGGGAGTTCGGCGGCGGACGGCTGGCGGTACCGGCGGGCGCGGGCGGCCGGATCACCGGCGTCCTGGAGGTCTGCTGGAGCGGCGGCCTGCCTCCGCAGTCCCAGTCGCTGCAACGGCAGTTCGAGGCCCTGGCGGAACTGTGCGTCACCGCCCTGGAGTCCCGCCCGGCCGTCGTCGACACCAACGGCGGCACCGACCCGGAGACCACCGACCTGCTGGAACTGGTCCACGGCCTGAACGACCCCTGCCTGATCATGCACCCGGACGTCGACGCGTCCGGCCGGGCCACCGACTACCTGATCAAGCACCTCAACCCGAGCTTCGAGGACTTCGCCGGGCGGCCGCGCAGCGCCATCGTCGGCGCCCGGCTGCTGGAGGCCTACCCGCTGGCCGCCGAGCCGGGCGGCCTCTTCGAGATGATCGAACACGTCCTCGCGACCGGCGAGTCCTTCCGCTCGCCGGGGATGATCCTGTCCGCGCTGGTGGACGGCGTCCGGCTGACCACCCGGGCCCGGGTGAGCATCAGCCGCCACGGGGCCTACGCGGTCGTCGTGTGGCGGACCGAGGACGGTACCGCCCGGGTCGCCAACCTGCTCCAGCACGCCCAGCGCCTCGGGCGCATCGGCGGCTTCGAGGAGAACCTGCACACCGGCGAGATCGCCTGGAACGAGACCCTGTTCGACCTCCACGGCCTCCCCCCGCACGCCGAACCCGTCCCGCTGGAGCAGTTGCCGACCCATGCGCACCCCGACGACGGGCATGCCATCGGCCGGTTCCTGCGCACCCTGCTACACCACCAGCGGCCCGCCTCGACGGCCTTCCGCCTCCAGCGCGCCGACGGGATCGCCCGGCACATCCGGGTGGTCGCCGAGCCCGTCCTCGACGCCGACGCCCGCATCGTCGCCGTCCGCGGCGCCTACCAGGACGTCTCCGCCCAGCACTGGACCGAGGTCGCCCTCGCCGCCACCCGCGACCAGCTCGCCCACACCGAACAGCAGGCCGCCGAACGCAACCGGCTGGCCCTGCAGCTGCAGCACGCCATCATGCCGCCCAGCCGCGGCCCGTTGGACCTGCACGACCTGCGCGTGGCGGTGCGCTACCGGCCCGCCGAGAAGGACCACCTGGTCGGCGGCGACTGGTACGACGCCCTCGCCCTGCCCACCGGCCAGGTGCTGCTGTGCGTGGGCGACGTCGCCGGACACGGCATCGAAGCGGCGACCGGGATGGTCGCGCTGCGCAACGCCCTGCGCGGGCTGGCCGCCACCGGTGCCGGCCCTGGCCAGCTCCTGGGCTGGCTGAACACCGTGACCCACCACCTCACCGACAACGTCACCGCGACGACCGTCTGCGCCCTCTACGATCCGCGGACCCGGGCCCTTCGGTGGGCCAGGGCGGGTCACCTCCCGCCCATCCTGGTGCGGGACGGCCGCGCGACCGAGCTGCCCACCGTCGCCGGCATCCTGCTCGGTGCGATCGACCAGGCCGACTACGACGAGGGGGAGATCCGGCTGGAGGCCGGGGACACCCTGATGATGTACACCGACGGCCTGATCGAGCGCCGGGACCGCTCCCTGGAGCAGTCGCTCGCCGACCTGCTGAGCACCGCCGGGGACGCGGACGGCGTCGCGGAGCTCGACCGCCGGCTCGACCACCTCCTGCGGTACAGCAGCTCCGACACCGACGACGACACCTGTCTGATCGGGATCACGGTCCGCTGAGCCGTCGGGCCCCGCCGGAGCTTCGCGGAGTCCGCCGGCCGGGTGCCTACGCGACCCCGGCTCCGTGCGGGACAGAGGGAGCGGGGAAGCCGCCTGGCGCCCCGCTCCCCCGGCGGGGGAAGCGGCGCAGCGAGAGGAACACGCCATGAGCACCCCGGACGACGAGCAGGTACAGGTACGGGACGGTGAGCAGGCACGGGACCGCTCCGCGGAGGAGAGGTCCGTCACGGCCCCCACCCCGGCGGACGTGCGGGCCAAGGCCGAGGGCTCGGAGGAGGACGACGACGAGCCGGAGGCTCCCGGGGCGGACGTCCGGGCGCCCTGACGCCGGAGCCGCCCGGCGCCGGATCCTCCCGACGCCGGGCGGCTCGGGCCGGCCGAGCGGGCGGCCGGGCCGTTTCGGGCGGTTTCCAGCGGTCGTCGCACCACCTGACCGGTGGGCCAAGGCCGCGAGCAGCGCGCAGAGACGCTCGGCCGGGGCTTTCCCGGCCGAGCGTCCGGCGTGCGTGGGCGGCGGTCGGGCTGGTCGGCGACGGCGCCCCGGCCCTCCGGCCCGTCAGGGAGCCGCCCGGTCGGGTCGGGTCGGGCCGGGCTCAGGCGGGCCCGTCCGGCAGGGGTGAGCGCAGCGAACTGCGGCCGGCCTTCCAGTGCTCCAGCAGGTGGGCGGCGAACCGGTCGTCCACCACCTCGGCCGCCGCGATGCCGAACGCGATGTCGGGCTCCAGCTCCGCCTCGCTCGCGAGCAGCTCTCCGATGACACCGCGCCGCATCAGCTGTTCGTGAACGGCGTCCGCCTCGATGTGCTCGCGGTAGAAGAGCGTGCCGTCCGGCCCCGCGCCCAGCCGTTCCAGGGCGGCCGCCAGCCGGGCGGAACCCGGCGAGGAGGTGACCTCGACGACGGCGAACAGGCCGACCGCCGCGCCCCGCAGGGACCGGTGCAGGCCGAACAGGGTCATCAGGTTGACCACCGCCAGCGCGGGGGCCGGAACGCGGTCCAGGTAGTGCCCGTAGCCGGGGTCGAGGCCCAGGTCCGCCATCATCCGGGCGAAGAGCAGGGCGTGGGCGCGGTCCGGCCGGCCCGCGCCGTACTCGTCGAACGCGACCGCCATCAGGGCCGCCTGCGCCGGACCGTGCACCCGGGGGATCATCCACAGCTGCGGGTCGGCCTCCTTGAGGTGGTAGACCGAGCGGTGCACCAGGTACTCCCGGGCCTGCCAGCGCTCGCCCTCGGCGAGCAGGTAGTGCGACGGCCCGGAGCCGTCGACGGGCTCGGTCAGCAGCTGTTCCAGGGCGTCACCGACCCGCTCCGCCGGCTTCGCCTGATCCCGGACGGCGGCGAGGAACGGCACTTCGAGCTCCCGCCGGAACGCCAGCAGGGCGGGATCCCACTCCCAGTCGGGGTCCACGCCCGCCAGACCGCGGTCGTGCAGGTCGTAGCACAGGTGGAGGGCGAGCTGGTGGTCCTCCCCCCACGGGTCCGAGGGCGGCCCCGGTGCCACGACCGGCCGGCCGGAGCCCGGCGGGCCGGCCGCGACGGCTTCGAGTACGGCGCCGGAGAGCGGGCCCCGGGCCTCGGGCAGGGCGTTCACCGCCCGCTCCGAAGGCCGTCCGGGGCCCCTCGCCGGGCTGCCCGGCGCTCCTCGGTCCCGGTGAACGCCGTCCGGCCCCGCTGTCGCATCATGCCCGTCTCCTGTCGTCGGACGTCCCTGTCCGTCCGAGCGGCTGCCCGGCATCCGCCCGGACTAACCTGCGGTCCGTCCGAGTGAGCAGCTGGCCCGGCCCCGCCGGACCGGGTCAGCGCATCGGCCGCCGACCGGCTCGCCGGACCCGGAACGCGGCCACCGCGAGTGCCACGAGGAACACCACGACGCCGATGACCAGCAGGTACGCCAGACCTTCGGCGACCGCGCCGATCAGTCCGAGCACGATCGCCGCGATCACCAGCAACAGAACCCAGACCATGGTCCGACCGCCTTCCGTCGATTGCCGAGCACCGCCCGGGGGCCGGCCGGGGTGCACCGCTCCCGACCGTCCGGGCGGCGGACCGCGCTCGGACGGCACGGTGCCACTGTGACCGGGGCCGGTGTGACTGGGGCCGGTCCGTCCGGCGTCGGTGTGGACGGGATCGGTGTGAGCGGGATCGGCACCCTGGCGGCTGCCCAGTCGCGGCCGCTCCCAAGCGGCGCCCGGACGCGCCGTTTCGGCCCGGGCCCGCTCGGGCACACGCCCGAGCGGCCGGCTCAGCGGCCCTCGGGGACGGGCGCCGATCCCGGCGCGTCGCCACGACCACAGGGGGCGTCGATGTCACCAGCTCTGCGAACCGCACGGAAGCGCCACTACCTGATGTGCCGGCCGACGTACTTCGCCGTCGACTACGCGATCAACCCCTGGATGGATCCCGCCCGGCCGGTCGACTCGGCCCGGGCGGTCCGCCAGTGGGAACGCCTGGTGAGCCTGTACCGCGACCTGGGGCACAGCGTGAGCCTGGTGGAGCCGCGCCCGGGTCTGCCGGACATGGTCTTCGCGGCGAACGCGGCGAGCGTCGTCGACCAGCGCGTGCTGGTCTCCAGGTTCCGGCACCCGGAGCGCGCGGCGGAGGCGGACGCCTACCGGCAGTGGTTCACCGAGCGGACCTTCCGCCGGGTCGCCACGGCCGGCCACGTCAACGAGGGCCAGGGCGACATCCTGCCGGCCGCCGGCCTGCTCCTGGCCGGGACCGGATTCCGTACGGAACCGGCCGCCCACGCCGAGGTCCAGGCCCTCCTGGGACTCCCCGTGGTGACACTGACCCTGACCGACCCCCGCTTCTACCACCTGGACACCGCGCTGGCCGTACTCGGGGACACCGAGGCCATGTACTACCCCGGCGCCTTCGACCCGGCGGCCCGCGCCACGCTGGAGGCCCTGTTCCCGGACGCCCTGCTCGCCGAACGCGCCGAGGCGGAGGCCTTCGCCCTCAACGCCGTCTCCGACGGCCGCCACGTCGTCCTGCCCCCGTCCGCCGTCCGGCTGGCCGCGCAGTTGGAGGAGCGGGGGTTCCAGCCGATCGGCGTCGGGATGGGCGAGTTCCTCAAGGCCGGCGGCGCCGCCAAGTGCTGCACGCTCGACCTGCACGGTTGCGCCGAGGGCGAGCCCATCCGGCTGCGCCGGGACGCCGAGGTGGCCGAGGACACCCGGGAGGCCGCCTGAAGCCTCCCCCGCTGCGGCCGAACACGCCCTGTGAGGCGGCGGCCCCGCGCGGGCCGGACGCGGCCCGGCGGGGGCTCAGGCCCCCGTGGTCTGGTCGGCGATCATGCGGACCAGACCCTCGCGGCCGGCGCGGCGCAGTTCGCCGAGCTGGCGGACCGCTCCGTTGCCCTCGCGCAGGGCCCGCTCCAGCACCGGGGTGATGTGCCTGCCGTCGTCCCCCATCGCGGGGGCGGTGAACTCCACCAGGGCGGCGACCGCGTCGCCGAACGCCCGCAGCCCGCCGTGGAGCGGGTCGAAGACCTCATCGGCGCAACCGTGGCGGGCGCCGCGCCACAGGGCCGCGTCCAGGGTCTCCGGCCGGAACGCGGCGGCCGGCGGGCCGGGTATCTCCTCGCCGAGCAGCCGGGTGGCGAGGGCACGGACGGTACCGGCGAGCATCACCGCCTCGTCCGGGCGCAGCTGGACGTCCATGGCGCGGATCTCGACGGTCGGGTAGCGCTCCGAGAGCCTGATGTGCCAGTAGATCTGGCCGGTGTCCGGGATCAACCGGTCCTCCACGAGGGCCCGGATCCGCCGGTCGTACTCCTCGGGGCCGTCGATGAACGGCGGCAGACCGCTGACGGGCCAGCGGTTGAAGACCACCGTGCGCCAACTGGCGAAGCCGGTGTCGGTGCCCTGGGACAGCGGCGAGTTCGCGGCCAGCGCGACCAGCAGGGGAAGCCACGGCCGCAGTCGGTTCTGCAGCGCGACGCCGGTGGCCCGGTCGGGGATGCCCAGGTGGATGTGCATGCCGCAGATGAGCTGCTCGTCGGTGAGGCGCCGAGCGTCGCTGTGGATGGCCCGGTAACGGGCGGTGTCGGTCACCGGCACGGGCAGCCGGTCGGTGAACGGCGCACTCGCGCAGGCCGCGAGGAGGCAACCGTCCTGGCGCGCCGCCTCGCCCAGCGCGTGCCGCATCCGGACGAGGTGTCCGCCGATCTCGTCGAGTTCCCGGCAGACGGGCGTCGCTACCTCCAACTGCGCCTGCAGCAGCTCGCGTTGCACCTCGCCGTGGTCCATCGCGGGCTGCAGGTCGGCCGCCCGGCGCACCTGTGCGGCACGTGCGACGGGGGTGCCGGCCGAACGGTCGAGCAGGAGGTACTCCTCCTCCACTCCAAGGGTGATCATGTCTCGCGCATACCCGCCGCTCCGGCGTCCACTCCTGGTGGCCGTGGCACCCCCTGCGCCCCGGCTGCTCCCCGCCGGCCCGGCCGGCGGGGAGCAGCCGGAGGGCGGCGGCCGCGGTTCGGATGGGCCCGCAAGGGTAGACGTCGCGGCTGGAGGTGTTCACCATGACCGGAAGGGCTTCCACGGGAGGACTGCTCGCGGTCTCGTGCTCCGAGGAACGCGACGGCGTGGTCGTGTGCACCGTGAACGGCGCACTGGACATCCAGACCGCCGAGACGCTCCAGGGCGCACTGCGACAACGGCTGGCCGCGACCCCGCCGCCCGAGGTACTCGCGGTCGATCTGCGGGGCGTGGGCTTCTGCGACTCCACCGGGCTCAACGCCCTCCTGCTCCTGCGGTCGGAGGCCGAGCGTGCGGGTACGTCACTGCGCCTGGCCGGAGTACGGCCGAGGGTGTGGCGGGTCCTGGACACGACCGGGACGGCGACGGTGTTCGCCGTCCACCCGGGGGCGGCGGACATCCGCCCGGCGCGGACGCGCAGCGGCGCGGGGTGAGCAGCCGGCCCCTCCGGCCGCGGCCCGCGGCGACGGCAGGCACGCCCCCGGCAGGCCGGTGACGGTCGTCCGACCCGCTCGGCCGGTCAGGGCTCTCAGGCCCGGGCGCGGGACCGGCCGGTCCACTCCAGCAGCCGCTCGCGCGGCCAGGTCGTCACCAGCCGGTCCCGCCCCAGGCCGATGCGTGCGGCGCGCGCGTAGCCGGAGCTCTGCCAGTGCAACTGCTCCGGCGCGTGGGCGTCGGTGTCCACGGCGAACAGGCAGCCCGCCTCTGCCGCCAGCAGCAGCAGGTCGTCGGGCGGGTCCCGCCGCTCGGGCCGGCAGTTGATCTCCACCGCCGTGTCGGCCTCGGCGCAGGCCCGGAAGACGGCAGCGGCGTCGAAACGCGACTGCGGCCGGCCCCGGCCGGTGACGATCCGACCGGTGCAGTGCCCGAGCACGTCGGTGTAGGGGTTGCCCACCGCCGCCACCATCCGGGCGGTCATCGGGCCCGGTTCGGCGCGCAGCTTCGAGTGCACCGACGCCACGACCACGTCGAGGCGGCCGAGCAGTTCCTCCGTCTGGTCCAGCGAGCCGTCGTCCAGGATGTCGCACTCGATCCCGGAGAGCAGCCGCAGCGCCCCCGGGCGGCTGTCGACGGCCGCCACCGCTTCCAGTTGGAGCCGCAGCCGCTCCGGGCCGAGGCCGTGCGCGACGGTGAGCCTCGGCGAGTGGTCGGTGAGCACGGCCCAGCGGTGCCCCAGCGCGCGGGCGGCATCCGCCATCTCCTCGATCGGGCTGCCGCCGTCGGACCAGTCGGAGTGCATGTGGCAGTCCCCGGCGCTCGCGGTCACCAGCTCCCAGCCGGACCGGGCGGCCAGGCCGACGTCCGACTCCAGCCGCGCGAGGTAGGCGGGTGTCCCGCCCGCCGAAGCCTGGGCGATCACCTCCGCGGTCACCGGGCCGACGCCGCGCAGTCGACCCGCCGCCGCCGCGTCGACCGGGCCGACGGGCAGTGCTCCGACCGCGTCGGCCGCCGTGTGGAAGGCCCGGACCCGGTAAGGGGAGGCGCCGCGCCATTCGAGCAGGAAGGCGATCCGCCGGAGTGCTTCGGTCGGGTCCATGGCACCACGGGTCCTCTCCTCGGGCCGGCGCCACCCGGCCCGGATCTCGGCGCGCCCCCAGGTGTCCCGGATCCCGCCGCGCCGGACACGGCCCTCTCCTCGCCGGCGGGAGCACCGCACGGCGCCTACCCGGGACGGGGGCCCCGACACGGTCGGTCCCCAGGCCGTGCGGACACCGGACGGCGGACCAGGGCCACCGGCCACCACCGGGTGCCGACGGGAGACGGGTGCCCGCGGGTGCCGGATGCCCCTGAAGGGGGACGGAACGTGCGGCGAAGCGGTGGTCGCGAGGATCCACAGTTGTCCTCCCGGACACCCGGTGGAATGCGTGGCCCATGGACCCCACCCACACGCTGCCGACCGGCAGCGAGATCACCCTGACCGCGAACGGCCGGGCGCACACGCTCGTGGTCGACCACCGGGCCACGCTCCTCGACGTGCTCCGCGAGCGGCTCGTACTGACCGGCGCGAAGCAGGGCTGCGACCACGGCCAGTGGGGCGCCTGCACCGTGCTGCTGGACGGACGGCGGGTCAACCGCTGCCTGCTGCCGGCCGTCGCCCAGGACGGCGCCGCCGTCACGACCGTGGAGGGTCTGGCCGGTCCGGACGGGCCGCACCCCGCCGGTCAGCCAGCGGCCGCTGGCGGGGCGGCGAAGGTCTCGCGGGGCCCGAAGTCTGGGTAGGTCAGAGGGCGGATCTGGGGTTCGATGATGAGCACGGTCACGCCCGTGTCGGCCCGAGGCGCCGACTGCTATTGATAGTATGTCAATTACATATTATGGCAATGCTGTTAACCGCCAAGGACTGGTACGCAACAGCGCAGATCCGGTCGGTGCGACGACGAAGGGACAGTCCGGTGAGCAGTCTCAACAAGGGTCTGGAACGGATCGAAGTAGGCCTGTTGTGGGATCCGAGTCCCGCAGGCTCGGCCCGCCACGATCTGGACCTCGTCGCCGCGACATACACCGCCGCCGCCCCGTCCGGCGCCCCCGCCTACCTGGTTCACTTCGACCACCGCGCTCCCGACGGCACGATCACCCTCACCCGCGACAGCCTTGACGGCAAGGGCCTCGGCGTCGACGAACGCCTCGTCCTGGAGCTCGACCGTCTGGCCGACCGCTACGTCCGGGTGGTCGTGGGCGTCGCCATCCAACAGAACGCCGGCCGACTGACGTTCGGGGACATAGCGAACCCCGTGGTGAAGATCCGGAACGGGCGCGATGAGTTCGCGGCTGTGGACTTCGCCGGCGCCGGTGAGGCA
The DNA here is from genome assembly GCF_040630735.1 of Kitasatospora sp. NPDC005748. Taxonomy (NCBI): domain Bacteria; kingdom Bacillati; phylum Actinomycetota; class Actinomycetes; order Kitasatosporales; family Streptomycetaceae; genus Kitasatospora; species Kitasatospora sp. NPDC005748. Next base: position 14,370 of record NZ_JBEXYD010000022.1, read on the forward strand.
ACAGCGGCGAGGGTCGCGGAGTTCGTCCGGGACAGCTCGGGGGCCTGGGGATTCCAGCCCGGCGTCTACGGCTTCGATGCCGATCCGGCGACTTTCGCGAGGATCATGGGCACCTGAGACCTGTTGCAGAAGGTCGGGCAGGAGTAGGCCGGGATGCCTTGAACAACTCCTGCCGACACCATGCGGTGCGGGCCGTCTCCCCCGTGGTTCGGATCTTGTCACGGTGCGACAGTGGGCTGGTCTCTCCGGTCGGCCCCGGGGCTGTGAAGCGTTCTGACGTGACGGATGCCGAATGCTTCTGGAACAGTCCGGGGCCCCGAACCCCCGGTCCACCGCGCCGATGGCTCGATCGGTCAGCGGCGTCCTCCAGCAGCTCCCCGGTGAGGGTGAGGACCGTCGCCCCCGACGGATGGGTGTGGACGGCCATGGCCAACACTGCCTGTTCGGCGGCGTACCCGGGAACGGACAGCACCACCGCCTGGCGGCGGCCGCTGCGGTAGTACTCATCGGGTGCCGAGTCGGGAACGGCCGGGCCGATCTGCGGGAACTGGGCGAGGTAGGCGAGGTTCCTCGTCCCCCGGCCGGGTCAGTGGCCAGTCGCGTACCAGGAGCAGTGCGCCACCGCAAGGACGGCCCCGAGGTGGCCCTCGACCTGCCGGAGAAGATCACCTCCCGGCACGCCCTCGCCCTGACTCCCACCCAGGTGGGCCTCAACGGCCGCGCCACCCGCAGCGCGACGGAGGTGACCCGCACCGCGCCGGGCCCCGGACGCCATCGTCGAAGCGGGTGCCGGTGCGAACCGGGGGGACCAGGTGAGCGCCGGTGATTGCGCGCCATCGACCGGTGCGGACTCGACGAGCTTGAACACCGTCGGGAGGGCCGCGGTCGGGTTGCCGGTACGCCAGGAGACCATGGTGCGGAGGTTGACCGTGGAGAACGTCGACCCGATCGGACTCGTACTCGGTGGCCCGGGTGAAGATCACGACCCGCCGGCCGGAGCCGTCCCCCACCGCTGCCGCACCCCCGGCTCCAGCTCCCGCCCCGGCCGGCCCGCGCACGGCCGTCGCCGGGATCGGCCGCTGCCGGGCGACCCACAACCAGGCCAGTCCGTACCCGGCGAAGATCACCCCGAAGAAGCGCCCCAGGCTGCCGCTCGTCGGCACGGCGGCGCCCGCACCGGGGAGGGAGGCGTTGCCCGTTCTTCAGTCGCTGAGGCCGGCCGGGCCGGGCGGTCTACTCGAAGGCGGCCGCCGCCTCCCGCAGCGCCCGGACGACCGTCTCGGGGTCGTACGGCGCCGGCTCACCGGGCAGGTAGGTGACGGCGTGCAGTCCGCCGGTGTAGCGGAAGGAGCGGTGCCGTTCGTGCACCGGCCAGGAGACCGGGGACTTGCGGTCGATCCCGACGCTGATGCCCTGGAACGGTGCCATGCCGATCAGTTGGTGCACCGGGCCGAGCCGGCCGCCCTCCGCGCCGTCCACCAGGATGCGGAACTCCCACTTGAGGTCGGCCACGGCCGTGGCCTCCAGGGTGATCCGGCGGGCGCCCGGCGCGAGCGGGCCGCCGTCGGCCTCGAAGAGCTCGCCGTACTGGTTGTAGGCGAAGTGCAGCCGGCCGTCCTCGACGTAGAGGCTGTAGCCGCCGCCCTGGTCGCCGTGCGAGACCAGGACGCCCCGGTCGTCCGCGCCGTGGGCGGTCAGCTCGACCTCGACGGCGAAGGAGCGGAAGGAGATCAGGCGGGAGGAGCGGTAGCGCTCCAGCTCGGGGGTGCCGGCCAGCAGGGTGACCGGCCGGCGGAGGCGGTCGGCCTCGGGGCCGCGCAGGGCGAGGGCGCCGCTGCCGTCGGCCAGCGGGAACACGCCGTTGCGCCAGGCGGCGGCCTCCCACGCGGCGGCCAACTCCTCGACCAGTTCCGGGTGGTCGGCGGCGACATCGTGGATCTCGGTCGGGTCGGTGCGCAGGTCGTACAGGGCCCACTCGCTGTCGTCGTACGGCGCGCCGAACCGGTGCAGGGTGACCAGCTTCCAGCCGTCGCGGTAGTAGCTGCGGTTGCCGGTCATCTCGCAGTACTGCTCGGGGTGGGTGGACGGCGCGCCGGGCGTGCGCAGCACGGGGGCGAAGCTGATGCCGTCGAGCGACTGCACCGGTTGCCCGCGGCGCTCCGACGGCCTTTCGACACCAGCGAGTTCGAGCAGGGTGGGCAGGATGTCGGTGACGTACTGGTACTGCGCGCGGACCCCGCCGTCAGCTTCGGCGCGGGGCAGCCCGGCCGGCCAGGAGAGCACGAACGGCACCCGGACGCCGCCCGCGTAGGTCTGGCCCTTGTAGAAGCGGAACGGCGTGTTGGAGGCCATGCCCCAGCCGCGCGGGTAGTGGACGAGGGACTGCGGGCCGCCGATCAGCTCGATCTCCCGCTCCACGTCGGGGTTCCAGTCCTCGGGCAGGTTCGGGTGGTGGACGAAGCGGCTGAAGTAGCTGCGGGTGCCCTCCGCGCCTCCCTCGCCGGTGCCGCCGTTGTCCGAGGTGAACACGATGATGGTGTTGTCGAGTTCGCCGAGCGCGGCGAGGGTGTCGGTGAGCCGGCCGAGGTTCTGGTCGACGTTGTCGACCATGGCGGCGTACACCTCCATGTAGCGGGCGTACACCTTCTTCTGGACGTCGGTGAGTTCGTCCCACGGGCCGACATCGTGACCGGCTTCGCCGTTGCGCTCGGGCAGCTCGGTGCCGGGCGGGAAGTGACCGCCGGCGAGCTGGCGGGCGAACCGGGCGGCGCGCAGCTCGTCCCAGCCGCCGTCGTACCGGCCCTTGTGCCGGGCGAGGTCGGCCGGCTTGGCCTGGAGCGGGCCGTGCACCGCGTTGTGCGCCAGGTAGAGCAGGAACGGCTTCTCGGCGTCGTGCGCCCGCAGCGACTTCACCATGGCGATCGCCTGGTCGGTGATGTCGTCGGTGTAGTAGTAGCCCTCGGGGAACTCGTCGATGTCCAGCGGGCTGTTGTCGCGGACGAGTTGGTGCGGGTGGAACAGGCTGGTGAGGCCCTCCAGCACGCCGTAGTACTGGTCGAAGCCTTTCTGCAGCGGCCAGTTGGCGCGGTTGTCGGCCGCGTTGGAGGCGGAGTCCCGGGTGAGGTGCCACTTGCCGACGGCGTAGGTGGCGTAGCCCCGGTCGTGCAGCAGCTCGGCGAGGGTGGGGATGTCCCCGGCGACCTCCATGCCGTAGCCGGGGAACCCGGGGTCGGCGTTGGCGACGAAGGAGTAGCCGACCCGGTGCGGGTTGAGGCCGGTGAGGAGGGCGGCGCGGGCGGGAGAGCAGAGCGGCATGGTGTGGTAGTTGGCCAGCTTGACGCCGGTCGCCGCGAGCCCGTCCAGGGTGGGCGTGGGGATCTCGGAGCCGAACGGGCCGATGTCGCTGTACCCCATGTCGTCGATCAGGACGACGACGATGTTGGGCGCGCCCTCGCGCGGGCGGACCGGCTCCGGCCAGGCGGGGGTGGAGGCGCCGAAGGTGCGGCCGACGGTGCCGGGGAACCCGGCGTAGGGGTCGCGGCGGTGCGGGTCGGCGGCGGTGTCGGCGGCGGTGTCGGCGGCGGTGCCGGTGCCGGTGCCGGTGCCGACCGCGTCGGGGCGGGCGTCCGCGTCGGGGCGGTGCGGGTCCGGGGTGCTGGTCATACGGGGCTCCGGGTGGTGAGGTGCGGGGCGAGCTGCGGGGCGGACTCCAGCCGGGGGACGGCGGCCAGGAGTTCGGCGGTGTACGGGTGTTCGGGCGCGGTGACGACGCGGTCGGCCGGGCCGGTCTCGACGATCCGGCCGCGGTGCATCACCGCGATCCGGTGGCTCACCTGCCGGACCACCGCGAGGTCGTGGGCGATGAAGAGGATGGCGAGCCCGAGCTCGCGCTGGAGCCGGGCGAGCAGCTCGATCACCTGCGCCTGCACCGAGACGTCCAGCGCGGAGACCGGCTCGTCGCAGATCAGCACGCTCGGCTCGGGCGCCAGCGCCCGGGCGATGCCGATCCGCTGGCGCTGGCCGCCGGAGAAGGCGCGCGGGTGCCGGTCGGCCGCGGCCGGATCCAGCCCGACCTGCCGGAGCAGTTCGGCGACCCGCTTCTCCCGGGTCGCCCGGTCGCCGAGCCCGTGGGCGATCAGCGGTTCGGCGATGATCTGCCCGGCCGTCATCCGGGGGTTGAGCGAGGCGTACGGGTCCTGGAAGACCATCTGCACCTCGCGGCGGGCGGCGGCACCGCCGCCGCGGCCGAACTCCTCGCCGCGGAACCGGATGGTGCCGGCCGAGGGGGCGTGCACCTGGACCAGCGCGCGGGCCAGCGTCGACTTGCCGGAGCCGGACTCGCCGACCAGCCCGAGCGTCTCGCCGGGGTGCAGGACGAGGTCGACGCCGTCCAGCGCGGTGACGGCCCGTCGGCGCGGCCCGTACGTCTTGCCCACCCCGCTGACGGTGAGCAGCGGTTCGGGGCCCGGGGTGCTGTTGGCGGCGGCCTCGGAGGGGGCATCCAGCCGTGGCACGGCGGCCAGCAGCTCCTTGGTGTACGGGTGCCGGGGCGCCGCGAGCACCTCGGCCGTCCGGCCCTGCTCGACCACCCGGCCTTCCCGCATCACCAGGATCCGGCGGCACGTCCGGGCGATCACGCCGAGGTCGTGGCTGATCACCACGAGGGCGGTGCCGGTCTCCCGGTTGATCCGGGCCAGCAGCCGGAGGATCTGCTGCTGGACGGTCGGGTCGAGTGCGGTGGTCGGTTCGTCGGCGACGAGCACCTCGGCTTCGTGGGCGAGGGCGAGCGCGATCATGATCCGCTGGCGCTGGCCGCCGGAGAACTGGTGCGGGTGGTCGCGCAGCCGGCCGGCGGCGTCGGGGATGCCGACCAGGCCGAGCAGCTCGACCGCCCGGGCGGCCCGCGCGGTGCGGTCCGCCGTGCCGTGCGCCCGCAGGGCCTCGTCCAGCTGCTTGCCCACGGTGAGCACCGGGTTCAGCGAGGACATCGGATCCTGGAAGATCATCGCGATCCGCCGTCCGCGCAGCTCGCGCAGGGCCGGCTCGGGCAGCACGGCGAGGTCCTGGCCGTCGAGCTCGACCGAACCGCCGGTGATCCGGCCGCCCGGCGGCAGCATCCGCAGCAGGGCCAGCGCGGTGGTCGACTTGCCGGAGCCGGACTCGCCGACCAGCCCGAGCGTCTCCCCGGCCGCCAGCTCGAAGCCGACCCCGTCGACGGCGCGGACCCCGGGGGCGGCGCTGACCCCCCGGCCGGTGGCGGCTCCGGCTCCCTCCCCCGCGCCGCCGAACTCGACGGTGAGGTCGCGGACCCGGAGCACCGGGCTCCTCTCGGGACTGCTCCCCGGGCGGCTGGCGGGGCCGTGCTCCGGGTGGCTGTCGGGGCCGTGCTCCGTGCGGCTCGCCGGGCGGCTCATCGGCGCACTCCCTTGTTCAGCGCCTCGGCGATCAGGGTGAAGCCGAGGACCAGGGCGGTCGTGGCGGCCAGCGGGGCGGCCGCGAACGTGGGCTGGGTGGAGAGGTAGGCGACGGACTGGCTGAGGATCGAGCCGAGGGTGGGCTCCGGCGGCCGGACGCCGAGGCCGAGGAAGCTCATCGCGCCCTCGATGAAGACGCCGATGGAGAGCGCGACGGCGGTCTGCACGATCAGCGGGTCGGCCGCGTTGGGGACGACGTGGCGCAGCAGCACCCGGAGCCGGGAGGCTCCGCCGACCCGGGCGGCCAGGGCGTACTCGCGCTCCCGCTGGACGAGGATGCCGGCCCGCAACTGGCGGCCGAAGCCCGGGATCTCGGCGAGCGCGATGACGATCAGGACCGGCCAGCGGCCGGGGCCGAGGACGGCCGTGACAGCCAGGGCCAGGATGATCCCGGGGAAGGCGAGCAGCAGGTCGAAGACGCGCTGGACGGCGAGGTCGGCCACCCGGGACGAGGCCGCGAGCAGGGCGAAGGAGCAGCCCAGCAGGGCGCCGGCCGGCACCGCGGCGAAGGTGATCGCGAGGTCGGTGCCGGTGCCGTGCAGCACCCGGCTGAAGAGGTCGCGGCCCAGGTCGTCGGTGCCGAAGGGGTGGGCGGCGCTCGGCCCGGCCAGGGCCAGCGCGCTCTGGGCGTTCGGGTCGAGGTCGGTGAGCAGCGGCGCGGTGAGGGCGGCCAGGGCGATCACGCCGACCAGGACCAGGCCGGTGAGGCCGCGCCCGGTCAGCAGCCCGGCCAGGTAGCGGTTGTGGCGGCGGGCGCCGGGGGACTTCGGCCGGTCGGCCGTGAGGACGGTCATCGGTTTCACTCCCACCGGATCCGGGGGTCCAGCCACGCGTACACCAGGTCGGTGAGCAGCTGGACGGTGACGTAGACGGCGACGATCAGTAGCAGGAGGTCCTGCACGACGGGGTAGTCGCGGCGGATCACGCCCTGTTCGATCAGCTGGCCGAGGCCGGGCCAGGCGAAGATCCGCTCCACCAGGACGGCGCCGGCGATGAGTTGGCCGATCTGCAGGCCGAGCACGGTGATCGCGGGCGGCAGCGCGTTGGGCAGGGCGTGCTGCCAGACGATCCGCCGGCGGGAGACGCCGAGTGCGGTGGCGGTGCGGACGTAGTCCTCGGCGAGCGCGCGCTCCATGCCGTCCTTGAGGTAGCGGGCGAGCACGGCGGCGCTCGGCAGGGCCAGGCAGACGGCCGGCATCAACAGGTACTGGACGGCGAGGTCGGGCTGGTCGAGCAGCGACTCGTGGCCGCCGGCCGGCAGCAGCCCGAGGGTGACCGCGAGGAGCAGCACCAGCAGGACGCCGGTGACGAACGGGGGCACGGCGAGGACCGCGGTGGTGAAGGCGCGGACGGCGGCGGCGACCGGCCGGCGCCGGGTGGTCGCGCCGAGCACCCCCAGCGGGAGGGCGATCAGGATCACCAGCAGCAGGGCGCCGAGGGTGAGTTGGACGGTGGCACCGAGGCCGTTGCCGATCAGGTCGGCGACCTGCCCGCCGATCGCGTAGCTGGGCCCGAGATCCCCGGTGACGAGGTGGCCGAGCCAGCTGACGTACTGGGTGGGCAGCGGTCGGTCGAGGCCGAGCCGGCCGCGGACGGCGGCGACGGCCTCCGGCCCGGCGTCGGGCCCGGCCAGCGAGGTGGCCGGGTCGCCGGGGATCAGCCGGAGGATGAGGAAGACCAGGAAGGAGGCGAGGACGAGGACGAGCAGCCCCGAGGGCAGCCGTTTGACGAGGAAGGTGCGCATCGGTCAGGCCGTCAGGTAGGCGTCGTCGAGGTTGAGGTAGCCGAACTTGTTGAGGTCGGCGCCGCGGGCCTTGCCGCCGGCGACCTCGACCAGGCCGGCGATGGCGAGGTCGATGACGAACTCCTCGTCCAGCAGCACGTCGGTGATCTGCTGGTAGAGCGCCTTGGCCTCGGCGCCGTCGCTGTCCGGCCGGTTCCAGGCCTTCTGGACGACGCCCGTGTAGGCGGGCGAGCTGAAGCGCGAGCTGTTCTTCGCCTCGTTGAACGGGTAGGCGCTGACCGCCAGGGTGGCCGGGTGCAGCTGGGCGAAGCCGTGGCTGAGCGTCCAGAGGGCGGGCATGGTCTGGGAGATGAGCTGCTTCTGCATGGTGGGGGAATCGGTGGGCTGGAGCACCGTCTCGATGCCGACCTGCTTGAGGTCGTACTGCAGGATCTGGGCGACGGCGGTGGAGCCGGGCTCGTTGGAGTGCGCGAACGGCAGGGTGATGCTGTCGAGGCCCGCGTCCTTGAGCAGCGCCCGCGCCTTGTCCGGGTTGTGGCTGTAGCGGGTGGCGTTGGCCTCGCTGTAAGCGGGCGAGGACTTGGGCCAGGGGGCGGAGGAGACGGTGCCGTACCCGCCGAGGGCCTGCTGGACGAGCCGCTCGCGGTCCACCGCCCAGGCGATGGCCTGCCGGACGCGCTTGTCGCCCACGTGCTCGCCGGTGAGGTTGGCGCCGATGTAGTAGGCGCCGGCGCCGGTGTCGTACTGCTTGATGTGGAACTGCGGGTCGTCCTTGAGGGTGGCCACGTCCTTGCCGCGCACGGAGTAGGACAGCTGGGTCTGGCCGGTCCTGAGCGAGGACAGCAGGGACTCCGCCTGCGGGACGATCCGGATCTCCACGCCGTCCAGGTAGGGCCGGCCGGGGTTCCAGTACTTCTCGTTGCGGGCGAAGGTGATGGAGCTGCCGGGCTTTCGGTCGGTGAGCGTGAACGGGCCGGTGCCGATCAGTTTGGTGCCGGCGACGGCCTCCTCGACGCTGACCGAATCCGGGATGATCATGAACTCGAAGAGGTCGAAGAGGTTGCTCACCGGGTGGGCGAGGACGAGGGTCAGCTCGAAGTCGCCGTTCTTCCGGAAGTCCGTGACGGCCGCGGCGGTGGACCGCAACTGGGCCGAGCGGGCCGGGTTCTGGAGGTTCTTGACGGCGAACACCACGTCGTCCGCGGTGAACTTGCGGCCGCTGTGGAAGAGCACGTCCTCGCGCAGCTTCAGCGTGACCCCGGTACCGTCCGCCGCCACCTGCCAGGAGGTGGCCAGCTCGGGCTGCGGCTGGAGCCGGTCGTCGTACCTGGTCAGGGTGTTGAAGACCAGGCGCTGGACGAGGGTGTTGGCACTCTGGGCGAAGAGCAGGCTCGGGGTGAAGTCGACACCGGCGCCCACCGTGAGGACGCCGCCCCGGCGCGGGCCCGCCGATCCGCTCGCGGCGGAGGTGGCGGTGTCCGCGGCCGAACGGCAGGCCGCCAGCGTCAGCAGGCCGGCGCCGGCGAGGCCTCCGCGGAGCAGGGCCCGGCGGGAGACGCCGGGGGCGGAGGAAGTGGTGAACGCGGTCATAACGGGTCCTTCGACGGGGTGGTCGGGCGGGCGGGCGAGTGGGAGGGGTGGGGCTGGGGTACTGGGCGGCGGGGGGTGCCGGGTCGTGGGGTGGCGGGGTCGTCCGGTCAGAGCAGCCGGCCGGGGCCGGCGGGCGGCGCCGGGGCGGACGCCGTCGCCTGGAGCGGCCGGGCGTACAGCACGCCCAGGACGGCGGCGCCGGCCGCCACAGCGAGCGCGTCGGCCCCGCGCCGCTGGGCGATCAGCAGGTCCGCGTCCCGGTGCAGGTGCGAGCGGAGCGCGAACTCGGCCCGGACCACGTCCAGGTAGACCGGGTCGAGTACCGCGAAGGTCTCGGTGAGCACCAGCAGGTCGGGGTTGACCACGTCCGCCAGCAGGGCGAGGGCCCGACCGACGATCGCGGCCCGGCGGCGGACCAGGAGGCCGGCCCGCCGGTCCCCGGCCTGCACGGCGGCGATCAGCTCGGCCCGGTCGGGCCGGGAGGTGATCCCGTCCGCGGCCGCCGCCTCGAAGAGCGTGGTGTCCGAGGCGGCGGCCGCCAGACAGCCGGTCCGGCCGCAGTGGCAGAGCGTGTCGTCGCCCGGCACCGGCAGGTGGGCGACGTCGCCGGTGGCCGAGGCGGGGCCCAGGTGCACCACGCCGGCCACCGCGAGCGCCGCGTCCACCACGTGCCCGACGAAGAGGTGCACCATGGAGCGGCGGGCGGCCGGGTGCCCGAAGAGGATCTCCGCCTGGGTGAGCGCCCGGGCGTGGTTGTCCACCCGCACCGGCAGTCCGGAGGCCCGGGAGAGCAGCTCGCCGAGCGGCATGTCCTTCCATCGGAGCGGATCATGCCGGACAGTCATGCCGCGGTCCGGATCGACCGTGCCACCGGTGACGGCGCCCAGCCCGACCACCGTCCGGCCACCCGGCACCTGGGCGAGCAGCCGGGGCAGCCGCTCCAGCAGTGGCCCCAGCACGGCGTGCCCGGTACGGCCGCGGTTGCTCAACTCCTGTCGGCGGAGCACGTTTCCGCGCAGGTCCAGCAGGGAGAAGGTGGTGTACGGCACCCCGATGTGCAGCCCCGCCACCGCCAGTCGGCCGGTGTCGATGTCCACCGGCAGCTGCGGCCGCCCGACCGTGCCCGCCCCGCCGCCGGTCAACTCGGGCCGCTCGCAGAGCAGTCCGATCCGGGTGAGGTCCACCACCTGCCGGGACACCGCGGAGGCGCTCAGCCCGGTGAGTGCGGCGACCCGGCTGCGGGCGATCGGCCCGCGGTCGAGCACGGTCCGCAGCACGGTGGCGGCGTTGACATCCCGCCGGTCGTCCCCGATACGGCGCTCGTCGCCGGTCCGCCGCTCGTCCCCGATACGGCGGTCGTCGCCGGTCCGCCGGTCGTCCGCGGGGCGGAGGGCGGGGTGCGGGAGCGTGTCGGACATCGCGGGTGCCTTTCGGGCTGCGGGGCTACGGGGTTGCGGGGCGCCGGCCTGCGGGTGGTGGCCCGGGCCCCGGGGGACGGCCCGGGCCCGGGCCGGTCGGCTCATGCCGGGAGGGAGGCCTCCAGCTCCTCGGCCGGGACGAGACCGGCCACCTTGGGCGGCTCGGTCGGCTCCAGCAGACGGCTCGGGGTGCCGTCCACGCCCACCGGCAGGTCGCCGTCCAGGGTGATCCGGCGGACCAGGCGCGGCTCGTCGCCGTAGTCGTTGACGGCGTAGTGCTGGGTGGCGCGGTTGTCCCAGACCGCCACGTCGCCGACCTGCCACTCCCAGCGCACGGTGTTCTCCAGCCGCTCGACGTACCGCTGGAAGAGGTCGATCAGGGCGCGGCTGTCGGCCCCCGACACGCCCACGATGCGCTGCGCGAACGCGCCGAGCAGCAGCGTCTTCTCGCCGGTCACCGGGTGCACGCGGACCAGCGGGTGCTCGGTCTTGAACGCGGTCGAGACGAACACCTGGCGGAACAGCTTGGCGATCTCCGCGTTGTCGGCCAGCTCGGGCCGCAGGGCCAGGCTCGCCGCGTAGTCGTAGTCGTTGGTGTGAACCGCCCGCAGGCTCTCCGCCAGCACCTTCAGCGGCTCCGGCAGGTCCTGGTAGGCGGCGACGGTGTTGGCCCAGACGGTGGAGCCGCCGGCCGGCGGGAGTTCCAGCGAGCGGAGGATCGAGGCCTTCGGGTAGGACGGGACGAAGGTGACGTCGGTGTGCCAGTTGTTGGCGCGCACCCCCTTGGTGGCATCCAGCTCGAAGATGTACCGGCCGTCCGCGCTGGGCACCGTCGGGTGGCCGACCGGCTGGCCCAACAGGCGGGCGAACGCCTCGTGTTCGGCGTCGTCCAGGTGGTTCTGGCCGCGGAAGAACAGCACCTTGTGCTCGTACAGCGCGGCCTCGACGGCAGCGACGGTCTCGGCGGGCAGGTCGCCGCCGAGCCGGACGTCGTGCACGATCGCGCCGATCCGGCCGGCGGCCGGGGTGATGCGGAGCTCGGTGAGGGCGGTGGTCATGGCGGAACCTCGGCTTTCGCGGGGAGGGGGGGGACGGGACGGCGAAGGAACGAACCGGCAAGGAGATGCCGGCCGGCCGCGCCGGTGTGGGGCAGGGCGGGCGTGCGGCAGGACCGGCCGGCGTGGCGCGGACCGGATACGGAACGCGGCGCAGGAGGGACGGCACAGGGCGGCGCGGCGCACGCAGGTGCAGCGCGGTGCCGTGCGGTGCCGTACAGGGAGTGCGGGCGGCGCCGGGTGTGCGGCCGTGGCGGACGGCTGTCCGACGGGCGCACGGTCGGTGGGCGCCTTGCCTGGGGGCGGGCGCCGGGCTCTACCGGATCAGCGGTACGGGCTCAGCACGGCCCCGGGCGGGAGCGGGCGTTCAGCGACAACAGCGGCTGCGGCCGTGGCCACGGCAGGGGCGGGGACAGGCAGGGCACGGGACCCGGAGTACGTCGGTCATCGGCCCTCCTTCCGGCGTGCTGCGAGTGGGCTCGGCGCTCATCGTGCTGAACGCCGAGGCCTGCTGTCAATCGCCGTTCTGCCTGCTGGTCAGCGGAGTTGCGGCGGTGTTGCGTCCCGTTGCGGCCGGTGTCCGAGCGATGGCGGGCGTGCGTCACGAGGGCATTCGGCCTTGTCGGGGGGCCTGGCGGAGTTATTAGCTCTCGGAGCGGAAGAAACTCCGACGGTCTCCGCAGGCCCGCTGCGGCCGCTCGCGGGCGCTGGTCGGTGCCGCCGCGCAGGCCTGCGGGCGCGGCGGCGTCGGCGCGGACGGCGAGGCGGGATCCTGGGATGGCGGCGAGGTCGGCGGCGGGGCTGAGAGTCCATCCGGCACTCATCAGGTGGAGAAGATCGCGAGGATCCCCAGGAGCTTCCTCGAAGAGCGGCCTCGCCTGGGAGAAGGCCCGCGCGTTCGTCGGCAACGGCCTCGTCCTCGCCCACCTCACCAGCCGGTGGCAATTCCACCCCGAACCCGGACACCAGATCACCGCAAAACCCCGCATGGCCCTGGGCATCGGGCCCCTCCCGATGCGGCTGACGTCTCCCGTCGCCACTCCGGCCGTTACAGGCCCGCGAGGGTCCGGAGGTCCAGCCGAGGCAGGAGCGAGAGCCGCGAGCTCCTACGCGACACATGCATACCCGAGCTCACGCCAATCAGGACCGATGGCGACCCGCCCTGTTCGGTCAGCGGTTCGCGGTGGAAGCTTCACGCGTGGCCGGCGGTCGGCGAGGGCGGGGCAGGCGTCCTGATTCCGGTGAAGTAGGCGAGGTAGCGGTCGATGACGGCTCGGCCGATCGGGGGGCAGGCGATGTCGGAGCCCGCCAGTGCGCGGGTGGCGTGGGTCCGGTCGAAGTGAACGCCGGTGGGCCGCCCCCGCCCGCAGGCGGCCTGCGCACTGTCCAAGGATCTGGGGAAGGTTGGCGAGCATGTCGGCGGGTCCGCCGACCCCTGGTCGGCGGACGCAATGACCGCAGCAGATCAATCACCGAACAGCTGGGGCGGGGCCGGTCAGCCGCCGCACGCGCAGCCTGCGGCGGTCTTCGCCTCGGCCGGGCTCTGGGTGGGGTCGACGGCCTGTTCGACGGGGGTGCCGCAGGCGGTGGTGCCGCAGCAAGCCTCCGGCGCACTGTCGGCGCTCTTGCCAAGGGTGTCCGCGTCGGCCTTCACGACGTAGACCTCCCACGGCTCCTTGCCGGGGCCGTGCACCCACGTCTTGTCCTGGAGCGCGTAGCAGCAGGAGGTGTCGTTCTCCTCGAAGGTGGCCAGGCCCGCGTCCTTGAGCCGGCTGGTCGCCGCGGCCACCTGCTCGGTGGACTCGACCTCGACCCCGAGGTGGTCCAGGCGGGTGTCCTCGCCGGCCTCGCCCTCGATGAGGACGAGCTTGAGCGGGGGCTCGGTGATGGCGAAGTTCGCGTAGCCGGGGCGGCGCTTGGCCGGCTCGGTGCCGAAGAGCCTGGAGTAGAAGGCGATGGAGCCTTCGAGGTCGGCGACGCGCAGGGCGAGCTGAACACGGGACATGGCGGTTCCCCGATCCGAGGTCTTGTTTCGACGTCTGTCGATACAGTGAGCTTGCCTCTCCGGATAGATGGCTGTCAACATAGACGTATGTCGAATCTGGAACTGCCGGTGCTCGGCCAGGACGACGCGGCGGCGTGCTGCTCGCCGATGGTCCGCGAGCCCCTGGGTGAGGAAGCCGCCATGGACCTGGCGAAGATGTTCAAGGCCCTGTCGGACCCGGTGCGGCTACGGCTGCTGTCCCTGATCGCCTCGCACGAGGGCGGAGAGGCCTGCGTCTGCGACCTGACCGGCCCCTTCGACGTCTCCCAGCCCACCATCTCCCACCACCTGAAGGTGCTGCGTGAGGCCGGGCTGGTCGGCTCCGAGCGGCGTGGGACCTGGGTCTACTACTGGGTGCTGCCCGCCGCGCTGGCCAAGCTGTCCGCCCTGCTCCGGACTCCGGCAGGCGCGGCCGCCCAGACGGCAGGAGGCGCGAGATGACCGAGGTGGCTCCGCTCGGGCGCCGGGCCGCGGTCGAGTTCGTCGGCACCGGCGCCCTGGTCGCGGTCGTGGTCGGCTCCGGCGTCCAGGCCACCCAGCTGTCCCAGGACGTGGGCGTGCGGCTGCTGGCCAACTCGCTGGCCACCGTGTTCGGTCTCGGCGTGCTGATCGCCCTGCTCGGCCCCGTCTCCGGGGCCCACTTCAACCCTGCTGTCACCCTGGCCGCCTGGTGGACCGGACGCCGCGACGGGGAGGGCCCGGGCCTGCGCGAGGTCGCCGCCTACCTGCCCGCGCAGATCGCCGGGGCGATCTGCGGGGCGGTGCTGGCGGACGCGATGTTCGCGCAGCCGCTGGTGCGCTGGTCCACCCACGACCGCTGGGCCCCGCATCTGTGGCTGGGCGAGGTCGTGGCGACCGCCGGCCTCATCCTGCTGGTCTTCGGTCTGGCCCGGGCCGGCCGGGCGCCCTTCGCCCCGGTCGCGGTCGCCTCCTACGTCGGCGCCGCGTACTGGTTCACCTCCAGCACGTCGTTCGCCAACCCGGCCGTCACGGTCGGCCGGGCGTTCACCGAGACCTTCGCCGGGATCGCCCCGCCCTCGGTGCTGCCGTTCGTCGCCGCCCAGCTCGTCGGCCTGGTGGTCGGCGTCGCCTTGGCCGCCGTGCTGTTCGGCCGCCCCGTCGCGGCTGCCGCAGAGGACGTCGTGGTCCCGTACGACGTGCACCACCCGGCCGCCGCCGGCCGCTGAACCCCGCCCCACCGTCGCCCGAAGGAAGAACCCGTGAGCTCTCCTGCCGTCCCGTCCGTGCTGTTCGTCTGCGTCCACAACGCCGGCCGCTCGCAGATGGCCGCCGCGTTCCTCACCCGCCTCGGCGGCCGGCGCGTCGAGGTCCGCTCCGCCGGATCCGCCCCTGCCGACACGGTGAACCCGGCCGTGGTCGAGGCGCTGGCGGAGGTCGGCATCGACATCTCCGCCGAAGTGCCGAAGGTGCTGACCGCCGAAGCGGTGCAGGCCTCCGACGTGGTGATCACCATGGGCTGCGGCGACGCCTGCCCGTACTTCCCCGGCACGCGGTACCTGGACTGGAAGCTGGATGACCCGGCAGGCCAGGGCGTCGACGCCGTGCGCCCGATCCGCGATCAGATCGAGCAGCGCATCCGCGGCCTGCTCGCCGAGCTCGGCATCGAGGCCGCAGCATGAACGCCGCCGTGACCATCACGGCGATGCTGCCCGAGCACGCTGATCAGGTGCTGACGATCTACCAGCACGGGATCGACGGCGGCGACGCCACCTTCGAGACCACCGCCCCCAGCTGGGAGGCGTTCGACGCCTCCCGGCTCACCGAACACCGCCTGGTCGCCCTCGATGCCACCGGCCAGGTGCTCGGCTGGGCAGCCGCCGTGCCGGTCTCCGACCGATGCGCCTACGCCGGCGTGGTCGTGGACGGCGTCCCGGGTGACCGGTGGCGTCACGTCGGTTCCTCCGTGGAGACGGCCAGGAGCTTCGTCACCGAGCCGTCCTCGCCGACGACGTCGCGCAGGTGCCGGAAACCCAGACGGCGGCACATCTCCAGACTCGCGGTGTTCTCCGCGCCCACCATCCCGTAGGCCTCCTTGAGTCCGAGGTGGTCCGCGGCGTGGCGCAGCAGGCCGCGGACGGCCTCGCTGCCCAGTCCCCGGCCCCAGAACTCGGGGGCGAGGGCGGTGATCAGTTCGTGGCCGTCGACGTTTCCGGTCTTCTTCAGCTCCGCGTGGCCCGCGTATCTCCCGTCGTGCCACAGGCCCCACACGTCGAACAGGTCCTTGGGGTACACGTCCGTCTGGATCGCGCGGAACAGCACGCGCAGCTCCGACTCGGGGGCGCGTTCCTGGCCCATCCAGTGGCACACCTCCTCGATGCGCAGCAGTGCGACGAAGGCGTCCTCGTCCTCGGGCCGGTAGGGGATGAAGTCGAGGCGCTCGGTGCGCAGGGCGGGGGTCATGGCGGGCTCCGATCGGGGTGGGCGCCGTGGCGCTGGCAGGGAGCGGGGGGCAAGAGGGGGCGGGGCGCCGGGCCGGCGTTGTGCGGCCGGCGCCCCCGGTCGGGCGGCGGGTCAGGACTCGCTGGCGGCCATGCGCTCGCGCAGGCTGCGCGGGCGCATGTCGGTCCAGACCTCGTCGACGTAGGCCATGCACTCGGCCTCGGTGCCCTCCTTGCCGACGCTCTGCCAGCCCGCGGGTACCTCGATGTCGGCCGGCCAGAGCGAGTACTGCTCCTCGTCGTTGCGCAGCACCTGGTAGCGGGTGTTCTCGTCCATGTCACGTTCCTCGGTGGTAGCTGGGGTGCGGTCGGCGGTGATGGTCGGGCGGGCGCGCGGGGGGCCGCGGCCCGCCGGCGGGTACGGCGCGGTCATCGGCTTCCTCGGGCGTGCCGGGCGATGTGGCGCAGCGCCTCGCCGAACTCCTCGGCGACCCCGCGCACACTGGCCGTGTCGTGGACGGCGGGGCGGTGGTGCCAGGTGAAGGCGAGGCGGCCGTCCTGGACCGCGCCCACCACCTCCAGCGGGTGGGAGCCGCCGTCGCGGGGGTCGTGGTCCTGCCCGAACGAGCCGCGCTCGACGCGCACCAGGCCGCGGCCGGCGTTCTCCGGGCGGGAGTCCCACTGGCCGAGGTAGTTGAAGACCACCTCGCCCCGGGTGCCCGCGGCGAGCCGCTCGCGGACCTCGGGCGGGCCGAAGGTGCGCAGCGCGCCGAAGCCGAGCCCGTTGCCCGGCACCGCGCGCAGCTGGCGGCGCACCGACTTCACCAGGGACCGCCAGTCGCGGTCGGGTCCGAACTCGCCGGGTGCGGGCACCTGGAAGGCGACCGGGTAGACGGTGGTGAACCAGCCGACCGTCCGGGAGAGGTCGACGCCGTCGAGCACGTCCTCGCGGCCGTGTCCCTCCAGGTCCAGCCGGACCTGTTCGCTTCCGGTCCAGCGGGCCAGCGCCAGGGCGAGCGCGGCCAGCAGGACGTCGTTGACCCGGGTGCGGTAGGCCGTCGGCGCGGCCCGCAGCAGAGCCGCGGTGTCCGCCTCGTCCAGTTCCACGCTCACCGTCGCCCGCTCGCCCGCCCCGGCGTCGGCGTCGGCGTCGGCGGGGCGGGCCGCCCGGGCGGGGCCGGCGGACACCGCCTGTTCCCAGTGGGGCAGTTGGTCGTCCAGGGCGCCCGCGGCAACGTGGGCGGCGAGTCCGAGCGCCCAGTCCCGGAAGGACGTGCCGCGTTCGCCGAGGGTGACCGGTTCGCCCTGCTCGGCCTGTCGGTAGGCGCTCTCCAGGTCGTCACCCAGGATGCGCCAGGAGACGGCGTCGACGACCAGGTGGTGGGCGACCAGGAGCAGCAGGACCGGTTGGCCGGGGTCACCGGTGAACAGCGCCGCCCGCAGGAGCGGGCCGCGGGCCAGGTCGAATCCGGCGTGCAGGTCGTCGGCGGCCCGTGCTACGGCGGCGGCGGCCTGTTCGGATGTCTGCCCGGTCAGGTCGTGGTGCTCCAGAACGTCGTCGGCGGGGGCCGGCGGCGGGTTGAACTGGTGCCAGCCCGCCTCGTCCCGGGTGAAGCGCATGCGCAGCGCGTCGTGGTGCTCCAGCAGGGCGTGCAGGGCCGTGCGCAGCGCCCGCGGGTCGGGGGCTGCGCCGAGTTCGAGGAGCGTCGACTGGTTGAAGTGGTGGTGGGCGGCGCGCGGGGTGCCGAGGAACCATTCCTGGATGGGCGTGAGCGGCACCTCGCCGGTCACCGGTGCGTCGCCGGCGCGCTGCGGGGCGTCGCGCACGACGGTGGCCAGCTGTGCGACGGTCTGGTGGCTGAACAGGTCCCGGGTCGCCAGGTGCAGGCCGTCCCGGCGCAGCCGCGAAACCACCTGCATGCTCAGGATGGAGTCGCCGCCGAGGACGAAGAAGTTGTCGTCGGCGCCGATCTCCTCGATGCCCAGTACGTCGGACCAGATCCGGGCGATCCGGCGTTCGGTGTCGGTGCGCGGAGCGACCCGTGGCCCGGCGGCGGCCTGGGCGGGTCCGGGGTCGGGCAGCGCCCGGCGGTCGGTCTTGCCGCTCGGGGTGAGCGGCAGCCGCTCCAGTGGCACGAAGAGGGAGGGGACCATGTGCGGGGGCAGCAGCTCGGCCAGGTGCGCGCGCAGCTCGGCGACGGGCACCTGGTCCGCCAGGGGACCGGCGCAGCTGTCGGCGAGGACGAGGTAGGCGACCAGCCGGGCGGGCCCGGCTCCCGGGCCGTCCCCGGCTTCGCCGGTACGCACGGTGACGACCGCGTCCCGCACCAGGGCGCTACGGCGCAGCGCACTCTCCACCTCGCCGGGCTCGATCCGGAAGCCGCGCAGCTTGACCTGGTCGTCCATCCGACCCACGAAGCGCAGCTCTCCGTCGCCGTGGCGGCGCGCGAGGTCTCCGGTGCGGTACATCCGGTCCCCCGGCGCGCCGAAGGGGTCGGCCACGAAGCGGGCGGCGGTCAGGCCCGGGCGGTTCAGGTAGCCGCGGGCCAGGGCGGGCCCGGCGACGTACAGCTCCCCGGTCACGCCGGGCGGGACCGGCCGTAGGGCGGCGTCCAGCAGGTAGACGCTGGTGGGTCCGGCGGGGCGGCCGATCGGTGGGGTTCCCGCGCCCGCCGCCAGCGGGCCGGTCCAGCTGGCGACCACGGTGGCCTCGGTGGGGCCGTACGAGTTGACCATCCGCCGTCCGGGGGCCCAGGTGTCGACCAGGTCGGCCGGGCAGGCCTCGGCACCGACGATGAGGGTGCGCAGGGCGGGCAGCGCGCCGGCCGCGGCCGGGTCCACGGTGGCCAGGGCCGCCGGCGGGATCAGCGTGTGGCTGATCCGCCGGTCGGCGAGCACCTCGGCCAGCCGCTCGCCGACCAGCGGGCCCTCTTCGCCGGTGACCAGGGTGGCCCCGCTGAGCAGCGAGACGCACAGCTCCAGCACCGAGGCGTCGAAGCTGGGCGAGGCGAACTGGAGTACCCGGTCGCCGGGGCCGGCCGCGTACTGCTCGGCGGCGGCCGCGGCGAAGCCGGCCAGTCCGCGGTGGGTGACCACCACGCCCTTGGGTGTCCCGGTCGATCCCGAGGTGTAGATGACGTAGGCGGGGTGGCCGGTGCTGAGCGCGGTGGCGCGGTCGGCGTCGGTGGGCGGTGTCGGCGCTCCGTCGGCGGTCCACACCTCGGCCGGGTCGTCGAGCAGCAGGAAGGCGCCCGCGTCGCGCACCATGAACTCCCGTCGTTGGGCCGGGTAGCCGGGGTCGACCGGGAGGAAGGCGCCGCCGGCCTTGCTCACGGCGAGCTGCGCCACCACCGTCTCGGCCGCGCGCGGCAGCGCCAGGGCCACCACCCGCTCCGGCCCCACGCCCTGGCGGATCAGCCGGTGGGACAGCCGGTTGGCCGCCCGGTCCAGCTGCGCGTAGGTCAGTTCGCGTTCGCCGTCCAGCAGCGCCACCGCGTGGGGAGTGCGGGCCGCCTGCTGTTCGAACAGCTCGGGCAGGGTCGCCTCGGGCACCGGCCGGAACGTCCCCCGGGCCTGGTCGAGCAGGGCCTTCAGCTCGTCGTCGGAGGCCAGCGGCAGGGCGCCGATGGGGCGTCCGGGGTTCTCGGCGACGGCGGCGAGCAGGGTGGCGAGCTGGTCGGCGATGCGCTCGGCGGTGACCGCGTCGAACAGGTCGGTGTTGTAGCTGATCAGGGCGCGCAGCGCTCCGGAGTCCGTCTCGGCGAACTCCAGGGTGAGGTCGAACGGCGCCTGTTCCAGCTCGGTCTCGACGTCGGTGACGGCGAGGCCGGGAAGTTCCAGGTCGGCGGCCGGGGTGTTCTGCAGGACGACCATGACCTGGAAGAGCGGACTGCGGCTGGTGTCGCGGACCGGCTGCACCTCGTCGACCACCCGTTCGAACGGCACCTCCTGGTGCGCGAAGGCGTCCAGCACCGTGTGCCGCACGCCGCCGAGGAACTCGGTGAAGGGCTGCCCCGCCTCGACCCGGGAGCGCAGGACCAGGGTGTTGACGAAGAACCCGACGAGGTTCCGCGTCTCGGCCCGGTCGCGGCCGGAGGTGACGGTGCCGACCGCGACGTCCGCGTCCCCGGTGAGCCGGGCGAGGTAGGCCTGGGTGGCGGCGACCAGCGTGGTGAACAGGGTGGCGCCCTGCTCCCGGCCGACCCGGGCCAGCCGGCGGGCGGTCGGGGCGGGCACCTCCAGGCGGGCGGTGGCTCCGTTGCTGGTGCGCACCGCGGGGCGCGGCCGGTCGGTGGGCAGGTGGAGCGGCTCGGCGTCCGCCAGCTGCTTCCTCCAGTAGTCGAGCTGATCGTCGGCGCCGGCGGCGCCGGCCGTGCGCTGCCAGTGCGCGTAGTCGGCGTACTGCACCGGCAGGGGCGGCAACTGGTCTTCGCCGGAGCCCAGTTCGGCGCGGTAGAGGTGGGCCAGGTCGGTGAGCAGGACGGAGGTCGACCAGCCGTCGGTGACGATGTGGTGCAGGGTGATGGCCAGCACGTGGTCGCCGTCGGCCAGCCGGATCAGGGCGACCCGCAGCAGCGGACCCCGACGCAGGTCGAAGGGTCGGCCCCGCTCGTCGGCGAGCAGCCCGCGCAGCGCCGACTGCCGTTCCGGCTCAGGCAGTTCGGACAGGTCGTGGAGCGCGAGCGGCACCTCCCGCGGCTGATGGACGAGCTGGACGCCACGCCCGTCGACGCTGTCGAAGGTGGTGCGCAGCGACTCGTGGCGGGCCACCAGCGCGTTCAGGGCCGCGCCGAGGGCGCCGAGGTCCAGGGCGCCGTGCAGGCGCAGCGCGAGCGCGGTGACGTACTCGGTGCCGCCGGGCGCGAACTCCTCCAGGAACCAGAGGCGTTGCTGGGCGTAGGACATCGGCGGCGCCGCTTCGCGGGCGACCGGGACGACGGCGGGGTCCGCGCCGCAGGGTTGCCGCTCCTGCGTGAGCAGCCGGGCCAGTCCGGCCGGGGTGGGGTGGAGGAAGACCGCGCGGGGCGTCAGGTCGGTGCCGAACGCCTCGGCCAGCCGGGCGGCGAGCCGGATGCTGAGGATGGAGTCCCCGCCCAGCTCGAAGAAGCCGTCTTCCACACCGGGCGGCGCTGTGCCCAGCACCTCCCCGAAGACCTCCGCCGTGCGGCGTTCGGCCTCGGTGCGCGGCGCGAGGCGCTCGCGGGGCCCG
Organism: Kitasatospora sp. NPDC005748; assembly: GCF_040630735.1. Lineage (NCBI taxonomy): Bacteria > Bacillati > Actinomycetota > Actinomycetes > Kitasatosporales > Streptomycetaceae > Kitasatospora > Kitasatospora sp. NPDC005748. Next base: position 35,303 of record NZ_JBEXYD010000022.1, read on the forward strand.
GCGTCGCGGTCGGCGTCCGGCGCCGGAAGTGCCGCGCGGTCGAGCTTGCCGTTGCGGTTCAGCGGAAGGGCGGCGAGCGGGACGAAGGCGGTGGGCACGAGGTAGTCGGGCAGCTGGCGGGCGGCGAAGTCCCGCAGCTGCGCCAGGTCGGCGCCCGCGGGGCCGACGACGTACGCCACCAGCTGTCGGGCGCCGGGGCGGTCCTCGCGGACGACCACGGCGGTGTCGGCGACCCCCGGGTGCGCGGCCAGCGCGGCCGCCACCTCGCCGGGCTCGACCCGGAAGCCGCGGATCTTCACCTGGTCGTCGGTGCGGCCCAGGAACTCCACGGCGCCGTCCGGCCGCCGCCTGGCCAGGTCGCCGGTGCGGTACATCCGCTCCCCCGGCGCGCCGAACGGGTCGGCCAGGAAGCGTGCCGCGCTCTCGCCGGGCCGGCCCAGGTAGCCGCGCGCCAGGCCCTCACCGGCGACGAACAGCTCGCCCGCGCAGCCGGGCGGCACGGGCCGCAGGCGGCGGTCGAGGACGTACACCCGCTTGTCGTCCAGGGGGTGGCCGACGGGCACGGTGTCGGGCACCGCCGCCGGGTCGGCGAGGGCGAAGGAGGTCGCGAAGACGGTGGTCTCGGTGGGTCCGTAGCCGTCCACCACGCACAGGCCGGGGCAGGCGGCGAGGACCCGGCGCACGGCGGCGGCGGGCACCACGTCGCCGCCGGTCCACAGCCGGCGCAGACCCGTGAAGCAGTCCGGCGCGTCCTGGGCCAGCAGGCGGAAGAGCCCGGCGGTGAGCCACAGCGCCGTCAGCCCGCCGGACGTCAGCCGCCGCAGCAGCGCCGCGTCCACCGGCCCGTCGGGGGCGACGACCACCCGGCCGCCGTTGAGCAGCGGTGCCCAGACCTCGAAGGTGCTCGCGTCGAAGGCCACCGGGGAGTGCAGCAGCACCTGTTCGCAACCGCCGTCGGTGAAGCGGCTGTCGGTGGCCAGCGAGGCCACGTCGCGGTGCCGGACCGCCACCGCCTTGGGCTCGCCGGTGGATCCGGAGGTGAACATCACGTAGGCCAGCCGGTCGGGGTCGGCCGGCGGCGCGGACAGCACGGGCTGCCCGGCCGCCTCGGTACGGACGGCGGCGACCTGGTCGGTGGTGAGCCGGACGGTGGCGCCGGCCCGGGCGAGCAGCGCGCGGCGGCGTTCCTCGGACGCCCGGACGTCCACCGGGACGTAGGCACCGCCCGCCTTGAGGACGGCGAGCTGGGCGACGACGAGCTCGACCGAGCGGTCCATCGCCAGCGCCACCCGCCCCTCGACGGCCAGGCCGTCGGCCAGCAGCCGGGCGGCCAGCCGGTCCGACCACCGGTCGAGCCGGCGGTAGGTCAGGTCGTCCTCGCCGTGCCGCACCGCGACCGCCTCGGGTGTGCGGCGGGCCTGCTCGGCGAAGAGCGCCACCGGGCTCTGCGCCGTCGCCGGGCGGGCGGTGCTCTGCCAGGACGCCAGCAGCTCCCGGTCGGCCGCGGTCAGCGGCTCCAGCTCGCCCACCTCACCGTCCAGACCGTCGGCGAGGGCGGCGAGCAGCACGGTTAGGCGCCGGGCCGCGCGCTCCACCGTGGACCGGTCGAACAGCGCGGGGTCGTAGGCCAGGTCGAGGCCGAGCCGCTCGGTCAGGTAGGCACGCAGGCACCACGGGAAGGTGGTGGCGTCGTCGGCCCGTACCTCCGTCACCCGCACACCGGTCCTGGCCGCGACGGACTCGTCGACGGGGTAGTTCTCGAACACCACCATGCTGTCGAAGAGCGCCTCGCCGGCCGGTACCTCGCTCAGCGCCTGGATCCGGGTCAGGGCCAGGTGGTCGAAGGGGCGCCCGTCGCTCTGGCGCGCCTGGAGCTCGCGCAGCCAGGGCAGCACGCCGCCGGTGGCGGGTATCCGGACCCGGGTCGGCACGGTGTTGATGAACATGCCGATCATCGACTCGACGCCGGGCAGCTCCGCCGGCCGGCCCGAGACGGTGGTGCCGAAGACCACGTCGTCGCTGCCGCCGTAGCGCGCCAGCAGCAGTGCCCAGGCCCCCTCGACCACGGTGTTGACGGTCAGTCCGGCGCACCGCGCCCGCTCCCGCAGCCGCTGGGAGAGGTCCTGGTCCAGCTCGCGGTGGACGGTGGCGGCGGAGCGGGCGCGGTGCGCCTGGCCGGGCACCCGGTCATACGGCAGCGGGTTGCGCGCGGTGAAGCCGGCCAGGGCGTCGGCCCAGTAGTGCTCGGCCGCCTGCCCGTCCTGCTCGGCCAGCCAGCGCAGGAAGTCCGCGAACGGACGCCTCGACGGGCGGGGCCCCCGCGCAGCGCCGCCGGTCAGCGCGGCGTACTGGTCGCAGACCTCGGTCAGCAACTGCCCGCTGCTCCAGCCGTCCAGGATCAGGTGGTGGGTGGACCAGAGCAGCAGCACCTCGTCACCGGGGAGCGCGGCCAGCGTGAGCCGGGTGAGCGGCGCGGCGGTGAGGTCCATGCCCGCCGCGCGATCCGCGGCGAGCAGCCGCTCGGTCTGCGCTTCCTGCCGGTCCGCCGGCAGCTGCCGCCAGTCCAGCAGGGTGACGGGCACCTCGGCGCGCTGGAGCACCAGTTGAACGGGATGCGGCAGGCCCCGCCAGTGCACGCCGGTGCGCAGCGCGGGCGTGCGGTCGGCCAGCAGCTGCCAGGCCTCGGCGAACACGCGCGGGTCGGCCACGCCGGCCAGCCGCACCACGATCCGGTCGAAGTAGGCGCCCTCGGTGTCGACCAGCCCGTGGAAGAGCATCCCGGACTGGAGCGGCGTCAGCGGCAGCACGTCGGCGACCTGGCGCCCGTCGCCGACGAGCCGGTCCAGCTGGTCCTGGGTCAGGCCGGCGAGCGGGAAGTCGGAGGGGGTGCGGCCGCCGGCCCCGGGGCGGGCGCAGTGCGCCGCGATCTCGCGCAGGGCGGTGCGCATCTCCTCGGCCAGTGCGCGGACCTCGGCCTCGTCGTAGACGGCCGCCGGGTAGGTCCAGCCCAGTTCCAGGCGCCCGTGCTGGACCACCCCCGTGACGTCCAGGAGGTAGGGGCGGGCTTCGTCCGGGTCGGTGTCGCGGCCGGCCGGGGGCAGCGACGCGCGGTAGAGGCCGTCGGCGCCGGCGCTCTCGGCGTCCCACCGGCCGTGGTAGTTGAAGCCGATCCGCGGAGCCGGCGTACCCGCCGGCGCACCGCCCGGCAGCAGGTGGCGCAGCGCACCGTGGCTCAGCCCGCGCAGCGGGACGGCGCGCAGCTGCTCCTTGACCGAGCGCAGCGTCTCGTGCCATCCGGCGTCGGGGTCGACGCTCAGGGCGAGCGGGAACTCGGCGGTGAACCAGCCCACCGTCCGGGACAGGTCGAGGTCGTCGAAGAGGTCCTCCCGGCCGTGCCCCTCCACGCCCACCAGCACGCTCTCGCGACCGCACCAGCGCGCCAGGGTGCGCCCCAGGGCGCTGAGCAGCACGTCGTTGACCTGGGTGCGGTAGACCTCGGGGACCTGGCGCAGCAGGGCCTCGGTCGTCTCCGCGTCCAGCGTCACGGTGACGGTGGCGGCGCCGCCGTGGGTGTTGGGACCGGGCCGGCCGGCGGGCAGGTCGGCCGGGGCCGTGGCGGTCCGCGCCCAGTACGCGGCGTCGGCGGCCAGCGCGCCGGAGCGGGTGTGCTGCTCCAGCCGGGTCGCCCAGTGGCCGTAGGAGGTGCCCGCCGGGGGCAGTTCGGCGCCGCGGCCGGCACCGACCGCCTGGTAGGCCGCTTCGAGGTCGGCCAACAGGATGCGCCAGGAGACGCCGTCCACGGCCAGATGGTGCACGGTGACGACGAGCTGGCCCGGCTCCCGGGCGCCGCGGTCGAAGAAGAGCACGCGGACCATCCGGCCCTCGGTCGGGTCCAGTTCGGCCTGGGCCGAGGCCGTGGTGTCCTGCACCGCCGCTTCCAGGGCCGCGGGGTCGAGGCCGGCCGCCTCGTACCGGGTGAAGACGCTCCGGGGCGCCTCGGCGAGCACCTCCTGGCGCCAGCCGGTGCCGGTGTGGCGCAGCCGGGTGCGCAGGGCCGCATGGCAGCGCACCAGGGCCGCGGCTGCCTGGTCCAGGGCCGACGGGTCCGCGCCGGGGGCCAGTTCCACCCGCTGGGTCATCGTGAAGCGCATCGGGTCGCCGGGGCGGCGGCCGTCGAGGTACCAGTGCTGGATCGGGGTGAGCGGCGCTTCGGTGGGCGAGGGGTCGCCCCCGGTGTCCGGGCGCGCGCCCGCCGCACCGACCACCAGTGCGAGTTCGGCGACGCTCTGGTGCCGGAAGACGTCCTTGGTGGTCAGCGCGAGCCCGCCGGCCCGGGCCCGGGAGACGATCTGGATGCTGAGGATGGAGTCCCCGCCGAGCGCGAAGAAGTTGTCGTGCGCGCCCACCCGGGCCACACCCAGCACCTCGGCCCAGATCGCGGCCAGCCGCTCCTCGGTGCCGGGCCGCGGCGCCACGAACGCGTTGCCGCTGTCGGGCTGCGCGGGCGGCGCGGGCAGGGCGCGGCGGTCGGTCTTGCCGCTGGAGTTGCGCGGGATCCGCTCCAGCGGGACGAAGGCGGCGGGCACCATGTGGTCGGGCAGCGTCCGCCGCAGCCGGACCCGCAGTTCATCGGCGGGCGGGATCCGGTCCCCGGCCGGGACCAGGTAGCCGACGAGCATCAGCCGGCCGGCGTGCTCGCGGGCGGTGACGACCGCCTCGGCGACGTCCGGGTGGTCGAGCAGGGCGGCCTCCACCTCGCCGGGCTCGATCCGGAACCCCCGGATCTTGACCTGCTCGTCGGCCCGGCCGAGGAACTCCAGCGGGCCCTGGGCGTCCCAGCGGGCCCGGTCGCCGGTGCGGTACATGCGCTCCCCCGGCGCGCCGAACGGGTCGGCCACGAAGCGGGCGGCGGTCAGGCCCGGGCGGTTCAGGTAGCCGCGGGCCACCTGCGCCCCGGCCAGGTACAGCTCCCCCGCCATGCCCGGCGGCACCGGCCGCAGGACCTCGTCGAGCACGTAGGCCCGCAGGTTGCGGCCGGGGCGGCCGACGACCGGGCGCTCGGGGCGGTCCGCGCACCGGCCGTAGAGGGCGTCGACGGTGCACTCGGTGGGCCCGTAGACGTTGTAGGCGGTGACGCCGAGGTCGTGCTGCGCCGCGCACAGCTCCTGCCAGGCGGCGGGCGAGATCGCCTCGCCGCCGACCAGCAGCAGGCCCGGGTGGTGGCGGCCCGCCGCGAACAGCCCGGCGGCCGAGAGTTCACGCAGGTAGGAGGGGGTGACGTTGACCACGTCCAAGCGGCGTTCGGCGATCTGGGCGCAGAAGGCCTCCGGGTCGAGCCGGACGTCCTCGTCGATGAGGTGCACCTCCTGGCCGAACGTGAGCAGCAGCGGGCCCTCCCAGCTGGTGTCGAAGGAGAACGAGGCGCTGAGCGCCATCCGCAGTGGACGCCCGTCCGTCAGGTGCGGCGCGAACAGCCCCGCGCGGTGGTCCTGGCACAGGTTGACCAGCTGGCGGTGCTCCACGGCGACGCCCTTGGGTCGGCCGGTGGAACCGGAGGTGTAGATGAGGTAGGCCGTGTGCCGCGGCAGCAGCGGATGGCGCCGGTCGGCGTCGGTGAGGTCGTGGGCGGGCAGCCGGTCCCACGGCACCTCGTGCAGCTCCCGCTCCGTCAGCAGCGTCCGCGGACGGGCGTCGGCGAGCAGGAAGGCGGCCCGTTCCTCGGGGAGTTCGGGGTCCAGGCAGAGGAGGGTGGCACCCGCCTTGAGCACCGCGAGCAGGGCCACCAGCAGGTCCGAGGTGCGCGGCAGCCGGACCGCGACCACCTGTTCCGGGCCGGCGCCACGGGAGACGAGGTGGCGGGCGAGCCGGTTGGCCCGCCCGTTGAGGGCGGCGTAGTCGAGGGTGGCGTCCCTGGCCACCAGGGCGGTGGCGTGCGGGGTACGGGCGGCCTGCGCCTCGAACAGGGCGGGAAAGGTGGTGTCCGGCACTGCCATCGGCTCGCCCTGCCCCGTCCGGAGCACCCGGCGGCGTTCGTCGGCGGTCATCAACGGCAGGGTGGCGACGGCGCTGCCCGGGTCCTCGGCCACCGCCTCCAGCAGGGTCCGCAGCCAGCCGGCCAGCCGCTCGGCGGTGGCCTCGTCGAACAGGCCGGTGCTGTACTCCAGGTAGCCGGTCAGGCCGCCGTCGCGCTCGACGAAGTCGAAGGCGAGGTCGAAGGTGGCGCTGCGGACCGGCGGTGCCAGCGGTGCCACCTCCAGGCCCGGCAGACGGGGTGCCTCGGTGCCCAGGTTGTGCAGGGCCACCATCACCTGGAACAGCGGCGTGCGGCTGGTGTCGCGCTCCGGCTGGAGGGTGTCCACCAGCCGCTCGAACGGCACCTCCTGGTGGGCGAACGCCGCCAGGACGGTGTCCCGCGACCGGCCCAGCAGCTCGTGGAACGACAGCTCCGGGCGCACCTGGGCGCGCAGCACCAGGGTGTTGACGAAGATGCCCACCACGTCGTGGAGTTCGGGCCGCTCCCGGCCCGAGGCGACGGTGCCCACGGCGACGTCCTGCTGGCCGGCCCAGCGGGCGAGCAGCACCTGGCAGGCCGTCAGCAGGGTCATGTAGAGGGTGGCGTCGGCCTCCCGCCCGCGCTCGCGCAGCCGTCCGGTCAGCGCGGCGGGCAGGGTGAAGGTCAGCAGGGCGCCGTCCCGGGTGCGGACGGCGGGGCGCGGACGGTCGGTGGGCAGGTCCAGCGGCTCCAGGCCGTCCAGGGCCTGGCGCCAGTGGGCGAGGTCCGCCTCGGCGCGGTCGGTGCGGGCGCGCTGCCAGACGGCGTAGTCGGTGTACCGCACGGGCAGCTCGGGCAGCTCGGGGCGGCGCCGTTCGAGGGCGGCCGCGTACAGCTCGCCCAGGTCGCGGCCGAGGACGGCCACCGACCAGCCGTCGGTGGCGATGTGGTGCACGGCCAGCACGAGCACGTGCTCGTCCTCGGCCGTCCGCACCAGCCGGGCCCGCAGCAACGGCCCGGCGGCCAGGTCGAACGGGGTGGCGGCGACGCGTTCCAGCAGTGCCTCCAGGAGCGCCGGGGGCTGCCCGCGGAGGTCGTCCACCGGCAGCTCGACCGGCTGCGCCGGGCGCACGCTCTGCCGGGCGCGCCCGTCCTGTTCGGTGAACGTGGTGCGCAGCGCCTCGTGCCGGGCCACCAGGGCGTCCAGCGCGGCGCGCAGGGCGCTCTCGTCGAGCGCTCCGCGCAGGCGCAGCACGGACAGGGTGGTGTACTCGGTGCCGTCCGGCTCGAAGCGGTCGAGGAACCAGAGCCGCTGCTGGGCGTAGGACAGCGGCGGCTCGACGGCCGGGTCGGCGGCGGGGATCGCGTCGGCCGACGGGCTCCCCCCGGCGGCCGGCTCGCCGAGGGCGGCGGCCAGGTCGGCCAGTCTGCCGTGGCTGAACAGCAGCCGGGGCGAGACGTCCGTGCCGAACGCCGCGCGCAGCCGGGAGGTGACCCGGATCGCGAGGATGGAGTCGCCGCCGAGGGCGAAGAAGTCGTCGTCCACGCCGACCTCGTCGGTGTCCAGGACGTCGGCCCAGGCCTCGGCGACCAGCCGTTCGGCCCGGGTGCGGGGGGCGGTGCGGTCGTGGCCGGCCGCGAAACCGTCCGGGCCCGGCGCGGGCAGCGCCCGCCGGTCGAGCTTGCCGTTGACGGTGAGCGGCAGGGCCGCCATCGGGACGTAGGCGGCGGGCACCATGTAGGGGGGCAGCAGCCGCTCCAGGTGCGCGCGCAGCTCGGCGGCGGACGGCGGGGCTTCGGCGCGCTCACCGCCGCCGACCACGTGGGCCACCAGGCGGCGGGTGCCGGCGGTGTCCTCGTACACGCCCACGGCGGCGGCGCCCACACCCGGATGGGCGTGCAGGGCGGCCTCGATCTCGCCGGGCTCGATCCGGTAGCCGCGGATCTTCACCTGCTGGTCGGCGCGGCCCAGGTACTCCAGGGTGGCGTCGGCCCGTCGGCGGGCCCGGTCGCCGGTGCGGTACATCCGGGAGCCGGGACGCCCGAACGGGTCGGCGACGAAGCGGGCGGCGGTCAGGCCCGGGCGGTTCAGGTAGCCGCGGGCGAGGCCCTCCCCCGCGACGAACAACTCGCCCACCGCACCGGGGGGGACCGGCGCCAGGTCGGCGTCCAGCACGTACACCCGCAGGTCGGGGATGCCGGTGCCGATCGGTCCGGGGCCGCCGGCGCGGGCCGTGGCGCGGTCCAGCGGGGCATGGGTGACGTGCACGGTCGTCTCGGTGATGCCGTACATGTTGACCAGGCGCGGCGCGCCGTCCGGGTGGCGGTCGTACCAGTCGGCCAGCGTCGTCACGTCCAGCGCCTCGCCGCCGAAGACCACCGTGCGCAGCGCCAACCGGTCCGCCAGGGCCGGGTTCTCGGCGTCGGCGCGGATCAACGGGTAGAACGCGGACGGGGTCTGGTTGAGGACGGTGACCCGCTCGTCGGCCAGCAGGCGCAGGAAGTCCTCCGGGGAGCGGGCGGTGTCCTCGGGAACCACGACGAGCCGGCCGCCGTGCAGCAGCGGGCCCCAGAGCTCCCACACCGAGAAGTCGAAGGTGTAGGAGTGGAAGAGCGTCCAGACGTCCTCGGCGCCGAAGCCGAACCACTCGGCGGTGCGGTCGAAGAGCCGCACCACGTTGGCGTGCGGGATCACGACTCCCTTCGGGCGCCCGGTGGATCCCGAGGTGAAGATGGCGTAGGCCGGGCTCTCGGGCAGCGGGCGGCGGCGCGGGGCGAGCTTGCCGGCCGGGCGCCGGGCGAGGTCGGCGCGCACGTCGGCGTCGCCCAGCGCCAGCACGGGCACGTCGGTGGGCCCCGGCGCGGCGGCGTCCCCGGTGAGCGTCACCAGCGCCACCGGCCGGACGTCGCGCAGCAGCTGGGCCAGGCGCTCGGGCGGCAGCGCCGGGTCGAGCGGCAGGTAGGCCGCGCCGGTCTTGAGGACGGCGAGGACCGCCACCACCAGGTCGGTCGAGCGGGGCAGCGCGAGGGCCACGAACTGCTCGGTCGAGGCGTGGAGTTCGGCCAGTCGGTGGGCGAGCCGGTCGGCCCGCGCGTCAAGCGTGGCGTAGTCGAGGCGCTCGTCGCCGTAGCTCACGGCTTCGGCGTGCGGGGTCCTGGCGGCCTGCGCCTCGAAGAGGTCCACCAGGGTCCGGTCCGGCCGGCCCTGCGCGGCGCCGTTCCAGTCGACCAGCATCCGCCGCCGCTCCTCGGCGGTGGTCCAGGCCAGGGCGCGCAGCGGGCGGTCCAGGCCGCCGGCCAGCTCGGTGAGCAGCAGGCAGAGACGGTCGGCCAGGGTGTGCGCGGTCCCGGCGTCGAACAGCTCCGGGTCGTAGGCGAGGTCGAAACCGAACCGCTCGCCCTGGTAGGCCCGCAGCACCAGCGGGAAGTTGGTGGCGTCCCGGGAGGAGACGTCGGCCAGTCGCACGCCGGAGCCCGCCGAGCGCGCCTCGTCGAAGGGATAGTTCTCGAAGGCGACCATGCTGTCGAAGAGCGGGCTGCCGGAGGGCACCTCACTCATGCCGGTCAGCTCGGCCAGCGAGACCGCGGCGAAGCGCCGGGCCTCGGCCTGCGCCTCCTGGAGGTCCCGGAGCCACGCCGCGGCGGTGCGCCCGCCGTCCACCCGGACCCGGGTGGGCAGGGTGTTGATGAACATCCCGATCATCGACTCGACACCGGGCAGGTCATCGGGGCGTCCGGAGACGGTGGTCCCGAACAGCACGTCCCGCTCGGCGCTGTAGCGCGACAGCAGCAGCGCCCAGGCGCCCTGGACCACGGTGCCCATGGTCAGCCCGGCCTGCCGGGCGGTCCGGGCCAGCCGCTGCGACACCTCCGCGGACAGCCCGGCCGGGTGCACGCCCGCCGACCGGGCCTGGTGGAGCCCGCGCCGGACCCGGTCGACGGGCAGCGGGGTCGGGGTGGCGAACCCCTCCAGGACGCCCCGCCAGTGGGCCCTGGCGGCCTCGGCGTCCTGCCCGGCCAGCCAGCGCACGTAGTCGCCGAAGGGCCGGCGTGCGGCCGGTCGCGGTTCGGCGCCGGTGCTGAGCGCCGCGTACTCCTCGAACACGTCGGTGAGCACCTGGGCCAGGCTCCAGCCGTCCAGGATCAGGTGGTGGGAGGTCCAGAGCAGGTGCAGGCGCGCGTCGGGCAGCCGGATCAGGGTGAGCCGCATCAGCGGCGCCGCGGCGATGTCCACGCCCCGCGCGAGGTCCTCCGCGCGCACGGCGGCGACCCGCTCGGCCCGCTCCTGCGGGCCCGCCGCGCGCAGGTCAAGCTGGGTGACCGGTATCCGGGCGCGGCGGTGCACGACCTGGAGCGGGACGGGGACGCCCTCCCACACCACCGAGGTGCGCAGGGCGGGCGTGCGGTCGGCCACCCGCTGCCAGGCGGCGGCGAAGGTGTCGGGGTCGCTCACGCCGTCCAGGAGCAGCGCGGCCTGGTCGACGTACACGTCGTCGGGGCCGCCGACCAGGCGGTGGAAGAGCATGCCCTCCTGGAGCGGGGTGAGGGGCAGCAGGTCCTCCACCGCCCGGCCGTCGCCGACCAGCCGGTCCACGCCGGCCTGGTCCAGCCGGGCGAACGGGAAGTCGGACGGGGTGCGGCCGCCGGCGCCGGGGCGGGCGCAGTGCGCGGCGACGGCGGTCAGCGCGGCGGTCAGCGCGGCCGCCAGGTGCTGGACGGTGGCAGCCTTGTGCACCTGGTCGCTGTAGTGCCAGGTGATCTCCAGCTCGCCGTCGGCCACCACGGCGGAGATGTCGAGCAGGTGGTCCAGCGGCGCGTCGGGGGCGATGTCCCGGCCGGGAGCCTCGCCGGCCGGGGCGAAGTCGCCGCCCTCGGCGGCCGCCCACTGGCCGTGGTAGTTGAAGGACACCTGGGGCAGCGGCACCGCCCGCAGGGCGGCCGCGGCCGGGTCGGGCGAGCCGAGGCGGGCCAGCGCCTCGTAGCTCAGGCCCCGCCGGGGGACGGCCCGCAGCCGCTCCTTGACCGCCTTCAGAGTGGCGGCCCAGTCCGGGGCGCCGGCCGTTCCGACCGGGGTGAGGGTGACGGGGTACTGGGTGGTGAACCAGCCGACCGTGCGGGAGAGGTCGGGCTCGTGGCCGGCCGGCCCGCCGAGTTCCTCGCGGCCGTGCCCCTCCAGGGCGACGGCCACCCGCCCGGCGCCCGTCCAGTCGGCGAGCACCCGGCCCAGCGCGCTGAGCAGCACGTCGTTGACCTGGGTGCGGTAGACCGCGGGGACCTGGCGCAGCAGCGCCTCGGTGGTGGCCCGGTCCACCCTGGTCCGAACGGTGCGGACCGAGCCGGCCAGCGGGCTGCCGGGAAGGTCGACGGGCAGCGGGGCCGGCGCGGCCGAGACCTCGTCCAGCCAGTACGGCAGGTCACCGTCGAGGTCCCCGGCCCGAACGCGCTCGGCGACGTGGTGCGCCCAGTCGGTGAACGGGGTCTGCTCGGGGTCCAGCCGAACCGGCTCGCCGGCGGCCGCCTGCCGGTAGGCCAGGGCGAGGTCGGCCAGCAGCACCCGCCAGGAGACGCTGTCCACGGCCAGGTGGTGGGCCGTCACGAACAGCTGGGGCCGGGCGCCGTCGGCGGCCCGCAGCAGGGCCGCGCGCAGCAGCGCGCCGCCGGCCGGGTCGAGGGCCGCGCGGGCCGCGTCGGCCGCGCGGCGCCGGGCGGCGTCCTCGGCCTCGGCGTCGGCGGCGAGGGCCGCCGGGTCGTGGCAGGTCAGCAACGCGCCGACCGGACCGGCTCCGGGGCTCTGGTGCCAGCCGTCGCCGGTGCGGGTGAACCGGGTGCGCAGCGCCGGGTGCGCGGCCGCCACCGCTTCGAGCGCCAGCTCCAGCGCCCGCTCGTCCAGGTCGCACGGCAGGTCGAGCAGCATCGACATGCTGAAGTGGCGCAGCGGGCCGTGGGTGGCGAAGAACCACTCCTGCACCGGGGTCAGCGGCGCGGGTCCGTCGTCCCGCGGTCGCCGCGCCGTCGCCGCCGGGGCGAGCCGGCGGCGGGCCGCCGCGGCGGCGAGGTCGGCGACGCTCTGGTGGCGGAAGACGTCGCTCGAACCGAGCCGCAGGCCTGCGGCTCGGGCCCGGGAGACGGCCTGGATGCTGAGGATCGAATCGCCGCCCAGCTCGAAGAAGTTGTCCGTGACGCCCACCCTGGCGACGCCGAGCACCTCGGCCCAGATGCCGGCCAGCACCTCCTCGTCCGGGGTCCGCGGGGCGACGAACTCCTTCTGCTGCCGGTCCACTTCGAGGTCGGGGGCGGGCAGGGCCCGGCGGTCGAGCTTGCCGCTGGTGGTGAGCGGCAGCGCGTCGAGCGCGGTGAAGGAGGACGGCACCAGGTGGTCGGGCAGCACCTGCCGCAGCGCCGCCCGCAGGTCGGCGGCGGGCGGCACGGCGTATCCGGTGGCGGGCACCAGATAGGCCGCCAGCCGGGCGCGGCCGTGTGCGTCGGGCGCGGCCACCACCGCGGCCGCGCCGACGGCGGGCAGCTCCAGCAGCGCCGCCTCGACCTCGCCCGGTTCGACGCGGTGGCCGCGCACCTTGACCTGGTCGTCGGCCCGCCCGAGGTAGTCCAGGCGCCCGTCGGCGGTCCAGCGGGCCAGGTCTCCGGTGCGGTACATCCGGGCGCCGGGCGGCCCGAACGGGTCGGCCGTGAACCGCGCCGCGGTCAGCCCGGGACGGTCGGCGTAGCCGCGGGCGAGCTGCTCGCCCGCCAGGTACAGCTCGCCGCCGACGCCGGGCGGCACCGGCCGGCGCCGGTCGTCCAGCACGTACGCCCGCACGTTCGGCAGCGGGCGGCCCACCAGCGCCCGGTCGCCGTCCGCGATCCGGCAGGCCAGTGCGTCGACCGTGCACTCCGTCGGGCCGTAGAAGTTGTAGGCGGCCACCCCGGGGTGCGCGGCCAGCTCGCGCCAGAGGGCGGCGCCGACCGCCTCGCCGCCGAGCATCAGCACCCGAGGGCGGTGCCGCGGATCGGTGAGCAGCCCGGCGGGCAGCAGCTGACCGAGGTAGGAGGGGGTCACGTCGAGGAAGTCGACGCGGTGCTGGACCACGTACTCGACCAGCGCGGCCGGATCCATCCGGGTCACCTCGTCGACCACGTGCAGCGGGTGGCCGTCGGCCATCAGCAGCACGCCCTCCAAGGAGGTGTCGAAGGAGAACGAGGCGGTGAGCGCCACCCGCAGCGGGCCGCCGCCCGCCTCGGCGACGAAGCCCGCCCGGTGGGCGGCCAGCAGGTGCGTCACCGCGCGGTGCGCCACCACGACGCCCTTGGGGCGGCCGGTGGAGCCCGAGGTGTAGATGACGTAGGCGGTGTTCGCCGGGCGCAGCGGGGCGATCCGGTCGGCGTCGACGGGGTCGGTGTCCCGGCCGGTGGCCGGGGCGGCCCGCAACGCGTCCTCGTCCAGGACCAACGCCGGCCGGGCGTCCTCCAGCAGGTAACGCACGCGCTCCGCGGGCAGGGCGGGGTCGATCGGCAGGTAGCCGGCGCCGGCCTTCCAGACGGCGAGGATCGCCACGATCATGTCGGCGGTGCGCGGCAGCGTCAGCGCGACCAGCCGTTCGGGGCCCGCTCCGAGGGATATCAGGTGGTGCGCGAGCCGGTTGGCCCGGCGGTTGAGCGTCGCGTAGTCCAGCCGCTCGCCCCCGGCGATCAGGGCGAGGGCCGCCGGGGTCAGGGCGGCCCGGCGCTCCAGGAGTTCGGGGTAGCAGGCGTCGTCGACGGGCAGCCGGGTGCCGTTCCACTCCCGCGTCACCCGGCGGACCTCCTCGGCGGAGAGCAGCGGCAGGGTGCCCAGCGGCCGGTCCGGTTCGGCGGCGACACCCTCCAGGAGCCGCAGCAGCTGGTCGGCCATCCGCCGCGCGGTGGACTCGTCGAACAGGTCGCTGCGGTACTCCAGCAGGCCGGTCAGCCCCTCCCCGTCCGGGACGAACTCCACGCTGAGGTCGAAGGTGGCCGCCTGCCGGGGCACGTCGACCAGGGAGACGTCCAGCCCGTGCGCGGCGGCGGGCGCGGGCGGGGCGGGGTGCAGCAGGACCATCACGTCGAAGAGCGGGTTGCGGCCCGCCTCGCGGGGGGCGCCGACCGTCTCCACCAGTCGCTCGAAGGGCGTGTCACCGTGCACGAAGGAGTCGTTGACGGTGGTGGTGGCGGCCGACAGCAGGTCGCGGAAGGACCAGGACCGCTCCACCGGGGTGCGCAGCACCACCGTGTTGACGAAGCAGCCGACGGCCCGTTCCAGGTCGGTGCGGGAGCGCCCGGAGGTCAGGGAGCCCACGGTGATGTCGTCCTGGCCGGACCAGCGGGCCAGCAGCGCCTGGGTGGCGGCGACCAGGGCGGTGTAGAGCGTGCTGTGCTGCTCGGTCACCAGGTCGCGCAGCCGGGCCGTCAGCCGCGCGGAGACGGGGAAGGTGTGGATCGCGCCCGCGCCGGCCTCCTCGCCGCGCCGGGGCCGGTCCAGCGGCAGCTCGGGGGCCACCGCGCCGGCCAGCTGCCCCTTCCAGTAGGCGAGGTGCTTCTCGAGTCGGGTGCCGGAGAGCTGCTCGCGCTGCCACACCGCGAAGTCGGGGTACTGCGTGGCCACCGGGGGCAGCTGGGGGGCCGCGCCCCGGACCAGGGCGGCGTAGGCGGTGCACAGCTCGTCCAGGACCACGCCCATGGACCAGCCGTCGGTGACGATGTGGTGCGCGGTCAGCAGCAGGACGTGCGCGGCATCCGACTCGCGCACCAGCAGCGCCCGCAGCGGTGGGCCCTGGCGCAGGTCGAACGGGCGGGAGTACTCCGCCAGCAGGATCGCGTCGAGGGTTTCCGTCGGGGTCGGCTCGCGAACCGGCAGCGGCACCGGCTCGGCCGGCCGCACGGTCTGCGCCAGGTGGCCGTCGGTCTCCTCGAAGGTGGTCCGCAGTCCCTCGTGGCGTGCCACCACGGCGGCCAGCGCCCGGGCCAGCGCCTCGCGCTCCAGCGGCCCGGTGAAGCGCACGGCGAGGGCGCTGTTGTAGCGGTGGTCGCCGGGCCGCAGCCGGTCCAGGAACCACAGGCGCTGCTGGACGAAGGAGAGGGGCAGCGGGCGGCCGCGGTCGGCGCGCGGGACGGTCCGCCCGGCGCCGGGCCCCTCGCCGCCGGCCTGTCCGGCCTGTCCGGCCAGCCTGCGGCGCAGCGCTTCCCGCAGGTCCGCGGGCAGGGCGGCGGCGCGGTCTCGCTTCGAAGGCGTCATGGTCGTCGGGTCCTCACCGTTCGTCGTCGTCGTCGGGGCCGCCGTACGCGGCGTCTTCGAGCTCGCTCAGCACCTGCTCCTCCACCAGCTCCGCCAGGGCGGCCACGGTGCGGGAGACCAGGATGTCGCGGGGGGTGAGCGTGACGCCGAAGGCGTCGTTGGCGCGGGAGGCGATCAGCAGGGCGCGCATCGAGTCGCCGCCCAGCAGGAAGTAGTCGTCCTCCACGCCCACGGCCGTCCGCAGGCTCTCCTCCCAGATGGCCGCCACCGCCTCCTCCGTGGGCGTGCGGGGCGCCACGTGGCCGGCCTGCCCCCACTCGACGGGGGCGGGCACGGGCAGGGCCGTCCGGTCGGTCTTGCCGCTCTCGGTGAGCGGGAAGGCGTCCAGGACCGCGAACGCCGAGGGGACCATGTAGCCCGGCAGGGAGCGGGCGGCCAGCGCGCGCAGCTCGGCGCCGGACGGCGCGTCGCCGCCGGGGCCCGCGAGCAGGTGGGCGACCAGGCGAGGCTGCCCCGGCTCGTCCTCCCGCACGCTCACCACGGCGTCCAGGACGGACGGGTGGCGCACCAGGACCGCCTCGACCTCGCCCGCCTCGATCCGGTGTCCGCGCAGCTTGAGCTGGTGGTCCGTGCGGCCCAGGTAGTGCAGCTCGCCTCGGGAGTCGCGGCGCACCCGGTCGCCGGTGCGGTACATCCGGGTGCCGGGCGGACCGAACGGGTCGGCCGTGAACCGCGCCGCGGTCAGCCCCGGCCGGCCCAGGTAGCCGCGGGCCAGGGCCGGTCCGCTCAGCCACAGTTCGCCGGGCACGCCGTCGGCCACCGGCCGCAGCCGCGCGTCCAGGACGTAGGCCCCGGTGGCGGGCAGCGGGCGGCCGATGGGCGGCGCGGCGCCGTCCGGCTCCAGCGGCGCGGACCAGGTGGCGACGACGGTGGCCTCGGTGGGCCCGTAGGAGTTGACCATGCGGTGCCGCGGGGCCCACCGGGCCACCAGGTCGGCGCTGCACGCGTCGGCGCCGACCACCAGCGTCTTGAGGTCCGGCAGCGTGCCGGGGGTGCCGGGCGGCAGGGTGGCCAGGGCGGCCGGGGGCAGCAGGGTATGGGTGATCCGCTCCTCCCGCAGCACCTGGGCCAGCGAGGTGCCGAGCAGCGGACCGGGAGCGGGGACCACCAGCCGGGCTCCGTGCGGGAGGGACATGCACAGTTCGAGCACGGAGGCGTCGAAGCTGGGGGTGGCGAAGGCCAGCACCCGGTCACCCGGGGCCACTTGGTAGTGCTCGGCCTCGGCCGCGGCGAACACCGCGAGCCCGCGGTGGGTGAGGACGACGCCCTTGGGGGTACCGGTGGAGCCGGAGGTGTAGATCACGTAGGCCGGGTCGTCCAGGTCCAGCGGGCGGCTGCGGTCGGCGTCGGTGGGCCGGCGGTCGGGCGTGCCGTCCGCCGGCGCGGCCAGCAGGCCGGCCACCTCCTTGGCATCGAGGGTGAGCGCGGGAGCCGCGTCGCGCAGCATCAGCTCGACCCGTTCGTCCGGATAGGTGGGGTCGACCGGCAGGAACGCGGCGCCGGTCTTCGCCACCGCCAGCTGGGCCAGCACCATGTCCGCCGAGCGCGGCAGCAGCAGCGCCACCAGCTCGCCGGGACCGGCGCCGCGCGCGATGAGCCGGTGCGCCAGCCGGTTGGCGTGCGCCTCGACCTCGGCGAAGGACAGCTCCAGGCCCGGGGCGGCCAGCGCCGGTGCGTCCGGCCGGCGGTCCACGGCGGCCTCCACCAGGGCGGGCAGCGTGGCCCGGGGCGCCGGGTCGAGCGGCGGTCGCACCGGCCCGTGCAGCAGCCGGGTCCGCTCCCCGGGCGGCAGCACGTCGATGTCGTCCAGCCGGCCGGCGCCGTCCGAGGCGGCCAGCGCGGACAGCGTGTGCAGCAGCTGGGCGGCCAGCGAGCCGGCCGTGCCGGGATCGAAGTACCGCGGGTCGTAGCCGAGTTCCACACTGAGCCGGTCACCGGGTGAAACCACGACCGTGAGCGGGTAGTTGGTGGCCTCCCGGGCCTCCAGGTCGCGGATCAGCAGTCCGTGCGCGCCGGCCGTCGCATCGCCCACCGGGTAGTTCTCGAAGACGATCAGACTGTCGAACATCGCTGTGCCGGGCGGCAGTTCGCTGAGGGCCTGGATCTCGCTCAGCGGCAGGTGGTCGAACCGGCGGTCCTCGGCCCGGGCCTCCTGCACCGCGCGCAGCCACCCGTCGCAGCTCGCGCCGCCGTCGACGGTGACACGGGCGGGCAGCGTGGTGATGAAGAGGCCGATGATGGTGTCCGCGCCGACCAGGTCGGCCGGCCGCCCGGAGACGGTGGTGCCGAAGCACACCTGCGACTGGCCGCTCCAGCGCGAGAGCAGCAACGCCCAGGCCCCCTGGACCAGGGTGTTCAGGGTGAGGCGGTGGCGACGGGCGAACTCCTGGAGGCGGTGGGTCTCGGCCGCGCCGAGCCGCTGCGACAGCCAGACCCCGGAGCAGGCCGTCGCGTCCTGACCGGGCCTGCGGTCGTAGGGCAGCGTGGTGGGCGTAACGAGGTCCGCCAGGGCGCCCCGCCAGTGGTCCGCCGCCCGGCCGGTGTCGCGGCCGGCCAGCCAGCCCGCGTAGTCCGCGAAGGGCCGGCGCTCGGGCAGACTCGGCCGCTCGCCGCGGGCGAGCGCCGCGTGGGCGGCCAGCACGTCCGACAGGACCTGGAAGACGCTCCACCCGTCCAGCAGGACGTGGTGGAAGGTCCACACCACGCGCACCGCGTCCGGGCCGAGCCGGACCAGGTCGAGCCGCAGCAGCGGGGCCCGGTCCAGGCCCAGCGGGCGGCCCCGCCGCTCGGCGAGGAACAGTTCCAGCTCCGTCCCGAGCCGCTCGGGCGCCACGGCGCTCCAGTCGTGCTCGGTGACGGGCAGGGTCGCCTGCCGGTGCACCACCTGAAGGGGTACGGGCACGTCGTGCAGCACCACGGAGGTGCGCAGCACCGGTGTGCGGTCGACCACGTGCTGCCAGGCGGCGGCCAGCAGTCGCGGGTCGCGGGCGCCGTCCAGCACGAAGGTGAGCTGCTCGACGTAGAGGCCGCTCCCCGCCTCGTCGAGGCCGTGCACGACCATGCCGGTCTGGGTCGGCGTGAGCGGGTAGATCTCCACCACCTCCCGCCCGGTGCCCGCCAGCCGGTCGACGGCCGGCTGGTCCAGCGGAGCGAGCGGGAAGTCGGAGGGCGTGCGGCCCCCGGCGCCGGGCTCGGCGCAGTGGCGGATGATCGCCCGCAGCTCGTCGGCCAGTTCGGCCGCCAGCCGGGCGACGGTCTCCCGCCGGTGCACCTCCCGGGAGTACGACCAGGTGAACCCCAGCCGCCCCTCGCTCACCTGCCCGAGGACGTCGAGGAGGTGCGGCCGCTCGGCCGAGGGGTCCATACCGCCGCCGAGCGGGCCGGACGGCGCGTGCAGCAGACCGCCCGGTGGGTGGTTCCGGTCCTGGCGCCCCAGGTAGTTGAAGCCGATCCGCGGCAGCTCCGGCAGCGGCGGTCCCCCGGCGGGCCGCAGGTGGCGAAGCGCGCCGTAGCCGAGTCCGCCGCGCGGCACCGCGCGCAGGCTCTCCTTGACCGCCTTCAGCGCGCCACCGGTGTCCGCGTCCCGGGGCACCTCCAGGGCGACGGGGTACATCGTGGTGAACCAGCCGACGGTCCGGGCGAGGTCGACGTCGTCGAACAGCTCCTCCCGGCCGTGGCCCTCCAGGGTCACCACCACCCGGTCCCGGCCGGTCCAGCGGGACAGCACGCGGCCCAGGGCGCAGAGCAGGACGTCGTTGACCCGGGTCCGGTAGACGTCCGGCACGTCCTGGAGCAGCCGGCGGGTCTCCTCGGCGTCCAGGCCGACGGTCAGCGCCTCCTCGACGGCCGCCGTGTTGGCGCCGTCGAGGTCCCTCGGCAGCACGATCGCGCCGTCCCCGTCGTCGAGGCTCTGCCAGTGGACGAGTTCGTCGTCGAAGCCGCCGGCCGCGGTGTGCGCGGCGAGCCGGCGGGCCCAGGCCTGGAACGAGGTGCTCTTGGCCCCGAGGTCGGGCGTCCGACCTTCGCCCAGGGCGCGATAGGCGCGCTCCAGGTCCTCCAGGATCAGCCACCAGGAGACGGCGTCCACCACCAGGTGGTGCGCGGCCAGCAGCAGGACCGGGTGCGCCGCGCCGTCGAAGCGGCACAGCGCGGCGCGCAGCAGTGGCCCGCTGCCCAGATCGAAGCCGTCCGCCAGGTCGGCGGCGGCCTCCCGCAGCGCCGCCGCGAGGACCCGCGGCTCACCGCCGGGCAGGTCGTGCACCCGCAGGCTGACCGGCGCGCCGCCGGGGGCGGCTCCGTACTGGCGCCACTGACCGGGGCCGGTCGGCTCGAACCGGAGGCTCAGCGCGTCGTGGTGGGCCAGCACGGCGGTCAGGGCCGCGCGCAGCAGGGTCTCGTCGGCGTCCGCCGCGAGCTGGTAGGAGACCCCCTGGGTGAAGCGGGCGTCACCGCCCAGGGTGTCGAACAGCCAGTGCTGGACGGGGGTGAGCGGAACCTCGCCCACCACCGCGCCCTGCTCGGCGACGACCGCCGCGACCGGCGCCTCCTCGGCGGCCAGGGCGAGTTCGGCCAGTGTCTGGTGCGAGAACAGGTGCCGGGGGGTCAGCGCGAGCCCGGCCCGGCGGGCGGCCGAGACGATCTGGATCCCCAGGATCGAGTCGCCGCCGAGCGCGAAGTAGTTGTCGTCCGGGCCCACGTCGGGCACACCGAGGACCTCGGACCAGATCGCGGCGAGCAGCCGCTCGGTGCCGGTGCGCGAGGGCCGGTCGCCGGCCGCGGCCGGGGTGGCCCGCGGCGGCTCGGACAGGGTTCCCCCCGGCGCCGGGGCCACCGCCGCCGCGAGCCGTTCGAGGGCCGCGCGTCCGCGCGGCGGGTCCGGCAGCGGCACGTCGGCCGGCGACTGTTCGAGGTCCGCCGCGATCGCCGCGAGCAGCGTCGCCAGGCCCGCCCCGAGCGCCTCGACGGTCGCCGCGTCGAAGGCGGCCGGGTCGTACTCGAGGCTGACCGACAGCGCCTCGCCGGGCACCACCACCACGCACAGCGGGTAGTTGGTGGGCTCCACGTCGCGTTCGGCCTCGACGGCCAGGCCGTAACGGTTCACCGCGTCCTCGTCGAACGGGTAGTTCTCGAAGACCACGATGCTGTCGAACAGGCTGGTCCCGCCGGGCACCTCGCTCCAGGTCTGCAGCTGCGCCAGCGAGACGAAGCCGTGGCGCCGGTCCTCCGACTGGGCGGCCTGCAGAGCACGCAGCCACTCCCGCAGCGGGCGCTGTCCCTCGATCCGCACCCGGGTGGGCAGCGTGTTGATGAACAGCCCCACCATCGAGGTCACGCCGGGGAGTTCGGCAGGCCGACCGGAGACGATGGTGCCGAACACCACGTCGTCGCCGCCGCCGCAGCGCGCGAGCAGCAGCGCCCAGGCGCCCTGCAGCACCGTGTTGACGGTCAGCCCCGCCTGTTGCGCCGTCTCGCGCAGCCGCGGCGACAGGTCGTCGTCGAGCGCCACGCGCACCGACGCGCCGGAGGAGGCACGGTGGGCCTCGACGGGCCACCGGTCCCGGGGCAGCGGGGTGGCGGCCGGGAATCCGGCGAGGGCCTCGCGCCAGTGCCGCTCGGCCCGGGCGGGGTCCTGCCCGGCCAGCCAGCCCAGGTAGTGGCCGAAGGGAGCCCGCTCGGGCGCCGCCGGCGGGCGCCCGGTGGTGAGGGCGTCGTACCGCTCGCACACCTCGTCGAAGACCTGGGCCGCGCTCCACCCGTCCAGCAGGACGTGGTGGAAGGTCCACACCATCCGCACCCGGGTCGGTGACAGCCGGATCAGGGCGAGCCGCATCAGCGGCGCCGTGCGCAGGTCGAGGCCGGCCTGCCGGTCCTCGGCGACCAGACGGGCCGTCTCGCGCTCGATCCGGTCGGCCGGCCACTGCGACCAGTCGTGGTGGGCCACCGGCACGGCGGCCCACTGCTGGACGACCTGGTGCGGCTCGGCACTCTCCTCCCAGGTCAGCCGGGTGCGCAGGATCGAGTTGGCGTCCGCGGTCCGCTGCCACGCCTCGGCCAGGGCGTGCGGGTCGGTGACCCCGGACAGCACCAGCTGCACCTGGTTGAGGTAGGTGCGGCCGTCCGGTTCGAGCAGGCTGTGGAAGAGCATGCCGGCCTGCATCGGCGTCAGCGGGTAGACGTCCGCCACGTCGCGCCCGTCCCCCACGATCCGGTCGACGGCCGCCTGGTCCAGGCGGGCCAGCGGGAAGTCGGCGGGGGTGCGGCCGCCGGCGTCCGGGTCGGCGCAGTGGGCGACGATGCCTTCCAGTGCGGTCACCATGCCGTCCGCCAGCGAGGCCACGGTCCGCTCGTGGTGGCGGCCGGCGCTGTAGTACCAGCTGATCTCCAGGTGGTCGTCCTGGACGCGGGCCACTACGTCGAGCAGGTGCGGGCGCGCCGCGCCGGGCGCCTGCGCGCCGTCGAGCCCGCCGGGGACCGCGCGCACCAGGGCGGCGCCCTCGTCCGACCAGTCGAACCGGCCCAGGTAGTTGAAGCTGATGCCGGGAGTCGCCGCACCGACCAGCTGGGCGTCCTGGGCGAGGTGGCGCAGCGCGCCGTAGCCCAGACCCCGGTCGGGCACCGCGCGCAGTTGCTCCTTCACGGACTTGAGCGCGGTGCCCCAGTCCCCCTCGGGCACCCGGAGGGCGACGGGGAAGAGCGTGGTGAACCAGCCGACCGTGCGGGACAGATCGATGTCCTCGAAGAACTGGTCCTCGCGCCCGTGCCCCTCCAGCCCGACGGCGACGGTGTCCCGCCCGGTCCATCGGGCGACGACCCGGCCGAGCGCGGTGAGCAGGACGTCGTCGATCCGGGTCCGGTAGACCCCGGGGACCTTGCGCAGCAGTTCGTCGGTGCGTTCCCGGTCCAGCCGGACCGTCACCGCGCGCACGTCGGCCGCGGTGTTGCCGCCCTCGCGGTCCACCGGCAGCGGCGCCGCGCTGTGCCGGGCGACCGCCGTCCAGTGGGCACGCCGGCCGGCGAACCCGCCGCTCGCCGTGTGCTCGCGCAACCGGCGCGTCCATTCCTGGAACGAGCTCGTCCGGGCGGGCAGGCGCAGCGGCCGACCGGCCGCGGCCTGCCGGTAGGCGGTCTCCAGGTCCTCCAGCAGCACCCGCCAGGAGACCCCGTCGACCACCAGGTGGTGCACGGCCAGCAGCAGCCGGGCGGGCCCGGTGCCGCCAGTGGTGAACAGGCGGGCGGTGAGCAGCGGGCCGGTCTCCAGCCGGAACCCTTCGTGCGCCGCCGCGGTGGCCAGGGCCTCGGCCCGCTCGGCCGCGCCCGGCTCCAGGCCGGCCAGGTCGCAGACTTCGAGCAGCTCGGGCGCGGGGGCGTCCGCCGGGGCGCAGTGCTGGCGGACGCCGCCGTCCGGCTCGGCGGTGAAGCGTGACCGCAGCGCGTCGTGGTGCGCCCAGAGGGCCGTCAGGGCGCGGCGCAGCACGTCCGGGTCGACCTGGCCGGGGGTCTCCACGACCACGCTCTGGTTGAAGAAGCCGGCCTGCGGCGGGCGGGGGTCGAGGTACCAGTGCTGGATCGGCGCGAGGGCGACCTCGCCGCTCACCGGCTCGGTGCCGGCGACGGAGCCCGCCGTGCCGGTCATGACGGCCAGTGCGGCGACGGTGGGGAACCGGAACAGGTCGCGGGGGGTCAGCGCGAGCCCCGCTGCCCGGGCCCGCGAGACGACCTGGATGCTCAGGATCGAGTCGCCGCCCAGCATGAAGAAGTCGTCGTCGACGCCGACCCGGTCCACGCCGAGCAGCTCCGCCCAGATCGCGGCGAGCACCTGTTCGGTCCCGGTGGCCGGTGCCCGGTAGGCGCTGTCTCCGGACGCCGCCCAGTCGGGGGCGGGCAGCCGGCGCCGGTCGACCTTGCCGTTGGCCGTCAGGGGCAGCTCGGGCACCGTGACGAACGCGGCGGGCAGCATGTAGTCGGGCAGGTCGGCCGCCAGGTGGCTGCGCAGGGCGGTGGCGGACGGCGCCGCTACGCCTTCGGCCGGCACCAGGTGGGCGGCCAGCCGCTTGCGGCCGCCGTCCTGGTGGAGCGAGACGACCGCCTCGGCGACGTCCGGGTGGTCGGTGAGTCGCGCCTCGATCTCGGCGGGTTCGATGCGGAACCCGCGGACCTTGATCTGGTCGTCCGCCCGCCCCACGAAGTGCAGTTCGCCGTCGTCGCTCCAGCGCGCGGTGTCACCGGTGCGGTACATCCGCTCCCCCGGCGGCCCGAACGGGTCGGCCAGGTAACGGGTGGCGGTCTCGCCGGGCCGGCCGGCGTAGCCCCGGGCGAGCCCGGCGCCGGCGATGTACAGCTCTCCCACGATGCCGGGCGGTTGCGGCTGGAGCGCGTCGTCGAGCAGGTAGACGCGGGTGTTGTCCAGCGGGCGTCCGATGGGCAGCACCGCGGACAGCGACTCACCGGCGCGGAAGACCCGGCGGGTGGCGAAGGTGGTCGTCTCGGTCGGACCGTAGCCGTCGACCACGGTCAGGTCGGGGCACGCCTCCAGGACCCGGCGGACCACCGCGCCCGGCACGGCCTCGCCACCGGTCCACACTTCCCGGGCGCCGCGCAGGCAGCCGGGGTCCTCCTGGGCGAGGAGGCGGAAGAGGCCGGCGGTCAGCCAGAGGTGGCGCACACCCTGCTCGGTGACGGCGCGCCGGACCACGGCCGCGTCCAGTTCCACCGGAGGGGCCAGCACGGCCGTGCCGCCGCGCAGCAGGGGCACCCACACCTCGTAGGTGGAGGCGTCGAACGCGTGCGGGGAGTGCACGAGCACCCGGTCGTGGCCGGTGAAGGCACGGCCCAGGGCGAGCGCGGCGACATCGCGCTGGCGCACCGCGACGCCCTTGGGCGTGCCCGTCGAGCCGGAGGTGAACATCAGGTACTGGAGGTTGTCGGGGTGGACCGCCGGACCGTCCTGATCGGGCCGGCCCTCGGCGGCCGCGTGGTGCGTCGGCTCGTCCGGGCGCAGCACGCCGTCGCCGGGGCACAGGTCGCGCGCCGTCGGCTCCCAGTCGGCGTCGGTGAGCACCAGCCCGGCGCCGGCCTCGGCCAGCGTCCGGCGCAGCCGCTCGCGCGGCGCCCGCCCGTCCAGCGGCACGTACACCCCGCCGGTGCGGACCAGTGCCAGTTGGGCGACGATCAGCCACACCGAACGGTTCATCAGCACGCCGACCGGGCGTTCGACCCGGACGCCGAGCGCGGTCAGCCGGCGCGCCAGGGCGGCGGCGCGGGCGTCGAGCTCCCGGTAGCTGAGTCGCTCGTCGCCGGCTTCCAGCGCGACGGCGTCGGGCGTGCGGCGCACCTGTTCGGCGAACAGCTCGGCGACGCTGCGTTCGGGCAGGTCGGTGGCGGTGTCGTTCCAGGCGTGGAGCACCTGGGCGCGGCGCTCCGCGCTCAGCAGCGGCAGCCGGGCGGGCGGGCGCTGGGCGCCGTCGGGCATACCCGCCAGCAGGACGGTGAGGTACTCGGCCATCCGCCCAGCCGTGGCGGCGTCGAACAGCTCCGGGTCGTAGCAGAGCCGCAGCGCCAGCTCAGGGCCCGGGTAGGCCACCAGGCTCAAGGGGTAGTTGGTGGTCTCGACACCCTCCAGGCCGCTCAGGCGCAGGCCGTGGGCGGCGGCGAGTCCGTCGTCCACCGGGTAGTTCTCGAAGACGACGATGCTGTCGAACAGGGCGGTCCGCTCGGGAAGGCCGGTGAACGTCCGCATCCGGGTCAGTGGCACGAAGTCGAAGCGCCGGTCCTCGTTCTGCTCCCACTGGAGCCGGCGCAGCCAGTCGACCAGGGTGCCGACGGCCGGTACCGCGGCGCGGGTGGGCAGCGTCGCGATGAAGAGGCCGGTCATCGCCTCGGCGCCGGGCAGCTCGGCCGGCCGGCCGGACACGGTGGTGCCGAACACCACCTCGTCACGGCCTGACTGACGCCCCAGCAGCAGCGCCCAGGCGCCCTGGACCAGGGTGTTCAGGGTGAGGCCGGTGGTCTTCGCGAAGTCCTCCAGGGCCCGGGTCGCGGACGCGGGCACGCTCACCCGCACGGCCTGGCCGGACTCCGCGTGGTGGCTCTCGCGGGGTTCGCGGTCCCAGGGCAGCGGCGTTGCCTCGGCCAGGCCGCCGAGGCGCTCCCGCCAGTGCTGCTCGGCCGGGTCCCAGTCGCGCTCGCGCAGCCAGGCCAGGTAGTCGCGGTAGGGAGGGCGCTGCGCCGTCCCGTCCGGGAGGCCGAGGCCGTCGAGGACGTCCGGAGCGTCCGGCCCCGCCGCGCAGAGCGCCGCGTGGCAGGCGAAGACGTCCGACAGCACCTGGAACAGGCTCCAGCCGTCCAGGATCAGGTGGTGAAAGGACCAGACCACGCGCACCCCGGTCTCCGAGACCCGTGCGAGCGCCAGGCGCTGGAGCGGCGCCTGGGCAAGGTCGATGCCGGTCGCGCGGTCGCGGTCCAGCAGGTCGGCCAGCCGCTCGCGGCGCTCCTCCTCGGTCAGCTCGCGCCAGTCCAGGCCGGTGACCGGGACGGGGGCGCGGCGTTCCACCACCAGCAACGGCTCGGGCACGTCGTGCCACCGGACGCGGCCGCGCAGCACCGCGCTGCGCCCGGTCACCCGCTGCCAGGCCGCGGCCAGCCGGTCCGGGTCGGGTACGCCCTCCAGGACGAAGGTCAGCTGCTGGAAGTAGGCGGCGCTGTCGGCCTGGGAGAGGGCGTGGAAGAGCATGCCGGTCTGGGTCGGCGTCAGCGGCAGGACGTCCTCCACGGCGCCCGGCTCGGCTCCCACGACGCGGTCCACGGCGGCCTGGTCGAGCCGGACGAGCGGGAAGTCGGACGGCGTGCGGCCGCCCGCGCCCGGCCGGGCCGCGTGCCGGGCGAGGTCGGCCAGCGCGGTGGCGAAGCGTCCGGCCAGCGCCTCGACGGTGGAGGGCAGGTACCGCTGGTCGGAGTAGAACCAGCTGAACTCCAGCGCGTCACCGTCGAGGCGTCCGACGACCTCCAGGGCGTGCGGGCGCTCGACCAGGGGGTCGGCGTCCAGCTCCAGCGGGCGGAAGGTGCCCCGGTACAGGCCGTCCGGGCCGTCCGGGAACGCGATGCGCCCCAGGTAGTTGAAGCTGACCTGCGCCGTCCTGCCCTGCGCCGTCCTGACCTGCGCCGCCGCACCCCGCGCCGCCCCGATCCGGCCCAGCCGGTGCAGCACGTCGTGGCCCAGGCCGTGCCGGGGAACGGCCCGCAGCTGCTCCTTGACCTGCTTGAGGACCGCGTCCCAGTCCGCCTGCGCCGGAACGGCGAGGGCGACGGGGTGCCGGGTGGTGAACCAGCCGACGGTACGGCTGATGTCGAGGTCGGGGAAGAGTTCCTCCCGCCCGTGCCCCTCGACGTCGACCACCACCCGGTCCTGCCCGCTCCACCCGCACAGGACCCGGCCGAGAGCGCTCAGCAGCACGTCGTTGACCTGGGTGCGGTAGGTCTCGGGCAGGGTGCGCAGCAGGATGGCGGTGTCGGCGGCGCTCAGGCGCACGGTCACCGAGCGGGCCGAGGCGTAGGTGTCGGCGCCCGCCAGGTCGGCCGGGAGCGGGTCCGCGCGGTCCGGGAGGGCCCGCGCCCAGTAGCCCCGCTCGTCGTCGAAGCCGCCGTCGGCGGCGTGCGCGTGCAGCCGCTGGGCCCACTGCCGCAGCGGCGAGGACTTGGCGGGCAGCGCCGCCGCTCCGTCGCCGCCGTCGCGGCGGGCCCGGTAGGCCCGGTCGAGGTCCTCCAGCAGCACCCGCCAGGAGACGCCGTCCACCACCAGGTGGTGCACGGCCAGGTGCAGGACGGGCGGGCGGCCGGCCCCGCGCTCGTGCAGCACGGCGCGCAGCTGCGGCCCGTGGCGCAGGTCGAAGGGGCCGAAGTGCGGGGTGTCGGTGTCCGGGCCGCTGTGGCGGGCCAGGGCGACCCGGCGGGTCTGCTCGTCGATCCGCCAGCGCGGGTCCGCGCCGTCGGCGGCCCCGAACGATGAGCGCAGGGCGTCGTGGTGAGCGACCAGGTCGTTCAGCGCGTCCTCCAGCGCCGCCGGGTCCAGGTCCTCGGGCAGCCGGACGGACAGCGCCTGGGCGAAGTGGCCGACGCGTTCGGCGCCCGCGTCGAACCACCAGTGCTGGATGGGCGTCAGGGGGCTCTCGCCGGTGGCGGCGACCACGGCGGGGGCGGTCGGCCGCGACCGGTCGGCGGCGTCCGCGCAGCGGGCGAGCGCGGCGACCGTCTGGTGCTGGTAGACGTCCCGGGAGGTCACCGGCAGGCCGGACTGCCGGGCGCGGGCGACCACCTGGATGCTCAGGATGGAGTCGCCGCCGAGCTGGAAGAAGTTGTCCTCCGCGCCGACCCGCTCCACCTGGAGGACGTCCGCCCAGATGGCGGCGAAGGCCCGCTCGCTGGGAGAGCGGGGCTCGACGTGGCCCGCGGCGCGCGGGGCCGGTCCCGGAGCGGGCAGCCGGCCGCGGTCGAGCTTGCCGTTGGGGTTGAGCGGGAGGGTCGCCAGCACCAGGACCGCCGAGGGGACGAGGTAGTCGGGCAGCGTGAGAGCGAGCTCCCGGCGTACGGCTTCGGGCTCCGTGCGGCCTCCCGGGACGGGGACGACGTAGCCGACCAGGCGCCGGGTGCCCTCGCTCTCGCGGACGGCGGCGGCTGCCTGCGCCACGCCCTCGCAGCCGCGCAGTGCCTCCTCCACCTCCCCCAGTTCGATCCGGAAGCCGCGGACCTTGACCTGCTGGTCGATCCGGCCGACGTACTCCAGCTCACCCTCGGGGCTCCAGCGGGCCAGGTCCCCGGTGCGGTACATCCGCTGCCCCGGCGCGCCGTACGGGTCGGCCACGAACCGGGCGGCGGTCAGGCCCGGGCGGCCGAGGTAGCCGCGCGCCAGGCCGCCGCCACCGAGGTACAACTCGCCGACCACGCCCGGAGGCTGCGGGCGCAGCGCGTCGTCGAGGACGTAGCCGCGGGTCAGCGCGAGCGGCCTGCCGATCGGCGGTGCCTGCTCCGGCAGCCCGTCGCCCGCGAACCAGGCGGTGGCGTACACGGTGGCCTCGGTGGGGCCGTAGAGATTGGCGATCTCGCACCCGGGCATGACCTCCCGCAGGTCGCGCACCACCTGGGCCGGGAGGGCCTCACCGGCCAGCACGACGGTCCGCGCCTCCACCGGGGCCCCGCCGCCGGCGAGCAGGCGGGAGATCACCGAGGGCACGCCGCTGACCAGCCCGACCTGCCGCCGGCCGGGCGTGTCGGCGAGGGCGGGCAGGTCGGCGACCACCTCGACGCTCCCGCCCGCCAGCAGGGGGCAGAGCAGTTCGAAGACCGACACGTCGAAGTTGAGCGAGGTGGCGGCGATCACGTGGTCCAAGCCGCCCGGACCGAACCGCTCCCCCGCCCAGCCGGCGAGCGCGACGACCGTGCGGTGGGCGACCACCACACCCTTGGGGCGGCCGGTGGACCCGGAGGTGTAGATGACGTAGGCCGGGTGGTCCGGCGCCAGCGGCCCGAGCCGGTCGGCATCCGTCAGATCGGCTTCGTCCCTGCCCGGGGCGTCGGCGAGCTCGTCGAGGATCAGGGGCTCGCAGCCCTCCGGCAGCGCGGCGGCCGTCTGCCGGGTGGCGACGACGAGCACCGGCTCGGCGTCGTCGAGCATCAGCCGGATGCGCTCGGCCGGATAGCCCGGGTCCAGCGGGAGGTACCCCGCGCCCGACTTCAGCACCGCCCAGAGCGCCGAGGGCAGCTCGGCGGAGCGGGGGAGGCAGAGCGCGACCAGCTTCTCCGGGCCCGCGCCCCGGGAGACCAGCAGCCGGGCGAGGCGGTTGGCACGCCGGTTCACCTGGGCGTAGTCCAGTCGCACCGCGTCGCAGACCACGGCGGTCCGCTCGGGGGTGCGGGCCGCCTGCGCCTCGAACAGCTCGGGCAGGGCGACCTCCGCGGTGGTGGGCCCGGTGCGCGCGGGCGGGTTCCACGAGTCGATCAGGGTGCGCCGCTCCTGCTCCGAGAGCATCGGCAGTTCGGCCAGCCGCAGCTGCGGGCCGTCCGCCATCGCCGCCAGCAGTCGGTGCAGGTGGCGGGACATCCGGGCCACGGTCGGGGCCTCGAAGAGGTCCGTGTTGTACTCGACGGTCAGGACGCAGCCGCCCCCGGCGTCCGGGGAGAACTCCAGGACCAGGTCGAAGCGTGCGGCGGGTCGCGGCAGCGGGTGTTCTTCGAGGCGCAGGCCGCCGGCGCCCGGCAGGTCGAGGGGGGCCTGCTGGACGACGAGCACCTGCACCAGCGGGGTGCGGCTGGGGTCCCGGGGCGGGGCCAGCTCCTCGACCACCCGGTCGAAGGGCACCCCGGCGTGGACGAAGGCGTCCAGCACGGTCGTGCGCATGTTCTCGACGAACCGGTCGACGGTGACCGTCTCGTCCACGTCACCGCGCAGCACGACCGTGTTCGCGAAGAAGCCCGTCACATCCTCCAGCTCACGGCGCTCCCGCCCGTTGGTGACGGTGCCGAAGGCCACGTCCCGCTGTCCCGAGTAGCGGGAGAACAGCAGCGCGGACGCCCCCGCGAACAGGGTGAACACCGTCGTGCCGCGTCCGGTGGCGAGGTGCCGAAGCCGGGCCACCAGGTCCGCGGGCAGGTGGTGGCGGTGTGCGGCGCCGGAGGTGGTGCGCACCGCGGGCCGCGGCCGGTCGGTGGGCAGGTGCAGGTGCTGCAGCCCGGACAGGTGGCGCTTCCAGTACCCGAGGCTCCCGGCGTCCTCCGCGACCTGCGCGTTCGAGGCTTGACGCCGCTGCTCCCAGACGGCGAAGTCGGGGTACTGGAGGGCCGGCACGGGCAGCGCGTCCGGTTCGCCGGAGACCTCCGCGTGGTAGAGCGCGGCCAGTTCGCGGACCAGGACGCCCACCGACCACCCGTCGGTGATGACGTGGTGCTGCCCCAGCAGCAGCAGGTGCTCGTCGGGGGCCAGGCGCACCAGCAGCGCCCGGGCCAGCGGGCCGCCCGTCAGGTCGTAGGGGCGGCTCAGCTCGTCGGTCAGCAACCGCTCGGCGGCCTCCGCGCGCCGCACCGCGGGCAGCTCGCCGAGGTCAGCCGTGCGCAGCGGCAGGGCGGCCTGCTCCGCGATCCGCTGCACGCCCTGCCCGTCGACCGTGTCGAACGTGGTGCGCAGCGAGGCGTGCCGGGCGACCAGGCGCCGCAGGGCCCGGCTCAGCGCCTCGGGGTCCGGTGCGCCGTGCAGCCGCAGGGCCACGCCGGTGTTGTACTCCGTCCCGCCGGCCGTGAGGTCGTCGAGGAACCAGAGCCGTCGCTGGGCGTTGGACAGCGGCAGCGGCACCCCGCGCGGGGCGGCCGGGATCGGCTCGGGCGGCGCGGCGGCGCGGTGCCCGCCCAGCAGCGGGGCCAGGGCCGCCACGGAGCGTGCGGTGAAGACGTCCCGCAGGGTGAGCCGGACGCCCAGTTCGTCCCTGATCCGGGCCAGGGTGCGGGCGGCGAGGATCGAGTCGCCGCCCAGTTCGAAGAAGTCGTCCGTCGCCCCGACCGTGTCGGCGCCCAGCACGTCCGCCCAGATGGCGGCCAGGGTGCGCTCCGGCGCGGTGAGCGGTGCCGCCCGGTCGGCGGACGCCGGGCGGACGGGCGCGGGCAGCGCTCGCCGGTCGATCTTGTTCTGCGAGGTGAGCGGCATCGCCGCCAGCACGACGACGACGGACGGCACCAGCTGGGCCGGCAGCGCGGCGGCCAGGTTCGTGCGCAGCTCCGCCGGGTCGGGGGCCCGCTCCGGGTCGGCCGGGGTGACGTAGCCGACCAGGCGTTCCCGGCCCGGCTCGTCCTCGCGGACCACGACGACGGCCTCGCCGACGGCGGTGTCCCGCCGCAGGGCGGCCTCGATCTCGCCCGGTTCGATCCGGAAGCCTCGGAGCTTCACCTGCCGGTCGAGCCGGCCGAGGAACTCCAGTTCTCCCTCGGCGTTCCAGCGCGCCCGGTCGCCGGTGCGGTAGAGCCGGGCGCCCGGTTCTCCGAACGGGTCGGCGACGAAGCGGGCGGCGGTCAGCCCGGCGCGGTTCAGGTAGCCGCGCGCCACCGCTTCGCCACCGATGTACAACTCGCCTTCCAAGGAACCCGGTTGCGGACGCATCGCCGCGTCCAGCACGTACACCCGGGTGTGCGGCAGGGCCCCGCCGATCGTCGGTGTACCGGCACCGGCCGAGAGCGGCCCGGTCCAGGTGGCCACGATGGTGGCCTCGGTCGGACCATAGGAGTTGATCATGCGTCGGCCCGGCGCCCAGCGGTCGACGAGCGCGGGCGGGCAGGCCTCGGCCCCGACGATCAGTGTGCGCAGCCGGTGGGCGGTGCCCGCAGCGGGGGCGGGCAGCGTCGCCAGCGCGGCCGGCGGGATCAGGGCGTGCGTGATGCCGTGCTCGTCCAGGACGGCGGCGAGTTCGTCGCCCAGCCAGGGGCCGCCCGGGGGCACCACGAGTGTGGCCCCGGACAGCACCGAGATGAAGAGCTCCAGGACGGAGGCGTCGAAGCTGGGCGAGGAGAACTGCAGCACCCGGTCACCGGCCCGCACCGCGTACCGCTCGATGGCGGCCGCGGTGAACCCGCCGATGCCGCGATGGGTGACCGCCACGCCCTTCGGCGTCCCGGTGGAGCCCGAGGTGTAGATCACGTACGCGACGTGGTCGGCACCGACCGCCGGCCGGGGAAGGCCGTTCCCTCCCCCGTCCGCCGCGTCCAGCACGGCGCGCACGAAGCCCGGGTCGTCCAGGGTCACCGCGGGCGCCGCGTCGGCGAGCATGAGAGCGCGCCGCTCGGCGGGGTAGTCGGGATCGACCGGCAGGAAGGCGGCGCCCGCCCTCGCGGTGGCCAGCTCCGCCGCGATCAGCTCCATCGAGCGCGGCAGGACCAGTGCCACCGTCCGCTCCGGCCCGGCCCCGCGCCGTACGAGGTACCCGGCCAGCAGGTCGACCCGTGCCGCCAGCTCCCGGTAGCTCCAGGTGCGCCGGCCGTCGGTCACCGCGGGCGCGTCGGGCGTGCGGGCCACCCAGGTGGCGAACAGCTCGCCGAGCGTCGCGCCCCCGTCCACCGGGGACGCCTCGTGCTCGGGCACCCCGAAGGCTTCACCGGCCTGCTGCGGGGTGGGCGCGGGGACGAGGTGGTCGGGCTGGTCGGCCATGGAGATGAGGTCCTTCCGGGCGGGGAGGAGGCGGCGCGAGCGGTTTGCGGGCAGCGGAGTGCGGCCGGGCACGCCCGACGCGTACTCCGGCACCAAGGGCTGAACGGACTGACGAGCTGACAGGCGGACGAGCTGAGGAGCTGCGGGCTCAGGCGTGATCGGTGCGACGCGCGGTGCGCCCCGCTATCTGCACGCGGTCGATCGCACCGGTGCACGGGTCGCGGTGGAACCGCCCCCCGGCCTCCCGACGGCCGGACCCCGGGTCGACCAGGTCGAACGACAGGTCGGGGTAGCAACGCAGCGGTATCGGCACGTCGCCGTCCACCGACAGCACCGGCGAGCCACCGGGCCCCGGCGCGACGCGGTACCGGGTGCCGCCGTTGGCGTAGGCGCCCGCGCACTCGGGCAGCGCCACCGGCTCGCCCGCTGCGACGGGCTCGACCACGGTGGGCACCCGCACCCCCGCGATCCGCTCCAGGTCCTCGGCGAGGTCCCGCCAGAGCGCCGTCGCCGCACCGGCGTTGCCCGTGAAGGCGACCACCGTGCCGGTGTCCGGTTCGACCCGCAGGTGGCACGAGGTGCCCTGGGCGTTGCCGTCGTGGCCGCACCACAGCTTCTCGTCCTGCCGGAACAGGGCCAGTCCCAGCCCCCAGCCGTCGGCGAGCGCCCCCGGGTCGGCGGCGAGTTCCGCGTGGCGCAACTCCTTGGCGACCACGGGCGGCAGCGCCGCGGTCCGGCCGACCAGGGCGCCGCCGAGCGCGGCGAGGTCTTCGGCGCTCGCCAGCAGGGCGCCGGCCGGCGCCTCCAGCGGAGCCAGGTTCTGCCGGACGGGGCGGACCTGGCCCGTCGCGGTGTTGAGGGCGTGACCGGCCGCGACGGGGCGGGCGGGGGCGGACGGACCCAGGAACGCGGGCACGGTGCCCAGGGGTTCGAGGAGCAGGGCGTCCATCGCCTCGTTCCACGGCATGCCGGTCACCGTCTCCACCAGCCGCCCGGCGGCGACGTACCCGGCGTTGGAGTAGGAGAAGTCGGTCCCGGGCGCGAACAGCGCGCCCTGGGCGGTGCACACCGACGACAG
Organism: Kitasatospora sp. NPDC005748; assembly: GCF_040630735.1. Classification (NCBI taxonomy): domain Bacteria; kingdom Bacillati; phylum Actinomycetota; class Actinomycetes; order Kitasatosporales; family Streptomycetaceae; genus Kitasatospora; species Kitasatospora sp. NPDC005748. Next base: position 68,853 of record NZ_JBEXYD010000022.1, read on the forward strand.
GTAGTGCGCCGCGGTGGTCCGCGCCGCCGCGTCGGAGTCGGGGCCGGTGGACAGACCGCCGGTGTGGCTGAGCAGGTGACGGACCGTCACTTGTGGCAGCTCGCGGAGTTCGGGGAGGTACTCGGCGACCGGGTCGTCCGGGTCGAGGTCGCCGTCCTCGGCGAGGAGCAGCACGAGCGCGGCCGTGTAGGGCTTGGTGAGAGACCCCAGCGGGACGGCGGTGTCCTCGGCGAAGGGAGCGCCGGTGCCGGCGTCGGCCGTACCGGTGTGCACGGAGACGACCTCCGAGCCGTTGTCCAGCACCAGTTGGGCACCGGGCACCCGGTGCAGGCGGGCGAGGGCGTCGAGTCGGTGCTGCAGCTCCCGTCGCTCCGGGAACGGCGCGCGTCTGCGGGTCGGGGCAGTGTTGTACACCATGAGAAGGGACTCCCGTTGATGGCTCTCATGTGCAGGTCCGAACAGTCGGCCGCGGGTGAGCGCGGACCGACCGGGGTACGGGCGAGGGTGCGGGCGGGTCCGGCCTACGGCCTGACGACCTCGACGGGCAGGTGCCGCACGCCGAGGATCACGGCCGGGTTCTGGTACACGATGTCCTCGTAGGAGGGGACCGCCACGGAGCGGAATCGTTCCTGCAGCAGGCGCAGAGCGATCACCGCCTCCAACCGGGCCAGCGGCGCACCGAAACAGAAGTGGATGCCGTGGCCGAAGGTCAGGTGAGGATTGGGGTGGCGGGTCACATCGAAGACGTCGGGGGCGTGGAAGCGGGCCGGGTCGCGGTTGGCGGCACCGAGATGGGCGATCAGCATGGACTCGGCCGGAAGTTCGTGACCGCCGAGCACCACGGGCCGGGCCACGCGGCGACCCAACTCGGCGAACGGGGGCAGCCAGCGCAGCACCTCCTCGATGGCCGACGGGAGCAGTCCGGGGTCGGCGCGCAGCGCGGCGTCCGTGCCGGGGTGCCGGTCGAAGGTCAGCACGGCGTTGCCCAGCAGCGCGGTCGTGGTGACATGCCCGGCGACCAGCAGCAGGGCGACGAACCCGACCATCTGCTGGTCCTCCAGGCGGACGCCGTCCACCTCGGCGGCGATCAGCCTGCTGGTGAGGTCGTCCCCCGGGTGCGCACGGCGGGCACGGATGTGCTCCAGCATGTACCCGTTCATCTCACGGACGGTGGGGGCGATGGCCTCCAACGCCCGTGACAGGTCCGCCATGTCGGGTGCTTCGCCGAGCTGGTCTCCGCTGAACAGGACGCTCGCCCAGTCCTGGAAGAGCCGGTGCTCGTCGGCCGGCACACCGAGCAGTTCCGCGATGACGATGATGGGCAGCGGGTACGCCAACGCGTCGACCAGGTCGAACCGGTCCTGGTCCGCGACGGCGTCCAGCAGTCGCGCGCACAGCGCCTCGATCCGCGGCGCCAGCCCCTGGACGACCCGCGGGGTGAACGCCTGGCTCACCAGCGCGCGCAGTCTTCGGTGGTGCGGCGGGTCCATGCCAACGAAGTTGCCCTGCCGGAAGACCTCGAAGTCCTCCTGGGTGGGGGCGAGGGAGGAGAGATCCGAGGAGTAGGTCAGCGGATCGGCGAGCACAGCGGCCACCGTCGCGTAGTCCAGGACCTGCCACAGGCCCTGACTCTCCTCGTACCGAACCGCTCCGGCCTCGCGATCGTCCGACCAGCGGTTCGATATCTCCTCCAACAGTAATTCCGGGCTGCCTAACTGACGAGCGGTCACCAGTTCTCCTTGGGTCGGGACTCGCGAGCATCACAGGGTCTGGAACGGGATACGCCGGGTCGGGCCCAGCGGACATGCGCCATCGGGCCGCACCGCGGCGCCCGGCGGGGCACAGCTCTCCCCGGGCACGCCGCTGGGAACGGCCCGGACGGCGGGATCCGGCTGACCCCCTACCGGGGTTCCGGCGTCCGGGCGAAGCGGGGCGACCGAGACGCCCGTCGCAGCCCGGCGCGCCTCAGCGGTCGGCTGTCATCGCGCGCCCCGACCCGCACGGCGAACCAGCCTGACATCGCATTCCCCTCACCCTTCTCCTCTGTGCCACGGCTGCACAGCACCAGCACGCCCCGAGCCGATCGGCCCCCCACGGCGAACCCGCCATAGTCTTCACGGTGAGTCACACCATGGCAACCCCCCGAGGTCGAACCGGAAGGAATTCTCAGGTGCGTCTCGGGCAGGACGCCGATCCGCCGTTCGTCACCCCCGTCTGCCCCGTCAGCGCGCCCTCAACCAGGTCTGCACCGTCTTCGGCTCTGCCTCCCGCGCGGGCGGCTCGACCGGCGGTGCGGGTAGTCGTCGATCGGACTCGCGCCCTCGGCCCCCGCCTCCACAAGCGCACCCCCCATCCGCGTCCGCCGGACCGGCGCCGGGGTCCCCCGGCGTCGCACCCGGCCGCACGAGCAGGAGAACGGAGCCTCACTGAGGGGTGCTCCGCCGGACGGGAGCCGACGGCCGTCGGAACGGCACGGTCAGGGGGCCGTTCGACCGCCGGTCACCAATGGCCGGTGGCTTGGCCTGTTGCCCGGGCGGTTCGGCCCACCACCATCAGGGCGTCCGGCTCGCGGCAGCGTTCACCTCTCCGTCCCGGCTCGGCGGAGGGCATCCGGACATCAGGATCTCTGCAGCAGGCCCAGTGAGCGATCGCGCAAACGCAGTCGCACCACATGGTGGATCTATCAAGAAGGAGGGTGAGTTCAGCGTGACGTCCGATATCGGTCTCCGCCTCGCCATCGACGGATCCGCACAGAAGATGAAGGGGGGCCATCAAGAACTCCCCTGGTCCAAGGTCCGGGGACTGGCGTCCGGCAACGACAAGCCGGCCGGCACGGCCCACGCCGCACGCGCCTGGAACAGCTTCTGCGCCGCCTCCGGGTCGAACACCGCCGCCCGGCAGGTTGCTCGGCGGCCGTCGACCCCTACCCACCGGGACGGTGCACATGAGTGACGACCAGCCCGGCCCGTACGGCCCCCAGCCACACCACCAGCCCGGCCCGTACGGCCCCCAGCCACACCACCAGCCCGGAGGGTTCGGACCGGCGGCGGCCTCCGGGCCGCAGCCGCTCGGCCAGCAGGGCTGGGGCCCGCCCCAGCAACCGCACCCCTTCGTACAGCAGTTCCCGTACGGCGGCGCACCGGGTGGCTACCCGCCGCCGAAGCCGGCCGCGGGGAAGAGGACGGGCCTGATCATCGCCGGAGTGGTCGTCGCCCTCGCGGTGATCGCGGGAGGCGCGTACGTCGTGGTCGGCGACGACGGTGGGGGCGCGGGCCACGGTGACGTCACCGCGGACAGCAAGGGCTACACGCTCGTGGCTCCGGAGTCGGTCGATGCCTACAAGAAATCGGGCCCGGCCAGTGCGCCCGGAGAGTTGACCGCCGAGCAGAAGAAGGAGGCGGCGGGCGGCGGTGTGAACAACGCGCAGGCGGTGTCGGGGGTCTACAACGCGGCAAGCACTGACCCCGGCGATCCGGCGAAGGTGGGAGGCAAGCGCCTGATCTTCGATGGCCTCTACGGCGACATCCCCGACCCCGCCACGGCGCTGGACCACTATTTCGCCAACATCACCAAGAAAGGCTTGAAGGGTGACGGCAAAGCGCGTGGTCTCAAGCTGGAGCGCCTCGGAGAACCCAGGGCCGTGAAGCCCGACGGTTTCGAGGGCGCGCTCATGAAGTGCCAGGACGTGAAAGTCACCCCTGACAAGAACGCCGACGCCCCGAAGGGCGGTCCTGCGGAGTTCCGGTTCCCGGTCTGCGCCTGGGCCGACTACTCCACGCTGGGAGGCGTCAACGTCGTCGAGTTGGCGCAGGCGATGAATGGTGGCAAGGGCGTCTCGCAGGAGGAGGTGGCCGCCTTGACCGCCGAGCTCTACAAGACGGCGCGCAGAAAGGCCTGACGCACAGGGGGAGGGGCCCGCCCGAAGCGATCGCCCCTCCCCCGCGCACCCTGCCGCTCGCTCTCCGAGGGCTGCGACGGGCCGTGCCCGGACCGCTCGCGATGCCGGGCTCCCCGCCGCGCCGGCACCACGTCGCCCACCGTGTACGCCGCCGCTCCCCCAGCGCCCCCACGGCGGCCGGGCCCGGTCCGCCCTCCTCGTACGCCTCACCCAGCAGCTCGCACGACACCGCCGACAGCAGTACCCCCGGGGATCCCTCTGCCCGGAGTCATCCCCCGTAGCGGGTGGCCAGGGTCCGTACCGTCTCGGCGATGCGGTCGCGGAGTTCGGCCGGTGCCATGACCTCGATGTCGGTGCCCAGCCGGAGGAACTCTCCGTGGGCGTGGTCGATGGACTCGATGGGCAGCCGGGCTTCCGTCCACCCGTCACCTGCTGGTGTCACGCCGAGCCGGCGGGCTCCCGCCGGGGTGAGCCGTACCAGAGCCTCCCCGGTGTGCAGCCGGGCTCGGAAGTCGGCGAGGTAGGTGTTCCAGTGCACGGCCAGGTCGAACCCGTCCGGGACGACGAACTCCTCCTCCAGGGGGCGGAGTCGAACGATCTGGTCGACCCGGTAGGTGCGGATTCCGGTCGGCCCGCTTGCGACCAGGTACCAGCGGCCGGCCTTGAGTACGAGTCCGTACGGCTGCACTCGCCGCTCGATCTCCTGCGGTGCCCGCCAGCGCCGGTACCGCAGGACCACCGCCCGCCGGGCCCACACCGCGGCGGCGATCGCGGCCAGGTGAGGGGTGCGGTCGGCATCGCCGTACCAGCCCGGGGCGTCGAGCAGGAAGCGTTCCTGGATCCGCCCGGCGTGCTCGCGCAACTCGGCGGGAAGGGCGGCCCGCAGCTTGAGCTGGGCGCTGGTGAGTGCCTCGCCGAGGCCGAGCTCGGCGGCGGTGCCGGGGAGTGCGGCGAGGAAGGCGGCCTGCGCCTCGTCCGCGGTCAGCCCGGTGAGTCGGGTTCGGTAGCCCTCGACCAGCCGGTAGCCGCCCGCGTGCCCGGCGTCGCCGTACAGGGGTATACCGGCGGCCCCGAGCGCCTCGACGTCGCGGTAGACCGTACGGACGGAGACCTCCAGTTCCGCGGCCAGCTGCTGGGCCGTCATCCGGCCCCGGTTCTGGAGCAGCAGGAGAAGGGTGACCAGCCGGCTCGCACGCATGCTCCCCATTATCCACTGACAGCGGATGTCAGTGGAGTGCCCCTAACCTGCGGCGCATGAACGACTTCGACTTCTTGCACGGCTCCTGGCACGTGGCCAACCGGCGCCTCACCACCCCGCTCGACGGCGCGGGCGCGGGCGCCGGCACCTGGGAGGAGTTCCCGGGCCACTCGGTGATCCAGCCGTTGGTCGGGGGCGCCGGGAACATCGACGAGATCACCTTCCCCACCCTCGGCCGCCAGGGCGTGACCCTGCGGCTGTTCGACCACGGGACGAAACTGTGGTCGATCCACTGGTCCGACAGCCGGACGGGCCGGCTGGATCCCCCGGTGGTCGGCGCATTCACGGGCGACCGCGGTGACTTCCACGGCGAGGACACCTACGACGACCGCCCCATCCGGGTGCACTTCACCTGGTACCGCCTCGGCCCGGACGCCGCCCGCTGGGAGCAGGAGTTCTCCGGTGACGGCGGCCTCACCCGGGAGCTCAACTGGATCATGGACTTCACCCGCACCGGGCCGGCCGGCGTATGAGCATCGTCGAACTCCGGCAGTACACCCTGCGCCCCGGCGCCCGGGAGACCCTGATCGAACTGTTCGAGCGCGAGTTCGTGACCGGCCAGCAGGCGGCCGGCATCACGATGGGGGGCCGGTTCCGCGACCTTGACGACCCGGACCGCTTCGTCTGGTTGCGCGCGTTCCCCGACATGACGCACCGCCGGCACGCGCTGGAGGCGTTCTACACCGGCACGATCTGGCGCGAGCACCGCGACGCGGCCAACGCCGCCATGGTCGACAGCGACGACGTCCTGCTGCTGCGCGGTCCGGGGTTCACACCTGAGCCGTCCACCCGCGAGGTGGTCGCGACGCTCTGCCGGCCGTCGGACGCGGCGGCCTTCGACACGTACGCCGCCCGGCACCTGGACCGGCGGCATGCGCTGCACCGCACCGAGCACGCCGAGAACGACTTCCCCCTCCTGCCTGTCCGCACCGGGGTGGACGTGCGGGTCTGGTTCGGCCCGGCCGAGCCACCACCTTGGCCGATCCGGCGGCTGCGGCTGGAGCCCGTGACGAGTTGACCTCGTGCTGCCACGAGGCGGGGAGCCGCCCGGCCAGGACTACCGCGGTGACCTGAGCACCGGCCACAGGGTCCGGGCCACGCCCATCGGCTGTCCCGGAGCGGCAGCCGCCCGCACCGGCCAACCGGCGCCGGGTGCCGGGTGCCGGCACCACCGTCAGGCAGCGTTCCGCCCCGTCGTGCAGTGCCGCTCGGTCGCTTCGGTCGCCGCGCCGGGCGGCCTGTCGGGTGGACCGGCCCGGGAGGGCCTGCCCGACCGATCACCCGACTCCAGCGCATGCGAGTGCCCCGCCGACCGAACAGGGCGACGGGGCACCGTGAGCGGCGGGCGCCGGTCAGGCGTGTCGGCGGCCCCACAGGGGTGTGACGACCATGATGAGGACGGCGGCGGCCGCGATCTGGAAGATGTGACGGATCCAGTCGATGCCACCGGTGTCCGCGACACCGAAGGCGCCGGCGAGCGCGTTGCCGATGAGACCGCCCACCACACCCAGGATGACGGTGAGCCACAGGGGAATCGGCTGGCGGCCGGGGATGACCAGCTTGGCCAGTACGCCGATGATGAGACCCGCGACAACGGCCCAGATGAACGACATGATCTTCTCCTTGTACGCGTAAGGCATGACCGTCCGGTGATGCGCCCCGCCTTCCCCGTCAGGGCCGCCGCACACCCGTTCCGGACGGGTCTCCCACTCCGTCCACCCGGCCTGGGCGGCCGAGGTGTCCCACCGCTCGGCGTCGCCGGCCGACCCGCCAGCGGCCGGCACCGGCCTTCCCTTCCTCCATCGCGGCCCTCTGCCCGGTCCGTGACCGACGCGGGCCCCCGTCCAGGCGGTGCGGGTCGGCCGGAGGCTCGTTTCTCGCAGGGGTGGACCGGGCCGGAGGCTCGTTTCCCGCGGGGATGTGCCGGCAGCGACGGGGAAGGAGGCTCCCGGTCCGGCGCGTCCCGGCCTACCCCCCGTTCGGGACGGTTGCCGGGTAGCGCATACTCACCTGGCCACGGCGACTGCCGCGGTGTGCTGAGCCTCGAAGGGTGATGGGGGAATGAAGGAGGGTCCGGCCGATCTGGCCGTTCCGGAAGTGGTGGAGAGCGCTGCTCCGCGGACGCAGCCGACCGGAGGCGTCGGGCGGTGGCTGCTGCGCCACCGGGTGCAGCCGGTGGGTCCGGCGGCCGCCGAGGGGCACACCGAGCCGCAGGCGTGGTGGAAGGTGATGTGCCTGACCGGGGTGGACTACTTCTCCAGCCTCGCCTACGTGCCGGCCATCGCCGCGCTGGCCGCTGGAGCGGTCTCGCCGCTGGCGACGTTGCTGATCGTGCTGCTGACGCTGGTGGGGATGCTACCGATGTACCGGCGGGTCGCGCGGGAGAGCCCCAACGGCGCGGGGTCGGTGGCGATGCTGGAGGACCTGCTGCCGTTCTGGCGGGGCAAACTGTTCGTTCTGGTGCTGCTCGGTTTCGTCGCCACGTCGTGGATCATCACCATCACGCTGTCGTCGGCGGATGCCTCCGTGCACCTGGTGGAGAACCCCTACCTGTCCGGTGCCCTGCACGGCCACGAGGTCGCCCTCACCATCGGGTTGCTGCTCCTGCTGGGCGGGGTCTTCCTGCTCGGGTTCAGTGAGGCGGTCACCGTCGCCATCCCCCTCGTCGCGGTCTTCCTCGTCCTCAACGCGGTGACCGTCACCGTCGGCCTGGTGGACGTGTTCACCACGCCGGGGGCCTGGTCGGCGTGGACGGACGCGCTGGCCGAAGGCGGCGGCGGTTTCAGCGGCCTGGCCGAACCGGCGCTGCTGGCGTTCCCGCTGCTGGTGCTGGGCCTGTCCGGTTTCGAGACGGGCGTGAGCATGATGCCCCTGGTGGCCGCCGAGGGCGCGAACCCGGCCGAGCGGCTTGAAGCGCGCATCCACAACGCCCGCAAGTTGCTGACCACCGCCGCGGTCGTCATGAGCGTCTACCTGCTGGCCGCGAGTTTCGTCACCACGGTCCTCATCCCCCACAAGGAGTTCGAACCCGGCGGCGCGGCCGGCGGACGCGCACTGGCGTGGCTGGCCCACGAGAAGGTCGGCGAGGCGTTCGGCACCGTCTACGACGTCAGCACCATCCTGATCCTGTGGTTCGCCGGTGCCTCCGCCATGGCGGGTCTGGTCAACATCGTCCCCCGTTACCTGCCCGACTACGGGATGGCTCCCGAATGGGGACGGGCGGTGCGCCCGGTCGTCCTCGTCTACACGGCGCTGTGCATCCTCATCACGATCGCCTTCGACGCGGACGTCAACGCGCAGGCCGGCGCCTACGCCACCGGCATCCTCGCCATGATGGTCTCCGGTGCGTTCGCGGTCACCGTCTCCGCGCTGCGCCGGCGCCGCCGTGCCGCCACCGCGGGCTTCGCCCTCCTCACCGCGGTGCTGTTCTACGCCCTGGTGTCCAACATCGTCGACAAGCCGGACGGCATCGCCATCTCCGGCCTCTTCATCCTCGGCATCATCACCGTGTCGCTGGTCTCCCGCGTCTCGCGCACCACCGAGCTGCGGGCGGACCGCATCGTCCTCGACCCGGCGGCCCGCCGGTTCGTCACCGACACCCTCGCCCACGACCAGGCCATCAACATCATCGCCAACCGCCGCCAGGCCGGCGACCGCGCGGAGTACGAGGACAAGGAGCGCGAGCAGCGCGGCATCAACCCGGTGCCCGGCCCCGCCGACGTGCTGTTCCTGGAGATCGACGTCGTCGACCCCTCCGACTTCAGCGAAACCCTCACCGTCCACGGCGTGGAGGTCGACGGTTACCGCGTCCTGCGCACCGAAGCCCCCGCCGCGCCCAACGCCATCGCCGCGATCCTGCTCGCTCTGCGCGATTCCACCGGCGTCCAACCGCACTGCTACTTCGCCTGGGCCGAAGGCAGCCCCCTCAAGCACATGTTCCGCTACTTCCTCCTCGGCCGCGGCGACACGGCCCCCGTCACCCGGGAGATCATCCGCAAGCACGAACCCGACCCCGCCCGTCGACCCGGCATCCACGTCGGCGGCTGACCCCGAAGCCCGGTCACCCGCCCCGAGCCGACACCTCCCAGGCGCTCCCCGGCTGCTCCGGCGGCGGCCACCGGCGGCGGCCACCGGCCCAGCCGGAGCGCCGAGTTCGCACGGGTTCTCCATTCGCCCGAACAAGCCCTCACCGTCACACCGGCGAAGGGCCGCCACCGAATCGGTGGCGGCCCTTCGCTGTCCGCTCTACCGACGGAGAGGGGTGTTCCCGACGTGTCGAATTCCGCGCAAGCGCGGGCGGACACACCAGCAGGTGCGCTCCGCCTCGACCACTGCTGTGCGGCTGCTCCCAGGGCATCACCGGTCAGGCGTCCCGGGGCGGCGGTTCGCTTGCCCGCAGGCTCACGCGGCACCTCGAAGCGCGGGCACACCGCCTGGACAACCAGCCGGACGGTGTGGCCCGATCCGCTCCGGATCGGGGAGAAGGGCCACGTTCAGAGCCGGGTCGGTGTCCTTCCGGGGCGCGGTCGACCCGGAGGGCCGCACGGTCAGCGGCGGCGGCCGCCGACGTGGCGGTCGTCGGCCAGTGCGGTCAGTGGGCCGTACTCAGAGGAGAGCTCGCTCCACGTCAGGACCTCGCCACAGCGGGCCGGGAACGTCTTCGGGTCGAATTCGGGCATGGTCCAGGTGCCAGTTCCCCGGTCCCTCAGCCACAGGTCCCCGTCGCCGTCGACCACAGTGGGCGGGGCCGGTACGGGCTCGGCCTGATCGGTGGGATCCCAGGTGACCCGGCCGGGGTGGGAGGCGCGGCGCAGCTCGGTGGTGGCCAGCCGTGCGGCCAGGTCGCGGGCGGACTCTTCGGTGTCCTTGACCGACGCGAGCCGGTAGGCGTCGTCGAGGACGGGCAGGGCTGGATTCTGGCTGCGCTTGGAGCTCATACGCTGGCTACCTCCGTAGGGGGCGCCACATCCGTTATGGCACCCCGTGTAGGAGAACGGTATCCGAGGCGGGAGCCGGGCCGGGCACGATCACCGTCCAGGTGGAGGGTGGAGGACACCGGGTCGGTGGGGCCGGTGGTGAGCTGGTCCCGGGCATGGCGCAGCCGCGGTGGGTCGGGGAGCGCGGTGTCGTGAAGGCCGAACTCTTCGAGATCCCTTCGGGATCCGACCAAGCACGCGAGTGCCACCTTGGGCGGATGGTCGAACAGCCCGTGAGGTTCGCTGCTGTCCCCGGCTCCCTGCGGGGTTGCCCGGGTGCAGAGCGGGCAGGCGCGTCCTGAAGGCGATCATCCGTACGGCGGTCGCCGTTCCCACATGTGAGTGAGGTCACCCCTTGGCACCTTCCGTCGAAACGAACTCCGGCGTCGCAGCCGCCATCACGCTCGTCGAAGGCCAGCTCTCCCGGCTCGAGGAGCAGAAAGCCGCGCTCGAAAGCGAGTTGAAGCGAGTCGCCGCGTACGTCACCTCGCTGCGGGTCGCCCTCGACGGCCTGCTCGCAGCCGACGCGGCCCTACGGCCCTCCGTCGGCACGACAGCCGAGCCTGCCACTCCCCCACCCGTGTCCGCCGAAGAAGCTCCGGCGGCAGCGGAGCCGGAGCCGGCCGGGGCCGCCGCGGGGCCGCTCCCCCCAGCCGACGAACCGGAACCGAAGAAGGCAACCCGGCGCCGGGCGCCCGCCACCAAGGCAGCGCCCGCCAAGCGAACCGCACGCAAGCCCCGCGGGACCACCCCTGCGGCCGCCGAAGCCGGCGCCGGCCCGGCCGAGAGCAAGCCCGAGGCACGGATCGCGAAGAAGACCCCGGCGAAGAAGTCGGCCTCGCCGGCTCCGGCAGCCCCGACGGCACCGAAGCGATCCCGTGGGATCGCCGACGATGTCCTGAACGCCCTCGCCGCGGCCGGCAAGCCGGTGCGGGCGGGCGAGGTCTCCGCGACCCTCAGCCCCGGCAGCACGGACGACAACGTCCGCACGACCCTGGAACGGCTCGTCAAGGCCGGCCGGGCACAGCGTGCGGGCCGCGGCCTGTTCGCGGCACTGCCGACGAGCTGACCCCGCGCACCGGGTGGCGAACGCCGCTGGGGTAGTGGATCTTCCGGGGCCGGTCGGATTCGTTCCGACCGGCCCCGGGACGCGCCCCGCGCGTTCGGCCGCCGTGGTGCGAAGGTCACCTACTTCCCCGGCCTTCGTACTGCCGCGCGGAGCGAGCGGACGTCTGTGGGAGCGGCCCACCGGCCTTGTCGTGCCGAGTCGCGGCCGGCCCGGTTGTGCGTGCGGGTGCGCGCGCGGGGTGCGTCTGCCGCGGGAGCCGGCCACGGCGCGCCGAACGCCGCGTCTCACGACCGGGATTGGGCCACCTCTCAGCGGGCAAGTGATCTCCACACCACACCGGACCAGCGCGCGGAGGCGGCTGTGACTGTCATGACTCGGCTGATCGCTCCACCCCTTCTGGGCTCGACGCCGGCCAGGCCGGCCCCTTGTGCCTCTCTCCGCTTCGCTGCCGGATCAGCCGATGCAGTGGACCATCCTGGCCGCCATCGAGCGCGGACAGTGCAGGCCTGAACCCTGCCGCCGCGGCTGTCTCTCGTACACAGACCCGGATATGTGCTCGACCACTTGTGTGAGGAGTCCGATGATGCCCGTCCTCGTCCTTCTGTCAGCGCCTTTGCTTCTCGCCGCGATCTTCGTCATCGCCGGATTGCGGCCCGCGCGCGGCAGGAGCAGTCTGCCGCAAGCGGCCACCGCCCGACGTCGGCTCACCCGGCGCCATACTCAGCATCTCCGCCGTGCAGGCCAGACGCTGTGAGTGTCGATCACCCGCCGACGATGCGCCGGGCCGCACCACTCAGCCCCCGTAGGCCCTGCTCAGGTAGGGATGCGGGAACCCCTACGCTCGCCCGGGGGCCCGAACAGCCGGGGCGCGGAGTCGGCGGTGACGTGGCGGCGTGGCCTCCTCGGACGATCGCGGAGAACGGATCCACCCGCGCCGGTGTCCTGTGCTCGTGAAGGCGGCCGTGGGCGGCGGCACCTCGCAGACCCGGCCCGCTCGCCCGTCCTGCTCCCTGCTACCTGCTACCTGCTACCTGTGGCGACCTGCGTGACGGCCCAGTGCCCCGACACGGCCCAATGGCCCAATCCGTCCTTCCCGGCCCGCGCACCGGTCACCGCCCCGGCGCCGCGGTACTCCCGGAGGATCGGACGGTGAGCGAGGCGGTGCGGTGTGACGAGGCCGCGCGTGCCGCTGTCAGGTGAGAGCGGTGCCGCGCAGCAGGAGCAGGGCGATGTCCAGGGCGGCCAGCGCGAGGCTGGCGAGGAAGGGCAGGCGGCTGCGCGGGTCGCGGGTGGGGAGGGCGACCGTGAGTGCGAGCGTGCCGGTGGCGGCGAGGCAGGCCCGGTCGGTGGTGGTGAGGGGCCCGGGCGGTCCCAGGACGAGGGCGGCCGCCCCGGCCAGCAGCAGGGTCGCGGCCAGGGCGCGGGTGAGGTGCGGGCCGAGGCGGTGGGGCAGACCACGCACTCCGGTGGCCAGGTCGCCGGGGATGTCGGGAAGCGCGTTGGTGAGGTGAGCACCCGTACCGAGCAGGGCGCCGGCCGCCGTCACCCACGCCGGGGGCCACGGGTGGCCGGGCAGCGCGAGGGTGACGAAGGCGGGCAGCAGCGCGAAGGCCCCGGCGTAGGGCAGCCAGGACAGCGCCGTGCGCTTGACGCCCAGATTGTAGGACCAGGCTGCCGCGACCCCGACGAGGTGGGCGGTGCCCGCCGCCAGTCCGCCCGCCAGCGAGAGCGGGACGCACAGCGCGAGTGCGCCCCCGGCGGCGGCGGCCACGCTCCGCGGGCGAACGACGCCGCCCACCAGCGGCTTGTCGGTGCGGCCGGTGGCGAGATCGCGGTGAAGATCGATCCGGTCGTTGCACCAGCCCACCGACAGCTGCCCGGTCAGGACCGCCGAGGCCACCAGCGCGCTTCCCGCCGTGCCCCGCCCCCAGGCCACGGCGAGAGCGGTGACGACGGCGGTGACGGCGAGCGCGGGGGCGGCGTGGGAGGCGGCCAGCATCCCCCGTGCCGCTGCACCCCTCCTGGACTGCGGTTGAACGGTCGGGGTTGCCGCGGGCCGGACTCCGGTGGTGTGCACGTCCTCATGCTAGATCGGGCAAATCGCCGACCAGCGTACATTTCATGATGAAGTATCAGATCACGTCTAGGGTGAGCCGGTGACCACAATCGCGGCTGTCCACGGCGTGCTCGCGCCGCACCGGTACGAGCAGGGCGAGATCACCGAGGCCCTGACGGCGATGTGCGCGGCGTCCGACGCCCAGCGCGGCGTCCTCCAACGGCTGCACGCCACCGCCGCGGTCGGCACCCGCCACCTGGCTCTGCCGCTGGAGCGTTACCGCGAGTTGGGCGGGTTCGGCCGGGCCAACGACCTGTTCATCGACGTGGGGCTGCGGCTGGCGGAGGAAGCCCTGAGCGGCGCCCTGGCGGCGGCCGGTCTGGCGCCCGAGGAGGTGGACCTGGTGGTCTCCACCTCGGTGACGGGTATCGCCGCGCCCTCGTTGGAGGCCCGGCTGGCCGGGCGGGTGGGCCTGCGGCCGGACGTGAAGCGGGTGCCGATCTTCGGCCTGGGCTGCGTGGGCGGCGCCGCGGGCCTGGCCCGGTTGCACGACTACCTCCAGGGCCGTCCCGGGCACGTCGCGGTCCTGCTCTCGGTCGAGCTGTGCTCCCTCACCTTGCAGCGCGCCGACACCTCCGTGCCGAACATGGTGGCCGGCGCCCTGTTCGGTGACGGCGCCGCCGCCCTGGTGGCTGTCGGACGCCACCACCCGCGGTCCGGGGACTTCGCGGGGCCGCGGGTGGCGGCGACCCGCAGCCGCCTGTACCCGGGCACCGAGCGCGCGCTGGGCTGGGACATCGGAGACAGCGGCTTCACCATCGTCCTCGGCGCCGAACTGCCCGAACTGGTGCGCCTGCACGTCGGCGAGGACGTCCGGTCCTTCCTCGCCGAGCACGACCTGAAGCCGCCGGACGTCACCGGTTGGGTCGCCCACCCGGGCGGACCCAAGGTCCTGGACGCCTTGCAGGAGAGCCTCGGGCTCGACGCCGGCGCGCTGGAACTGACGCGGCGTTCACTGGCCGAGGTCGGCAACCTCTCCTCCGCCTCCGTCCTGCACATCCTGCGCGACACCCTCGCCCACGATCCGCCACCACCCCCCGGCGGCCCCGGTCTGCTCCTCGCCATGGGACCGGGCTTCTGCTCCGAACTCGTCCTCCTGCGCTGGTAGGCCCGGATGCCCCTGTACACGCTGCTGGTCCTCCTGGTCGCCGTCGAGCGCCTGGCCGAACTCGCCGTCGCGCGCCGCAACGCCGCCTGGAGCCGGGCACGCGGCGGTGTCGAACACGGCTCCGGCCACTACCCCGTCATGGTCCTGCTCCACACCGCACTGCTGGCCGGCTGTCTGGCCGAGGTCCACCTCGCGCACCGTCCCTTCCTGCCGGCCCTGGGCCTGCCCATGCTGCTCCTCGTACTCGCCGCCCAGGCGCTGCGCTGGTGGTGCATCCACTCCCTGGGGCCGCGCTGGAACACCCGGGTCATCGTGGTGCCCCACCTGCCGCTGGTCAGCACCGGCCCCTACCGGCTATTCAGCCACCCGAACTACCTCGCCGTCGTCGCCGAAGGCGCCGCCCTGCCCCTCGTCCACGGCGCCTGGCTCACCGCGACCGCCTTCACCCTGCTCAACCTCCCCCTGCTCGCCACCCGGCTGCGCTGCGAGAACGCCGCCCTGGCCGACTGCGCCACGGCGTCGACGTGATCGACCTCCTCGTCGCCGGCGGCGGCCCCGCCGGCCTCGCCACCGCGATCCACGCCGCCCTGGCCGGGCTCGACGCGGTGGTCCTCGAACCACGTCCCGCCCCGATCGACAAGGCGTGCGGCGAGGGACTGATGCCCGGGGCCGTCCGCGCCCTGGCCGCCCTGGACGTGCCGGTGGTCGGCCACCCGATCCGCGGCATCCGCTACCTGGACGACCGCCACCGCGCCGAGGGCAGGTTCCGCCACGAGGCGGGGATGGGCGTGCGGCGCACCGTCCTGCACGCCGCGCTGTCGCGCCGGGCGGCCGAACTCGGCGTGCCGGTGCTGGCGGGGAAGGCCACCTCCGTCCACCAGGACGGGGACAGCATCACCGCCGCCGGACTCACCGCCCGCTACCTGGCCGCCGCGGACGGCCTGCACTCGCCCCTGCGCCGGCAGTTGGGCCTGGAACGCCCCGACCCGCGACCCCCGCGCTACGGCCTGCGACGGCACTTCGCGGTGGCGCCCTGGACCGACTGCGTGGAGGTCCACTGGTCCGCACTCGGCGAGGCCTACGTCACCCCGCTCGGCCCGGACCGGATCGGCGTCGCCGTCCTGACCGGCGAGCGACTGCCGTTCGACGCACTGCTGCCCGCGTTCCCCGCACTCCTTCACCGCCTCACCGCCCACCGCGGCTCGGCCGTACGCGGCGCCGGACCGATGCGCCGGCGGGTACGGGCCAGGGTGGCGGGACGCGTCCTGCTGGTCGGGGACGCCGCCGGCTACATCGACGCGCTCACCGGCGAGGGCATCTCGCTCGCCCTCACCGGCGCGGCCCACCTGGTGCGCTGCGTACGCGCCGGCCGGCCGCTGGACTACGAGCGGGCCTGGCGCCGCGCCACCCGCGACCACCGCCTGCTCACCGGGGCACTGGTACGCGCCCGCGTCAACCCGCTCCTGGCCCCACGGATCGTCCCCCTGGCCACCCGCGCCCCCGCGCTCTTCACCGCCCTGGTCAACCGCCTCACCTGACGGTGATGACGTCCGTGGTGATGGTGCCGGCGAGTCGGTTCCATCACCTCGTGGCCCCGAACGCGCCGCGCACGGGCACCATCCGGAGCCAGGCCGTTCCTTTCGGATCTCGACACGCTGGACCGGACGGCCGCCAACACCCCGCCGGGGTGGTCCTGAGCCGCCGCCCCCTCGATCCGCACGGGATTTCCGTCCCCGACAAACCGCCGTTCCCAGGTCAGCGGGCATTTCGCGGGCGCGTCCCGTGATCCGTCCGGCTAAGCGGAAGTGGGACTCTGGACAGCCCGCACCGGCCCGATTACAGTCAGTGCGGGGCCTGCGTCAGCAGGAAGCTAAATCGGGGGCGGCACATTCATCGTCGGCAGCGGGAAAGCCGTCCCGTTCGGCGATTCACCATGTTTTCCGGGTCGGCGTCGATCGACGTTCCGATTCCGGAATTCGGCGCACCGAAGTATCGGTTCTGCCCGGCTCGGCACGGGCCGGTGCCCCTCGGGTCGGCGCCCCTCGGAGCCCCTGTCCGCAACTCGTCCGCAACTCGCCCGGATCAAGGAGACACCCTCATGCCTCTGTCAGCGGCTGACCTCGCGAAGCTCGGCGACACCCCGGTCACGATCCAGTCGGACCACTACCCGAACATCTACCTGCGCCTGGACGGCACCGGCGTGACCCAGTTCGCCGGCAGCGGCGCGGGAAAGGTCAACTGCCAGTTCGGCACCGGCCCCTGGACGGCATTCCGGGTGCGACCGCAGAGTGACGGTTCCTTCGCGTTCGAGTCGGTGGCCTTTCCGGGCGTCTTCCTGCGCATGGACGGCGCCGGAGTTCCGGACACCATGGCCGGAGGGGGGGCCGTCAACTGTCAGTTCGGCGCTTTCCCGTACGAAATGTACAAGCTCCGCGCGCAAGCCAACGGCTCATTCTCGTTCGAGTCGGCGACGGCATTTCCTAACCACTTCCTGCGCTTGGTGGTCGGCAGCGGCGTGACCGCCGCGACCGGCCCCGGCGGCACGGTGAACTGCCAGGTCAACGCCAACGGCGGCGGTGACGAGAAGTTCTACATCGACGTCGCCTGAGCACCTCCGCGGGCCGCTCCCGGCTCGCCCGAGCGTTTCCGCGGGCCGCACCTGCCGATCGGCGGATGCGGCCCGCGGCCGTTCCCGGGTGGCCCTCTGGGCCTTCTCCTTCGGATCTTGCCGGATCAGCGTGCGGCCAGGTGCCCGCCGGCGCGCTCGGCGACGGCGACGAGGTCGGCGACGGCCGGCACGGTGTGTGTGCCGGCATCGTCCGTCGAACCACCGGGAGGGGCACGGTCACCGCCCCGCTCGTACTCCCGCCCGTACTTTCCGGGGGCGTCGAGACGGACCCGCACCGTGGACAGCGGCGGCCCGGACCCCCGGGGCGGGGGTCCGGGCCGGATGCCGGCGCGGTGGTTCTCAGAGGCGGGGGTCCGTCGTGGGGTGGCCGTAGTAGCCGCCGACCTGTGTGTGGTAGCCGGCGTCGTCGCTGTGCTTGTCGGGGTCGAACTCCGGCGCGTTCTTGATCTCGTCCTTGGTGCGGTTGATCCACACCGTCTTCTCGTCGGAGTCCACCCGCACGACGGTGCCCGCGGGCAGCAGGACGTGCTTGCCGAAGATCCACGGGCCGGTGTCGACGACGACGTGCGCCGAGTCGACGTCCTCCGTGTGCTTGTCGATCTTGCCGATGTGGCCGTCCGCGGCTTCCACCCGGAAACCGGTCAGGTCGGTGCCCGGGGTGTAACCGGTCGCCTTCTGGTAGTCCCACATGCCGCTCACAACTGCCTCCTCGGTGTCGGTGTGTGAACCGCCGTCTGCCCGCGCCGAGCACCCCGCACACGTCGTCATCCACGATCCGTCGAGTTCATCTCGCAGCGCCCGCATCCGCTCCCCGCCCGCCGGTCCGAGTCCTGTTCAGCGCGAGGATCCCCTCGGGGCCTTGAAGTGGGTAGCGGTCACCGGGGGCGACAGGACGGGCATGTTCCCTGTGGTGTGGGCCACCGACGTCATCGTCTTCGGCCAGCCGTACCTGCTCTCCCGGTGAGGGCAAGAGATGCACCGGTTCCGCTGCCCGTCGGGCAGCGGAACCGGCCGTGAAGGGTCAGGCGAACGGGAGCAGCACCACCGGCGCTCCGGTGGGCTGCGCCGAGCCGCCGGCCGGCTCGACGGTCACCCCGATGCCGGTCGCGCCGTTCACGGGCCCGGTCAACAGCGTTGCCCCACTGGCGGACTGCATCAGGCCGGCGGGGCGCATCGTGCCGCCGTCGTTGAACCACAACTCGTAGGTGGTGCCGGTCTTGAGCTCGGGCAACCCGGAGACGAGCAGCCCGGCGGTGTCCTGGTTCCTGGACCACACCACGGTCGCCACGCCGCTGCCGCCGGTGACCGGGCCACTGGCGGTGCGGGCGTCCGGTGCCGTGAGCAGGCCGCCGATCCGGTCCTGCTGCTGCTGGAGCGCCGCCGCCCGAGCCCGGGCCTGGTCGGCCTGATGGTACTGCTGCACCGCGATTCCGCCCGCACCGAGCGCCGCCGCCAGGCACGCCGCCAGCGCGAGCCGGTAGACGGCCCGGCGTCGCTGTCCGCCGCGCCTGCCCACGGGCTGCTGCCTCGATCGCGGAGGTTCCTGACGGGTCGTGTCCAGGGACGCCATGACCCGCTGTTTGAAGTCGCGCGGCACCGGCATGGCCTGGGCAGAGCCCAGACGCGCGAGCGTGGCCGAGAACTCGGCGACCTCCAGAGCGCACGCCGGGCAATGGGCCAGGTGGCGTTCGAACTCCTCGCGCTCGTCGAGGTCGAGGGCGTGCGCGGCGTACGCGCCGGTGAGGGTGTGCAGGTCTGCGGTACTCATACGGTCACCCCCAGGCAGTCGCGGAGCCGGATCAGGCCGTCGCGCATCCGTGTCTTGATGGTTCCCAGCGGAGCCCCGAGCAATTCCGCCACCTGCGGATAGGTGAAACCGCTGAAATAGGCCAGGGTCAGCGCCTCGCGCTGCAGCTCGGTGAGGCCCTTGAGGCAGCGCCGGACCTGCTCCCGCTCCAGCCGGCCCTCGACCTGCTCGGCGACCTCGTCGAAGGGCGGGGTGTGCGAGGCGGCGGCGATCCGGTGCTCACGGTCGGCGGTCGCCTGCGCGGCGCGCACCCGGTCCACCGCGCGCCGGTGCGCGATGGTCAGGACCCATGCCATCACCTCGCCCCGATCGGGCCGGTACTGGGCGGCCTTGCGCCACACCTCCAGCAGCACCTCCTGCGCGACCTCCTCCGACTGCGCCGGATCGCGCACCACCCGGCGCACCAGCCCGAGCACTGGCCCGGCCACGGCGTCGTAGAGGCTGCTGAAGGCGTCCTGATCCCCCAGGGCGACCTTCCCGACGAGTTCCTTCAGGTCGGGACCCGGTCGGCCGGGACCGGACAGGCGCAGCACCGCGCTCACTGCGGGACCTGCACGAACAAGGGCCCGGCCGAAAGGGCCGAAAGGGCCGAAGGCGGGACGAAGGGGATCAAGGGAGCCTCCATGACCCGGCGGGAGCGGTCCCGCCAGAGCCGACGAACGAGAAGTGACACCGGTTCTTCGGTGCCGCGGCCTCCGCGGATTGCCGAGCCGGCGATTGAACCTGCGTTCTTCGAATCGCGCCTCTTTATCACGCCTCACGCACGGGCGGCGGGCATTCGCCTTCCGTTCACTTGCGCGCGTGGCCCCGAGAATCGGCACCCATCCGCCGCCCTGGATGCGCCGAATGGCCGACGTGAGCATCAAGAGCCCCTCCCGAGACGTGCGCGACCGGATCCTGCGGTCCGCGGCGGCGGCCGCCACCGGTCTGGCCGCCGCCGCCGCGGCCGTCGGCGCGGG
Source organism: Kitasatospora sp. NPDC005748 (assembly GCF_040630735.1). Classification (NCBI taxonomy): domain Bacteria; kingdom Bacillati; phylum Actinomycetota; class Actinomycetes; order Kitasatosporales; family Streptomycetaceae; genus Kitasatospora; species Kitasatospora sp. NPDC005748. The sequence continues at coordinate 88,673 of NZ_JBEXYD010000022.1, forward strand.
CGAGCTGGTCGCCGCGTTCACCGGACCAGACACCGCACCCGTGTACGCGGTGGGGTCGGCGGCGATCGACCTCACGCCGACTCCGCTCAAGGAATACGCGGTCCGCACCTTCGGCACCAACGACAAGCCCGTCCTGCTCACCGGCATCTACCTCACCATGGCCCTGCTCGCCGCCCTCGCCGGAATCCTCGCCCGACGACGGCCGCTCGCCGGCGCCGCGGTGTTCGCGCTCTTCGGCGGCGTCGGCATCTGGGCCGCCCTCTCGCGACCGGCCGCCACCACCACCGACGCACTGCCCGCCGTCACCGCAGGCATCGTCGGATTCGCCGCGATGCTCCTCCTCGCCCGACTTCTGCGCGGGGCCGCTGCCACCGCATCCCCCGACGGGACAGGCGCGCGGCTCCCCGAACCCCTCGCCGTCACCGAGCGGCCGGCTGTCGACGTGCCTCCGCAGGGCCCCAGCCGCCGCACCGTCCTGGCCGTCACGGGCGGCACCGTCGCGTTCGGCGCCCTCACCGGCTTCGGCGGACGAGCGCTCTCCGACAACCGCTACGACATCGCCGCCGCCCGGGCCGCGGTCCGTCTCCCCGCACCCGCCGAACGCCTGTCGCCGCTACCCGGCTCCCTCCACCCCGCGGCGCCCGGCCTGTCCCCGTTCACCACCCCCAACGCGGACTTCTACCGCGTCGACACCGCCCTCACCCTGCCCCGGATCGACCCCCGGCACTGGTCACTGCGCATCCACGGCATGGTCGACCACCCGATCCTGCTCACGTTCGACGACCTGCTGCGCCTGCCGCTCCAGGAGCTGGACCACACCCTGTCCTGCGTCTCCAACGAGGTCGGCGGCCCGTACGTCGGCACCACCCGCTGGCTCGGCGCCTCACTGCCCGCCCTGCTGCGCCGGGCAGGGGTACGACCGGGCGCGGACCAGCTGGTGGGCCGCTCCCAGGAGGGCATGACCATCGGCACACCGCTGGAGTCCGTGCTCGACGGCCGCCCGGCGCTGCTCGCGGTCGCGATGAACGGCGAGGCCCTTCCGGTGGCCCGCGGCTTCCCCTGCCGCAGCGTCGTACCGGGCTTCTACGGCTACACCTCCGCCACCAAGTGGCTGGTCGACCTGGACGTCACCACCTTCGCCGCGTACGACCCGTACTGGGTCCGACGCGGCTGGGACCGCCGGGGCGAGGTACGCACCGCCTCCCGCATCGAGGTCCCCGCCCCCTTCGCCCGCGTCCCCGCCGGGGACGTCACGCTCGCGGGAACCGCCTGGGCCACCCACCGGGGCATCGCCGCCGTGGAGGTGCGCATCGACGGCGGCCCCTGGCAGACCGCCCAGCTCGCCGCCGACGGCGGACCGGACCTGTGGCGGCAGTGGACCCACACCTGGTCCGCCGCGCGGCCCGGCACCCACCGCATCGAGGTGCGGGCCACCGACGCCTCGGGGGCCGTCCAGACCGAGCAGCGCGCCGCGCCGTTCCCGGCCGGCGCGACCGGCTGGCACAGCACCGTCGTCACCGTCACCTGACCCGCCCGACCGCCCGGGCCCGGCCCGTGGCCGAGTCGGCAGCAACCACCAAGGCTTCGGGCCGACCTTCCGCCGGCCCGAATCAGTACGCCACTACCTCATGAACCCGTCCAGATCAGGAGAAACCTCATGTCGCTGTCCCACATCCGCCGCTCCTCCCTGGCCACCGTCCTGGCGGCCGGCGCGCTCGCCCTCACCTTGAGTGCCTGCAGCAGCAGTGGCAGCGGAACCGCCATGGACACCCCGTCCGCGTCCGCAGCCGCCTCCTCCGCCGTGCCGGCCACGGCCACGCCCGTGCAGGTGATGGACCAGCCCTTCGGCGCCGCCTGTGCCGCCGTGCCGAAGGACGGCGCCGGATCGTTCACCGGCATGGCCAAGGACCCCGTCGCCACCGCGGCCTCGAACAACCCGCTGCTGTCCACGCTGGTCACCGCGGTCAAGCAGGCCGGCCTGGTCAACACCCTCAACTCCGCCCAGAACATCACCGTGTTCGCCCCGACCAACGACGCGTTCGCCAAGGTCCCCAAGGCGCAGCTGGACGCGGTCCTCGCCGACAAGGACAAGCTCACCAAGATCCTCACCTACCACGTCACCCCCAACCGCCTCGCCCCCGCCGCGCTGCCCGGCACCCACAAGACGCTCGAGGGCAGCGAGCTGACCGTCACCGGCTCGGGCCAGGAGTTCACCGTCAACAAGGACTCCAAGGTGCTGTGCGGCAACGTCCAGACCGCCAACGCCACCGTCTACATCGTCGACACCGTCCTGATGCCCACGTCCTGAGCCTGGCACGGCCGCCGACCACGCCGGGGGTCGGCGGCCGGCCGCGTTCCAGCCGTCGGCACCGATCGGCCGCGAAGTTCCTTCGCCCGCCCACCAAGCCGTCGCCCCGGTGCCTGCGAACCCTCAGTAGGAAGCGCGCAGTTCAGCCGGCAGCAGTCCCGCCCATCCGCGAAGCGGGCGCCGCGGACCGCGCGGACCCCCTCACCGGAGAGCATCCGCCATGAACCTACGACACCTCGCAGCACCCCTCCTGGGCGCCAGCGAACTCAACCCCGCCCTGCCCCAGGATGCCACCGCCCCGGCCCTGTGCGGCCCACTGCACTGACACGCTCAGGGTGAAGTCGGCCAGGTCGACGGCCACCAGGCCCTCGGCCTCGCCGACGGCCTGGTCGAGGGCGTGCTGGAACCGGTCCGTGTTGTCCACGGTGAGGTCGCCCGTCAGGGTGCGCACCACCGCCTCGCCGACGACGGCGAGGGTGGCCGGGCCGTCCGGCGCGGTCGGCGTCGGTCGGCTCCCACGTCCTGTCGTGCTGCTGCCGCTCGGCTTCCTTCCTCGGCCGGACTCCCGATGATCGTCCGCATGTCCACGGCTCGCCGTAGCGCCGCTCCGGGGTAAGACCCGCCGCGGGGGGCCGGGCCCGCAGGCATCGCTACACGCAGCCGGCGCCGGGGCTGTCCGGTGCGGCCGGGCGGGGGAGGCGGGCGGCGGCGGTGCCGAGGCCGGTGGGGCCGGAGAGGGCGCGGCCGTAGTGGTGACGCAGGTCGGCCTCGCGGTAGCGGCCGCTGATGGCGTGCCAGTGCAGGTTGCCGGTCATGACGGTCCTGAGCCGCTCGACGTGGTCGGCGACGGTCTGCCGTTCTGCGCCGTCGAGGTCCAAGTCGTCGCAGAGGAAAGGCAGTTCGGCGGTGGCCAGATGCTCGAACTCGTCGAGGCGTGCGGTGGCGAGGTCGGCGACGACCCGGGCCGCTTCCGGGTAGCCGCAGTCGAAGAAGTGCCGCACCACGAGCGGGGCGTTGTGGAAGTCCCCCTCGAACTCGACCTCCCGCTGGTACGAGAAGAGGTCGTTGACCAGGCCGGCGTGGTCGGCCGCCGTCCGCTCCAGGGACCGCACGGTGCCGCTGTTCCGGACGGCGTCGGACAGCGGCCGCTGCACCCCGCCGCGCAGCAGGGCCGGGACAGTGGTGAAGAATTCGGCGCCGACGGTCCGGCGGCGCAGTTCGAGGAAGTCCACCGGATCGGGGATTCGGTGGTGGGCGAGGTTGGCGATCTCGGTCAGCCAGCCCTCGAACAGCTCGGCGAGCAGGCCGCGCACGGTCTCCCGGGCGGCGGGCGTGAGGCCGGTGCCGATCCGGGACCAGAGGTCGGTGAGCCCGCGCTCCAGCGCGTCGGCGGGCACGATGGGAACGGTCGGCACGGGAGAGGTGATCTCCATCAGCCGGGCGGCGGCCAGCTTGGCCCCGGCGAGGTCGCGCCGGCACCCGTAGGCGGTGTCGAAGAAGTCGTCCCCGTAGCAGCCCCAGGCGATCAGGGAGGTGGCCGCGGTCAGCTGCTCGGCGGTGAGGTCGGGCATGGTGCACGCTCCGAGCAGGCCGAGGTCGAAGCGGGTGAACGTCTCCTCGGTCCACACCCGCCGGCCGCCGGCCCGCGGCTCCGGGGCGTACATGCCCATCCGGCCGGCCCATTCGGGCACCTCCCTTCGGACCCGGTCCACCTGGGGGCTGACCCGCAACCGGGCCGGGAACCGCAGTTCGGGGACCTGGGAGGGCCCGGTGGGCTGGTGCGGCACGAAGGCGAAGTTGCGCAGGCGCTTGGCCCCGGTCGCGCCGACCACGCGCTTGATGTCCATCGCCGAGGTGCCGAGCGTGCCCAGCGGCAGGGGCAAGCCGACCTGGGCGCCGCCGCCGTTCATGTAGCGGCTGGAGCGCAGGTGCCACTCGTGACCGCCTGCCTGCCAGTCCTGCAGCCCCTTGACGTAGGCCGCGACCCGGGCGGTGTCGTCGGCGCCGAGGCCGTGTTCGGCGAGCAGCGGGCCGAGCGCGGTCAGCGCGGTGTCCTCGAACTGCTGCAGCCGGGACGTCAGCAGGTCGTTGACCCGGTCGGCGGCCTCCTGCGCGCTGATCCCGAAGAAGGTCTCCAGTACCAGTACGCCGTTGCTCAGCTCGCCCTCCTCCTCCATCTCGCGCTGGTACGAGAAGAGGTCGTTGCGCAGGTGCACCGCGTCCGAGAAGGTGTCCCGGAGCACCTCCAGCGGCCGCGACCGTGCGACGGCGGCCGGGACCTCCGCCCCGGCGGCGTGCTCCACCAGCACAGCCGACCAGGGCGCACCGCCGACCTTGCGGCGCATCTCGATGTACTCGACGGGGTTGGGGACCCGGCCGATGCTGATGTTGGACAGCTCCCAGATCGACTCGTTGAGCAAGTGCTCGGTGCTCAGCGCGAAGCGTTCGCGCCAGTCCGCCGAGGTCCCAGGGGCGGTGCGCAGCCACAGCTCGGCCAGGCCTGCCTCCACCGGGTTGCGGGGCTCAGGCACCGGAGTCGCGGGGTCGAGCGGCATGAAGGCGGCCAGCCGGTCGAGATAGGCCTTGCCGCCGGCCCGGTCCTGGCTGCGCTTGAAGGTCTTCACGAAGTGGTCGTCGAAGAAGAAGACCCACACGTACCAGTCCGTCAGCAGCGCCAGCTCGGCTTCGTCGCAGTCCGGATGGGTGTAGGCGCACAGCAGCGCGTAGTCGTGCGCGTCGAGGTCCCGTTGCTCCCAGATGCCCGAGCCCTCCAGCATGCCCATGCCGTGCGCCCAGTCGCGAGAGTGTTCCCGGGCCTGCTCCAGGTGCGGGTTGAGCCGGGCCGGGTACGGCAGGTAGAAGGCGGGGAGGTTGAAGGGCTGTGGCATGTCGCTTCACGCTCTCTTCTGGGAAACGGGGGAACGTGTCGATGACGCTCGCCGGCGCCGATCTCACCGCCGGTGTTTCGGCGCCGCAGGCCGCGGCCGGACGTTGCGGGATGAGCGCATCGTTTATGCAGAATCGTCCGGCTTGCGATCACAGGCGGCGGCTCGTGCGTCGGCTATGCGGAGTTGCCGGGGCGGATCCTCATGTCCGGAGATCAAGGCCGGGCACGCCCGGTACCAGCACGGCGGCCATACGGTAGCCACCGACCGGCAAGAGGGCTATCGAGCACTGGGCGACTCCCATGAAACGACAGAACTTCGGTATGGAGATTCAGGGTTCAGGCGCATGGGTGACCGTATAGGCACCTGCGGCAGCCCTGACCACACCGGACTCCGCTTCACTCGAAGAGGTGATTTGTAGGTCTCCTCCGGAATTTCGCCGGGCCCCGTACCTTACGGTCCAAGAGTTGCGCGGCGACCAGACCGCACCACCAGCGCCGTCCTCCACACGAAGGACGGGAACAGGAAATTCTTCGGCACGTCCAAGGTTAGGGAAGGCCACTCTGGGCTCTTTGGGCCGCAAGATTTCCTGTTCCCCCGGAAGGCAGGCATCCTCCGGCCCAGGCGCGTCGGGAGGCCCGCCCTCAGGTGACTGCTCGACGGTGACGGCACGCGGCAGCAGCGTCCGTCCACTCCCCGTCCGTTCCACGCATGGGACGCGACACCTCGGCAGCGACATCCGCCGCTCCATGTACCGCCCCGTCCACGACAGCGTCGGTGCCCCCGACCAGACATCACGCACCCGGCCCTCCCGGGTGCTCGCCGACAGGCGCAGGGGGTGCCGGGCGAGTCGGGGGCGTCAGGGGTCAGGAGGCGGGGAGGTCGAGGGTGGCGAGGGCTCCGCCGTCGGGGGCGTTCGCGAAGGTCAGCCGGGCGTTGAGGACGAGCGCCTGCCCGGTGGCGATGGTGAGGCCGAGGCCGTGTCCCTGGCCTCGTTCGGCGGCCCCGGTGCGGAAGCGCTGCGGCCCGTCGGCGAGGAGGGCGTCGGGGAAGCCCGGTCCGTGATCGCGTACGGCGATCCGGCTGCCGGTGACGGTGACTTCGACGGGGGCGGTGCCGTGCCGGTGGGCGTTGGCGAGAAGGTTGGTGAGGATCCGCTCCACGCGGCGCGGGTCGGTGCGGACGGTGGCGGGCCTCGTCAGCCGGAGGCGGACATCGCCGTCGTCCCGCACGACTGACCCACCATCCGCGTCGAGGGTGGTGGACCCCGGCACGCCCGGCGTCCACCGCCCTCTTTGCGCGCCCCGGCTCACGCGTCGAACCTCCGGCCGAGTTCGCCGGACCCGGCGCCTGGCGGGAGCTGCCCGGATCGGCGCCGATCGTGAGCGGACACCCGGCATCGGCGCTCACCGCGCCTGGGACTCCGGACAGGTGGTCCGTCGTCCGGTAGGACGGCTGCCGCGCCACCCGATCGAACTCTCGCCCTCCGTGCCGGCGTCCGACGGACACCGGCTGAGCTGCCTGCTGGAGTACTAGCGGGCGTCGGCGATCACTGCCGGGGTGGCACCGAGCCACCAGGTGGGGTTGGCGGTGCCGTCGGTGGTGCGGCCGTCACTGTGGACGTAGTGCCGCACGTCGCGGCCCGGCTCGGCGTACTCGCCGTTCAGGGCGCGCTCGACCCATTCGGCGCCGAACCGGAAGACCTCGGCGGCGATGCCGCCCAGCGGGTGGAACTCGTTCTCGTAGACGCGCATCTCCTTGGGGGCCCGGACCCGCTCGTAGTTGGCCAGCGCCTGCTCCAGCACGGTGAGTTCGTCGAACTCACCGATGCCGTACACGACCGGGCAGGTAATCTCCCGGACGAGGTCGCCCAGCGGCATCCGGGCGACCAACTCGGTGTCGAAGGCGTCCTCGTCGGTGTAGCCGGCCATGAACATGTAGTTGTTCTTGAAGGTGGGCTGGGCGCGCTCGAAGATGGTGGTGAAGTCGCCGGTGACGGCTTCGAAGGCGGCCAGCGCGGCGAGGCGGTGGTCGGTGGCGGCGGCGCGGGAGCCCCAGTAGCCGCTCATCGAGATGCCGAACATGCCGATCCGGGCCGCGTCGACCTCCGGCAGCGAGGCCAGGTGGTCGATGTAGCGGCTGATGGCGCGCTCGTAGTTGGTGAGGTCGACGGTCAGCCCGTTGGCCCGGCTCTCGCCCTGGCCGGGGCCCTCGATGGACAGTGCCACGATGCCGCGAGAGGTGTAGTACCGCTCCGCCGCGTAGATGTAGTCCTCCTTGATCATGTCCATCCCCGGGCCGAGGATCACCGCGGGGGCGTTCCTGACGTCTCCGGCCGGCAGGTGGATGAGGGCGAAGATCTGCTTGCCCTCGAAGTCGAGGACGACGCGTCGTACCCGATTGTCACGCAGTGCGCCCAAGCGCTCGACGCAGTGGTTGGCGTGCTCGCGGAAGGCGAGCTTGCGCGGGTCGTTGGCGTCGAAGATCGAGTACTGGGCGCGGCCCCACATCACCGCGGCGCGCACGTAGAGGTCGGCGGCGGTCTGGGCGAAGCCGCCGCGCTCGTGGTGGGCGGCGCGCTCCTCGGCCTGCCCAGCGATGGTGGCCCAGGCCTTGGGGAGCATCACGCCGCTCCGCACCAGGTCGAAGACCTTGTCGAAGTCGGTGTGGTCGTGGCCGAGCTGCTCGAGGGTGCCCTTCGCCTGGGGGTGCAGGGCGTCGAATCCGCCCTGGGCGAGGGCGATGTCCAGGGCCCAGCTCTGGCCGGTGGATCGTGCGGTCATGACAGGTGTCCTCACGTGAAGGGGATGCGAGGTGTTCCGTTCGGCAACACCTAAGTACTTAATCAATAAGTACTTAGGATAGGCTGGATGTCAACCCGCCCCCGATCAGCGACACGGAGACCCTCCGATGCCCGATCCAACCCGCGACGCGGCCCTCGACCGGCTCGCCCGCGCCGCCTACAGCCTCAGCGCGGCCGACTCCCGCCTGCGCGGACGCGCCACCCGCACCCCCGGCGCCCTCTCCCTCACCCACGCGCGAGCGCTACGCGTCCTGGCCGACACCGGCCCACTGCCGATCGGCCGGCTGGCCGCCGCCACCGAGACCACCGGCGCGGCCACCACCCAACTGGTCAACGGCCTAGCCGCGGCCGGCTACGTCACCCGTGAACGCCCCGCAGACGACAAGAGGTCCGTCCTGGTCACCCTCACCGACACCGGCCGACGCCGCCACCACGAACGCCAGACCGCCCTGGCCCAGGCGCTCGACACCGCACTCGCACGCCACGAAACCACCGCCCTGGACACCGCGACCGACGTCCTGCGGCAACTCGCCGCCATCTACGACCAGCTCTGAGCGGGCGCCTGGCCCGGTGGACCTTCCGTCCGGGCCCGCGTCCTCCCTCTCGACCCCCACCACACCGCAGGAGAAAGAGCCGTGGCCGACAAGGACGTCGAGCGGACCAACGAGCGGCGCCACGTCCCGGAGCCCTGGGGGCCGGGACTCGGGACGTGGGGGGCCATCGCACTGATCGCCTTCGGAGGCGTCGCGGCAGCATGGGTCTCCTTCAGGCTGCCCGGCACCCCGGAGGAACCGGCCTCCGGCTACTACCAGGCCGCCAGGGTCATCGCCATCGGCCTGGTGACCGTGGGCTGCGCCTTGCTGGGCCGCCGCCGCGCCCGAGCCGCAGCCGTCGAGGAGACGAGCGAACCGGAACATGTCTGACCCCACCGGTCGGTGAGCGACGTCAACGGGCGCCACGCTGAAACGCGTTCTGCCAGGCGTGGGTGCGTTCGACCTGCCACCGTCGGCTCACCCGGCGAACTGGCCCGGACCTGGCGGGTCAGGTTGCCGGCCAGCTCGTTGACGTTCTCGGTGAGCCGCTTCCAGGTCCCGGAGACGCCCTCGCCCTCCGGCCTGGCCGCCGAGCCGTCCCTCGCTGCCGACCTCGCGGGCCACCCGGGTGACCTCGGCGGCGAAGGCCGAGAGCTGGTCGAGCCTCGCGGATGGCCGGCCGCTGTCCGTGGTGCGGACAGCGGCCGGGGCCCCGAGCCCGTCATCGCCCTCCGGTATGGCGCACGGCGGGCGAGCCACGGGAATCCCGTGGAGAGAGCTCCGAGTCGGGCGGTCAGCGGCTGATATGGAGAGCGCAGACGTCGTCGTGCCGCCCGCCCGGGCGAGCGAGCGCCTGCATGAGTGAAGTCAAGAAGTCCGGGGCGCCGGCGTGCGCCGGTGCGGTCCGTGTCAGTCGGGCGAGGCTCTCGTCGATGGGCTCTTCAGGGGTTTCCACGAGGCCGTCGGTGTACAGGAGCAGGTGGTCGCCGGGCAGCAGGTCGAGGGTGGCCGCGTCGTAGTGGGGCGTGGCGGTCGCACCGAGGAGTATGCCGCCGGGCGCGGGCAGGAGGCGGGCTTCGCCGGCGCGCAGGAGCAGGGGCGGGAGGTGCCCGGCCCGGACCCAGGTCAGCCGGGAGGCGGCGGGCTGGTAGACGGCCATGATCATGGTGGCGGTCCGGCTTTCGCGGTCCGCTGTGTGGAGGAGCAGGGTGTTGAGCCGGGTGAGGATGGTGGGCAGGGGTGTGCCGGTGATGGCCATGCCCTTGGCGGTGAACCGCAGCAGGGCCATGGTGGCGACCGCGTCGAGTCCGTGGCCGGCGACGTCGCCGACGACGAGCAGGGCGTTGCCGTCGGGTAGTTCGATGGCGCTGTACCAGTCGCCGCCGAGGTTGAGGCCTTCCTGGAGGGGCTGGTAGGCGACGTCGACGGTCAGGCCGGCCAGGTGGAGGGTCTGCTGGGGGACGGGGAGGAGGGTGTCCTGGAGGCGGGCGGCCAGGTCCCGTTCGGCGGTCAGCAGGAGCTGCTGGGCGAGCGCGTGCTGCTGCTGCTCCAGCAGTTGCTGTTCGGCGTGCTTGGCTGCGGTGATGTCCTGGAAGAAGCCGTGGAGGTGAACCGGTCGGCCCAGGGCGTCGGTCTCGGCCTCGGAGACGACCCGCACATGCCGGACCTCCGAGGATGGAAGCTGGATGCGGAAGGTGTGGTCGACCGGCTCGCCGGATCCCAGGAGGCGCCGGATCGCGTCGTCCAGCTCGGGGCGGTCCTCACTCACGGCCTGGGCGGCCAGTGCTTCCAGCGTCAAGGGTCCTGCCGGCCGGTCCCGGCCGAAAACGGAATACACCTCATCGGACCAGGTGACCTCACCGCGGACCAGGTCCCGGTCCACCCAGCCCATCCGCCCCAGGCGCTGCATCAGGGCGAGACGGCGCTGCTCGCGTTCGGCTCGGTCGAGGCGCTCCCAGGAGACGATGAGCCCACCCTCACAGGGAACGGCCCGGACCCGGTAGCGGGACAGGCGCGGAATGCCGGCTGCTGTCTCCTCGTACTCCAGGTCGCCCTCGTACCCCGCCCCGGTCTGCAGCGCCCGGAGGTAGCCCCGCCACAGGTCTGTCCCCGCCACCCCTGGGTAGGTCTCCAGCACGCTCCGCCCCACCAGGTCGGGACCGTGGCGGCCGGCGACGTCCACGGCATCGGGTGAGGCGGTGGCGAAGCGGAAGTCTGTCACCTCGCCGAGGGGCCCGCGCTCCGGGAGGAGGAAGACCACCGACCCGGAGAGGGCTGCCAGGACGCGTTGGACCACCGCCGCGGCGTGGTCGTCCTGCGCCGGCGGGCCCGCGGGCAGCCGTCGTGCCGCCCATTCCTGCTCCCTCATGCAACGAGCATGTCACGCGCACGGGGCAACGGCGGTGGCCGGGCCGGATGCGGGACGAGGGACTGGCGCGCTGGCCTTCGCCTCCGGGATCCGGCGGGCACGGGCGGCGAAGCCGGGAGTACGGCGCAGGTGCCGGACCAACGGTCGTGTGGTGGACGGGCGGGAGTTCCCAGGATCTCCCCGCCCCCTCAGGGCCCGGTGCGCGTGCCGGGCGGCGGTGCCCGCATGCCGTGCCGATGCGCTGACGTGCTCAGTGGCCGTCGTGCAACAGCCCGCTGCGCAAAGTCGCCAGAGCCCGGGACAGCAGCCGGGAGACGTGCATCTGCGAGATGCCGAGCCGCTGCCCGATCTGCGCTTGCGTCAGTTCCTCGCCGAAGCGTAGCGAGATGATCGTGCGGTCGCGGTGGGGCAGGGCGGCGATGAGCGGCTTGAGGGCGTGGAGGTCCTCGACGCGGGAGAGCCGCGCGTCTTCGAAGCCGAGCCTGCGCATGAGGGTGCTCGCCGGCGAGGCTGCCTCGAGCTGCGTGTCCAAGGAGCCCGCCGTGTAGCCGTTGCTCGCGGTGAGCGCCTCGATGACGTCCTCCTCGCTCACCTGAAGGCGGACGGAGAGCTCCGCGACGGTCGGGACCCGGTCCAGGTGCTGCTCGAGCTCGTCGGAGGTGCTCAAGGAGCGGCGGGGCGGGGGGTGTCGATCTCCAGCCACACCGATTTGCCGTCCGCGTGGGAGTCGGCTCCCCAGCGGTCGGCGAGCTTGGCGACGATGTTCAGGCCGTGGCCGCCCGGCAGGCCCGGGGCGCGCGGCTCCCGCGGGCGGGGGAGGTCCGGGCTGGCGTCCGTGACCTCGATCCGCAACCGGGCGGGGGCGGTGTGCAGCACCAGTTCCCGGGCGCCGCCGGCGTGCAGGACGGCGTTGGCCAGGAGTTCGCTGACGAGCAGCAGGACGTCGTCGCAGTTCTGGGCGTGCCAGTCCGCCAGGGCCCGACGGGTGAACTCCCGCCCACGGGAGACCTGGCCGGGGACGCCGAGCAGCCTCAGGCGTCTGACCTGCCCGGCGGGCGGCGGGCCCGTCGGGCAGGCCCCGGGGAGGTCCCTGTCGCTAGCCATCTACCATCCCTCACAGACCGGTCGAACGGGGCGAGATCGAATCGGAACGTCGTTGGGCGCGTGCCCTGAGAATGCCGGGACACACCTTGGCTTCGCTCCCGGCGGGTGGACGGTCTCAGCAGCCCTCGACGGCGTCGGCGACGCCGGCGTACAGGTCGAAGACCTCGGACGCGCCGGTGATCTCCAGCAGCCGTGCCACCTGGGCGGGGACGGCGGCCAGCCGCAGCCGACGGCCCGTCTCCTGGAGCGTCAGCCGGGTCTGCAGCAGCAGGTTCAGCCCGGAGGAGTCGCAGAACCGGACCGCCTCCAAGTCGACGACCACGACGCCGGCGGGACTCGCCAGGGCCTCGCCCAGCACGGCGCGCGCGGCGTCCGCGTGGTCCAGGTCCAGGTCGCCTTCCAAGCGACTCACCACAGACCCCTGCCTCGCTGCCACCGGCTCGGCGGGCGCAGGCCGGTCGGCCGTGCGGTCGTCTCCCTCGGTGTTCATCTGTCCGTGCCTTCCTCGCGGTCCCCGGGGCGGCTGCCTCCGGGCGTGACAATACGGTGAAGACCGCGCGGGGCGGTAGCGCGGGCCCGCGCCGCACCCGTCGCAGCACCGGGCCGTCCTCTTCCCGGCCCTGCCAGGTACCACCTCCGGTGCCCGCGGTCACGGTCGGCGACCGCTCTTGTAGGCTCGCGTCGCGGTTGCCGGCAGCGGGGCGGCCGGGCGGAGTGAGCCGAGGAGGAACCGGTGGGCCGGAAGACGGACGGTGACCTGCCCGTACGCCGTGGTGGGCACCTGTGTCGCACCTACGCCGACGAGAGCCACTGGGCCCTCCAGCTGGGAGACCTCCTCCGCGAGGGAATCGCCCTCGGCCAGCAGGTGCTGTACTACGCCCACACCCATACCCCGCTGGAAGTGACCGACCGGGCACGCGCCGACGGACGCGACCTTCGGGCGGCAGTCGAGCGGGAGCAGCTGAGGGTGCGCAGCGCCGCCGACTCCTACCTGCGGCACCTGCCCTTCGACCCGGACCTGATGATCACCGGCCTGCGGGACAGCTGCCGCCTGGCTCTGGCCCAGGGGTGGAGCGGCCTGCGCGTCATCGGAGAGATGGACTGGGCCACCCAGCACGTACCGGGCGCGGACCGCCTCCTCGAATACGAACTGCGCCTGGACACCGAAGTCTTCACGGACCTGCCCGTCACCGGGATCTGCCTCTACACCGCTCAGGCCGCCACCCGCTCCCCCGCCGCGCTCGCCGCCGCCACCCACCACGACCTCGGGAACGCCGGCGTGCCGGGCAACGACGCCAGGCTGACGGCCCGGCCGCTGCGGCCAGGCGGCCGGATGCGCCTTTCGGGAAGCGCCGACTGGGACAGCAGGACAGAACTCGCCGAGATCCTCGCGGCCGTCTGCCGCCTGCCGCTGCCCGTGGTGCACCTGGACCTTCGCGGCGTCGACTTCACCGACACCGCCGCAGCCGCCGCGCTGGCCCGGACCACCGCCGTACTGGCCGGGCAGGACCGGCGCCTGGTCCTGCACCACGCACCCCCCTCACTGCGCACCGTGGCGCAGATGTTCCCCGAAGACTGCAGGGATCTGGAGACGACGGCATGACCGATACCGCGCGCCCCGTCGTCTCCGCGGGCCCCTTCGTACACCCGGCGCTGTTCTACCGCACCACCGGCGAGTACGTGGCCACCGTCGGCTCCTTCGCCCGCGCCGCCCTGGCCGCAGGCGAGCCCTGCCTCATCGCCGTCCCCGCCTACCAACTGGAAGCCCTTCGGCCGGCGCTCGGCGACACCGGGGACGGCGTCGAGTTCGTCGACATGACGATCCTGGGCCGTAACCCCGGACGGATCCTCGCCGCGCTGCAAGGCTTCGCCGACCGCCACCCGGGCCGGGCCGCACGCATCGTCGGCGAACCGATCTGGGCCGGACGCAGCCACGCCGAAATCCTCGAAGCCACCCGCCACGAGGCCCTCATCAACACCGCGTTCGCCCGCCGCAGCGCCACCATCCTGTGCCCCTACGACGTCACCGCGCTGCCGATGGCCGTCGTCGCGGACGCCCGCCGCACCCACCCCACCCTCTGGGACGACGGCAAGGATCTCACCAGCGCGCTCTACGCCGACCCCGCCCTGGTCAGCGCCGACTGCGACCAGCCGCTGCCCGAACCCGTCGGCGCCACGGCACTCGCCTACAGCACCGGCCAGCTGGCACAGATCCGCCACCACGCCGAAACCTGGGCCCGGAGCACCGCCCTGACACCCGCGCGCCAGGGCGACCTCGTGCTCGCCGTCAGCGAAGCCACCGCCAACTCCCTGGCCCACGGCGGCGGCAGCGGCACCCTGCGCCTGTGGACCGGGGAGAACGCAGCGGTGATCGCGGAGATCCACGACGACGGGCACCTGAGCGACCCGCTCGCCGGCCGCCACCGCCCCCGCCTCGCCTCCACCGGTGGGGGCCGCGGCCTGTGGATGATCCACCAGCTCTGTGACCTCGTCGAAATCCGCGCCACCGAAGGCGGCCTGACCCTGCGCCTGCACATGACCCCCTGACCCTGGAGCCGAGGCACCCCGCGCTGATCCGTATCCCGTGGGAGGAACAAGCCCGCCCTGCTGGAGCGGATCGCTTCCTGGCTTCGGCCGGGTGGATGGTTCCTGGGCACCACTGGGCACCACTGGGCACCAAGCCTGGACCGGGACTGATGAGAACGCGAGTGTCGGACTCCTGATCAGGGGCTGCGTTCGGACAAACAGGTGGCCGGGACGAGGGTGACGCGGCAGGATGCTCCGCATGACCTTGCCCACCCCCGAGCTGCGCACCGCCCGCTTGCGACTGAGGCCGTTCGCCGACGCCGACGCGGCGCCGCTCTACGCGCTGCACAGCAGCGCCGACGTGCTGCGTTACTGGGACTCTCCCCCTTGGACCGAGCCGGCCCGGGCGCAGCGCTTCATCGCGGCCTGCCGGACGATCGAGGAGGAAGGTACGGGAGCGAGGGTGGCCGTCGACCGCGACGGGGCGTTCATCGGCTGGTGCGGGCTGACCAGCTGGAACCCGGACTTCCGCAGTGCGTCCCTGGGCTACGTCTTCGATGCCGCCGCGTGGGGCCACGGCTACGCCACGGAGAGCGCGTATGCCGTCCTGCGGTGGGCGTTCGACACCCTGGACCTGAACCGTGTCCAGGCCGAGACCGACACCCGCAACGTGGCATCCGCCCGGGTACTGGAGAAGCTCGGCTTTGTCCGCGAAGGCACCCTCCGCGAGGACTGCGTCGTCAACGGCGATGTCTCCGACTCCTGGGTCTTCGGTCTCCTGCGCCGCGAGTGGCCTCCGACGGCCGGCCGCCAGAGCCTGTGGTGAAAGTGGCCAGAGACCTGCGGGAAGCTCACCATTCGTCACCAGCTCGGGCAAGGCGCAGGCCATGAAAGGACAGGATGAGGTCGGGCTGGAGCACGTCGTCGTCGAGAGAGCCGAACTGTTCGACAACGACGAGTCGTTCAGGCGAGCGCAGATCCGAGCCGCAGGTCCCCTCACCGGGTGAGCGCACGACCAGGCGCCCGCGCCGAGCACGGCCCCACGCGCAGGGTTCCCCGTCTGCCGCGCACACGGCAGACGGGGAACCCTACAGGTCAGCCGCCCGGATACCTTGCCAGAACGGCCGCGCCGGTCAGGAGAAGATCACCGAGCGGAGCTTCAGCCGGTCGCCGCGCTTCTTGCCGGGGTTCATCACGTAGTAGGTGTCACCGTTGCAGTCGAAGTCGAGGAACACCGTGGCCGTGGAGGTGGTGAGGTTGTCCGGCGCAAAGGCCGGGTGGTCCTCGGTCGCCCCGAACAGGTTGATGCACTTGCCACTCTCCGGGTCGGCGAGCCCGGCCGGAACGCCCCGGCCGACCTTGTAGAGGAAATCGCCGACGGCCGCGTGCGCGGAGGTCGGCACCGACATCGTGATCAGCAGGGCACCCGCCGCCGCGATCAGCGTGTTACGAAGACGCATCATGAGTCCTTGCGTGAGAAACGCCGGTACGTCCGGCGCGGTACCGGTTCCCAACTCCTCGGCTCGCCATGGGCGAGGCACCCGGCAGAAGAGCGAAGACCACCCGTCCGGGTGCACTCCGGCCTTACGAAGCACCGTCACGCTGCGCCCCGGCCAACGCCGACCGCCACCGGACAGGCGGGGAGACCAACAGGACCGGGCCGGGGCGCAGCCGCGTCGAAGCGCACGGAGAGCCGTCGCCGGTCCCTCGTGCCGTGAACCGACCCTTGGCCGCCGTCGGCCCGAGGGGACCGGCGACGGCTCGTGCAGGGTGTGTCAGCGGCGGAGCGGGCCTTCGCAGGTGTAGTCGGCGGTGCCGGCCCGGCCGGAGGGCCAGACGTCGACCTTGCCGAACCAGCAGTTCATGTCGGCCAGGTTGTCGGCGGCGGCTCCGGCGCGGCCGACGAGGAAGTAGTCGACGGTGGCGGCCATGTCCTGGCGGGTCCGGCCGGCGTCGAGGGTGTTGGTGAGGCTGGCGGTGATGCGGCCGGTGCAGCTGAAGCGCATCTTGTTGTCCCAGTCGCCGTTGTCCTTGCAGACCGGGGTGTTGCCGGTGGCGGCGGCGAACGCCGACTGGACCTCGGGGGCCGTGGCGTAGTCGAGGTTGGCGTTGGGTGTGTAGGTGGTCACCGGGACGTACAGGTTGTCGGCCTGGGGGACCTGCGTGTTCAGGTAGGCGGTGTACTCGGCCTGGAGTGCGTTGTCGTGGCCGAGACGGTCGCGCCAGGCGTCGTAGCCGGCCCTGTCGTCGGCGCGCAGCAGGCGGTACATCTCGGCGAGTCGGTCGGGGTGCTTCTCACCGAGGAGGTTGAAGAAGGTCGCCGCGTACGGGTAGGCGCGGAAGCCCTGGTTCTCCCAGGTGGCGTGGAGGATCTGGTCCACGGTCAGACGGGGGGTGCCGGCCTGGTCGTCCCAGCCGACCTGGCGGACCATGTACTTGCGGGCCTTGACGCCGTCCTTGGCGGTGGACCCGGCGAAGTACTCGGCGGTGCCCTCGTTCATGGCGAAGGTCGCGGCGCCGGGCCAGCGCGTGGTGTAACCGGACTCGGGTATGGCCCAGCGGGCGTTGAGGTAGTGGACGTACTCGTGGCGGAAGAGCTCCTCCAGGGAGAAGTACGACTCTGCGGTGGTGCGCTGGTAGGTATAGAAGGTGGAGTTCTCCTCGATGAACATGCCGCCGTTCTCGACGTCGCCGATGCCGAACAGGAGGGACTGGAGGGCCCGGTAGTTGGACTTGGTGTCGTAGAGCTGGACGGTGAGGACGGGGTGGTCGTCGCCGGGCAGCTGCTGGTCCGTCCCGAGGGTGCGGAAGAACTGCGCCTT
Organism: Kitasatospora sp. NPDC005748; assembly: GCF_040630735.1. Classification (NCBI taxonomy): domain Bacteria; kingdom Bacillati; phylum Actinomycetota; class Actinomycetes; order Kitasatosporales; family Streptomycetaceae; genus Kitasatospora; species Kitasatospora sp. NPDC005748. The sequence continues at coordinate 106,022 of NZ_JBEXYD010000022.1, forward strand.
GACCTGCTTGGTGGCGTAGTAGAGCTGGTCGGCGGTGGCACGGTCGAGGGCGGTGCGCACGACGAGCGTGCCGTTGTCGTAGCTGTAGGTGGAGGGGAAGACCATCCGCTCGATGTCGGCGCGACAGACCCCGTACTGCCGGCACACGCCGAGCCGGTTGAGCGGCAGGAGGAGGTTCTTCCAGGGGTTGCTCATCCGCCCGAAGACGGACTCGACCTGCTGGAACACCGATCCGGCCTGCGAGGTCAACTCCGCCTTGAGGGCGTCGATCTCGCCGAAGCGGCCGTACTCCAGCAGGGCGTCGGCGACGGCCCACTCGCTCGTGGTGCCCTTGAGGTGGGAGTAACCGGCGTAGGCGTTGAAGGCCGCGCGGTAGTCCGCGTCGGCCGCGACGGCGGCACGGAAGAGGCCCTGCGGGTCCTCGCCGACGTTCGAGATGCCTTGGAAATTGATCTGGAGGGCGCCCTGGACGGCCCAGTTCCAGCCGGTGTCGCCGATGGTCCGGCTGCCGGGGGCGAGCGTGCGCACGATCTGCTTGACCAGCGGGAGCCGGGCGACGCGCAGGCCGGGGGCGGTGCTGGTCTGCAGGAGCTCGCCCATGGTCGCGCCATTGCTGGTGGTGGGCTCGAAGACGCGCGGGTTGCCGGTGTAGTCGCGGATCGCACGGTCGACGGCGGCCGCCGTCGCGGCGTCGTGGAGATCGATCTCGTCGTGGGAGAAGTCGAAGTAGACCGCGATGTGCAGGTAGTACCAGAGTTCCTGCTGGTTGAGGTTGTTGGCGCTGTCGAAGCGCGGGGCCAGCTCGCTGACTCTCGCGGCCACGGCCCGCACGTGGGCGGGGGTCATGACCTTGGCGGTTTGGACGTTCCAGTCGATCAGCAGCGGTCGCAGACAGCCCTGGTAGGTGTGCCCGGGATCGGTGAGGAAATCGACCAGGGCGGTGGGATCGAGCGCGGTGAAGGCCTCGGGGGTGCAGGCGGCGTGCTGCGCAGCGAGGGCCGCGGTGCTCGGATCGGCCGTGGGACTGCCGCCCTGCTGCGCGGTGCCGGTGGTGGGCTGGAGCTGTTCGCCGCCCTCCCAGCCCTGCGGCGCCGGCAGCGCGGAACCACCGCCGGCGGTGGCGGAGTGGGCGATGTCGCCCACTGGTCCGGCCGCGCCGGGGTGCGCCTGCGTGACGGCGCTCGTGCTCGGTCGGGCGGCCGTGGCGTGCTGACTCTGGATCAGCGGCGAGGCGAGGGCAGTGGTCAGGGCAACGGCGAGCAGGCCGTTTCGTACGGTCGAGCTGGACAGCACCAGGGCTCCTGTGGGGGTGTGGGGTGAAGGGAGGTGTCCTGCGAAGGTCGCCGGATGCGGCCGTTCGGACCGCGCCGCATGCGGCGACTGCCCCCGGATGGGCGGCACATGGAAGCCGGCCCGCCGCCGGGGTCCGGCCGGGTGGAAGGACCGGCCGGTCTCGCTCCCGTGCGCCGGTCCCGTTGTGGGGCACGGAATGCGACGGGAGTACAGGGGATCGCCGAGGGCGGCGCGGGAAGGTGCGCGGACGACGGGTCGCGCTGCGGGGTGGCGCGGTGGCCGGCTCAGCGGCGCAACTCTCGCCGGGCGAAGGAAGGGCGGGGGCAGTCCGAACCGCTGACGGGCGACTGCGGGCGATGCCGATGGGACACCGGGGCTCCTGTGGGGGCGGAGGCTGGGGTGTGCTGGAACTCGAAGGGGGCGCGTTCTCAGCAGTACAATAGTAATGTGAAATGGCATTAACAAGAGGGTGTCCGTCGTTGTCAGCGCGCTCCCACCCCTCTGTCGACGGGTGGGCACTCGCCTCGAAGAGGCGGCTGTCGGCGCCCCCGTGCCGACGGCACGGAGGACGACGCACGGTGGTGGTTGCTTCACCGCGGCACCAGGCCCGCCGGTCACCGGCTACTGGTACACCGATCCGCACCTGGGCCGGCACCGTGCACGCCCCCGGTCCCTCCGACACCGACGCCGAGAAGACCGCCCTCAACACCGCGCTCGGCACCCGCCCGCAGACGAACACCACCGCCCCGGGGACGGCCCGCCCCTCATTCGGCGGCGGCCGTCCACATGCTCCGGACCTGGTCGAACCCGGTTGCGAACCCGGGATTGACCGTCCGTCCGAGCGGTGTATCGTCTCGCCGGTTCACACCTCGAACCGCGGCTCGTCCGCGTTGTGGTTCTTGAGCTCTTCGGCGATGTCGAACGTCTTGCGCATGAGCGTGACCACCCCGAGCTGTCGCGTCGTGACACCCCGTCGGCCGCGCCGGCCGGCGGCACGCGAAGCCACCGGTTCAGCTACGCAGCAGGTCCGACACCGGCGTCGCCGCCGGACGCCGGGTACCGCGGCCCGCGTGCCGAAGCCCTCCGGGGCTCGTCCCCGGAGGGCCTCCGGGGACGGGAACCGCAGGTCGGCGCCCCGCAACGACGTCCGCACGGCTGACAGAAGACGCCGATCCGTCTTATCGACGCGGATCCAGGAGCCTTCGGACAGCGATCCGCTCGAATTCCCCCCGGCCGGTTGCGGTGCCCTCCCCGCAAAGCGATCTCCCTGGCCTCGTACGGTCCGGTTCAGTCGACGTCGGCGTTGCCCATGACCTCGAGGAGGCGGGAGAGGACTCGGAGGCAGGCCTCGACCTCGGTCTCGGTGAGGTCACCGCCCGCCTGGCGCAGCACTGTGCGTTCGCGCCGGATGACGGCGGCGATGGCAGCCCGGCCCTGTTCGGTCAGTCGGATGAGGGACGATCTCTGGTGGGCCGGGTTGGGGGCGGACTCGACAAGACCTCTCGCGGCCGCGTCATTGACCATGCGCTGGACGAACTGGCGGCTGAGCGCCTGCGCCCGACCCATCTGGGGGACGGTCATGGGTCCGTGGTCACGGAGCAGGCTGAGGACGGCCCGCTCCCCGACCGACAGCCCTTCGGCGGAGATGTCCTGCTCCACCTTGCGGTGGGTGCACCGGTACAACGGCCCCACCAGGTCGAACACCTTGGTGAGCCGGTCCGTCAGCTCCTCGGACGCCTGGCCGGTATCTCTCTCGTTCACCCCGCCATGATGACACCCGGGTTGCCATTCCCCTCCAAGAATGACACCTTGGTTGTCATGAATGATCTGTTCTGGCGGGACACCGGCATCGGCCACCCCCTCGTCCTGCTGCACGGTGGCTTCCTGGACCACCGCATGTGGGACGACCAGATATCCACCCTCGCCGCGCGGCACCGCGTCATCGCACCCGACGCCCGCGGCCACGGCCGGTCCGCCAACGCCACCGAACCGTTCCGGCACACCGACGACCTCGCCGCGCTGCTACGGCACTTGGACATCGGCCCCGCGGTCCTGGTGGGCGTCTCCATGGGAGGAAGCATCGCGGTCGACACCGCCTTGGAGCATCCGGAACTGGTCAGTGCCGTGGTCGTCAGCGGCGCCGGAACCAGTGAGCCGGTCTTCACGGATCCCTGGACCACCCGAACCTGGACCACCTGGCAAGCAGCGATGGCGGCCGGCGACCTGGACGCCGCCGTCGAGGCCTTCACGCTCTTCGCCGCGGGCCCGGACCGCACCGTGGACGATCTCGCCCCCCAGGTCGTCGACCGCCTGCGCGAGATGACCCGCAGCACCCTGTCCAAACACACCCCCGACGAACCCGACCTGCGCGTCCCTGTCCGCGACACCTGGGACCGTGTCGCCAGGATCGAGGTGCCCGTGCTCGCCATCAACGGTGCCGTCGACTCACCCGACCACATCGGCATGGCCGAACGCCTCACCCGCACCGTCACCACCGGCACCGCGATGTCGATCGACGGGGCTGCCCACTACCCCAACATGGAACGCCCGGATGCCTTCAACAAGGCCCTCGAAGACTTCCTGCAGACCATGTGACCGCCTCACCGCGGCCGCCTGTGCCCGCACGCTCGGCCTACCCGACGCGTCCGACCCTTCGGCGTTCTTCCGGAAGGCGACGGGCATGCGCCCGGACGCGTGGCAGGCGTCGGGCTCGGGCGCAGGGTCCTCGTGCGGTTCGCTGACCGGCCCGGGGGGCGTCCGGGCCGGCCGAGGTGACGGGGAGCTGTCCAGCCGCTCCGCCGGTACA
>NZ_JBEXYD010000023.1:0-102304 GCF_040630735.1 Kitasatospora sp. NPDC005748
GTTGATCGGCGTCACGGCGCCGTAGTACTCGGCCACGATCTTGGCGAACATCGCCGGGCACTCCCGTTCGCGGTTTCGGCGGACCCGCCCGCCCACGGCGCCGCCCGCTGTTCCGCCCGCTGCGCCGCCGGACGTCCCCCCGGTGGCTCCGGCACCCCGCGGCACGCTGGCAGAATTGGCGTGTGATCGACGCACGACGGCTGCGGACCCTGCGGGCCGTGGCGGACCACCGCACGGTGACCGCCGCGGCGGCCGCCCTCTACCTCACCCCCTCGGCGGTGTCCCAGCAGCTGGCCGCGCTGGAGCAGGAGACCGGCCACCACCTGCTCGCCCGCGAGGGCCGGGGGGTGCGGCTCACCGCCGCCGGGGAGATCCTGCTCGGCCACGCCGACGCCGTCCTCGCCCAGCTGGAACGGGCCGAGGCCGATCTCGCCGCCTACAGCGCCGGTGTGGCCGGTGAGGTCACCGTGGCCTCCTTCGCCACCGGGATCTCCCTGGTGCTGGCGCCCGCCATCGGGACCCTCGCCGCCCGGGCGCCCGGCGTCCGCCTCAAGGTGCTGGACGCGGAGGGCGACGCCAGCCTGCCGATGGTCCTGGAGGGGCGGGCCGACCTGGCCGTGGCCGTCGAGTACCGGGGGGCGCCGCGGGCCGACGACGCCCGGCTCACCCGGGTGCCGCTGTACGCCGAACCGTTCGAGGCGGTGCTGCCGCTCGGCCATCCGCTGGCCGCCGGGGAGGGGCCGATCGCCGTCGCGGACCTGGCCGCCGAGCCGTGGATCGGGCCCTACCCGGGCAATCCCTGCCACGACGTGGTGCTGCTGGCCTGCGAGCACGCCGGGTTCCAGCCGCGTCTGGTGCACTCCTCGGACGACTTCCGCGCCGTCGTGGCGCTGGCCTCGGCCGGTGCGGGGGTGGCGCTGGTGCCCCGGTCCGCCCTGCTCGGGGTGGATCTCGGACGGGTCGCGGTGCGGCCGGTGGACAGCGCGCTCGCCACCCGCCGGGTCTTCGCCGCCGTCCGGGCCGGCGCCGACGGCCACCCGTTGATCCGCCCGGTGCTGGAGGCCCTCACCGAGGTGGCCGCCGCCACCGGCTGACCGCGTCCGGGGCGGCGGCTCCGGAAACCACCGGGACCCCGCCTCCCCCGGTGGGCCGGGGGAGGCGGGGTCCCGGGTGGGACTCAGATGCTGAGCAGACCGATGACGTGCCCGTCGTCGTCCACGACCGGCCAGGTGTCCAGACCGCGGGCGCGCATGGTGGCCGCCGCGGTGGCGGCCGGCATCCCGGCGGTGGCGAACGGCGCGCGGTCGTGCTTCACCGCCCGCACCGGGGTGCGCTCGGTGTACCAGGAGCGGGCCCGGAACGGCGCGAGGTGCAGACGGGTCAGCAGCCCGGCGCAGCGGCCCTCCTCGTCGCGGACCAGGGCGTGCGGGGCGCCGGAGCTGAGCAGGATGTCCAGCGCGGTGTCGACCATGACGTCGTCACTGATCTGCAGCTCGGGTCGGGTCATCACGTCCCCGACCGTGGTCAGGGCGTCGGCGGCGAAGTCGACGGGGTGTTCGAGGGCCATGGTCATGGGGCTCCTTCGGGTCGGTCCACCGGTGACGGCGGCGATCAGGGAGGTGCTCGACGGTGCTGCCGCGGCTGGGCCCGGCCCGCGGATGCCCGGCCGGATCCGGCCGGTCCCGCCGTCGCGCGGCGGGACCGACCGGACGCGGGGCCTACGCGGCCAGGTCGACGCGCCGCGGCCCGCCACGGCGGGCGCCGCCGGTGCCGCCGCCCTGGCCGCGGCCGCCGGTGCCGCCGCCCTGCTGGCCGCGGCCGGCCGAGGTGGGGCGGCTGCGGCGGTTGCGACCGCCCGAGGCGCTGCGCCGGGGCCGCTCGACCACGGGGTCGGCGATCACCACGGGCACGCCGGTGGGCACGCGGGCGCCGGTGATGCGGGCCAGCTCGTCATCGGTGGAGTGGACCCGGGTGGACTCGGGGGTGATGCCGGCGGTGGCCATCATCCGGGCCGTCTCGCGGCGCTGGTTGGGCAGGACGAGCGTCACGACGGTGCCGGACTCGCCCGCCCGGGCGGTGCGGCCGCCGCGGTGCAGGTAGTCCTTGTGGTCGGTCGGCGGGTCCAGGTTGACGACCAGGTCGAGGCCGTCGACGTGGATGCCGCGGGCCGCGACGTTGGTCGCGATCAGCGCGGTGACCTGGCCGTTGCGGAACTGCTGGAGGGTGCGGGTGCGCTGGGGCTGGGACTTCCCGCCGTGCAGCGCGGCAGCCTTCACCCCGCTGGCGAGCAGCTCGTCCACCAGCCGGTCGGCGCCGTGCTTGGTGTCGGTGAACATGATCACGCCGCCCTCGCGCGAGGCGATGTGGGCGATCGTGGCGTTCTTGTCGCCGTTCTGCACGTGCAGGACGTGGTGCTCCATGGTGCTGACCGCGGCGGCGGACGGGTCCACCGAGTGGGTGACCGGGTCCTTGAGGAAGCGGCGCACCAGGCGGTCGACGTTGCGGTCCAGGGTGGCGGAGAACAGCATCGTCTGGCTGTCGGCCTCGACCTGGTCGAGCAGCTCGATGACCTGCGGCAGGAAGCCCATGTCGGCCATCTGGTCGGCCTCGTCGAGGACGGTGATCCCGACGCTGTCGAGCCGGCAGGCGCCACGCTGGATCAGGTCCTTGAGGCGGCCGGGAGTGGCCACGACGACCTCCGCCCCCCGGCCCAGGATCTGGGCCTGGCGGCCGATCGAGACCCCGCCGACCACGGTGGCGAGCCGCAGCCGCACCGAGTGGGCGTAGGGGGTGAGCGCCTCGGTGACCTGCTGCGCGAGCTCACGGGTGGGCACCAGGACGAGAGCCAGCGGCTGGCCCGGCTCGGCCTGCCGGCCGGCGATGCGGGCCAGCAGCGCGAGGCCGAAGGCGATGGTCTTGCCGGAGCCGGTCCGGCCGCGGCCGAGGACGTCCCGGCCCGCCAGCGAGTTCGGCAGCGTCGCGGCCTGGATCGGGAACGGCGAGGTGACGCCCTGGCGGGTGAGCGTCGAGAGCAGGGCCTTCGGCATGTCGAGCTGGTCGAAGGTCTCGACGGCCGGCAGGGCCGGGGTGGTGCTGACCGGCATCGCGAACTCGCCCTGCACGGAGGAGCTCTGGCGCCGCCTCGGACCGCCGCCCGAGCGGGAGCCGTACGAGGAGCCGCCCCCGCCGGAACGGGAGCCGTAGGAGCCGCCGCCACCACCCGAGCGGGAGCCGTACGAGGAACCGCCCCCGCCGGAACGGGAGCCGTACGAGCCGCCGCCGGAGCGGGACTCGGAATTCTGGTACGAGGAGCGACTGGAGCGATTCATCTGGAGACCTTCCTCAAGGTGGCACGTCACGAGGAAGGCTCCGCGCCCACGGGTAATCCGGGCGGAGGCTGCAAGGAACGGGCCGGAACTGGCGGAGCGTGGACGGTGAAACCGTGCGGCACGTCACCTACGGTCGGCGCTCACCGCGCGGGCGGGAGCGAAGAACCTCGAACCGTGAGTCATCACGGCGGGGCGCCGACCCGGACGCGGCGCGGAGCAGCTCGCGTGGGGAAGGCCGCCGGTGGCGGAGCCGGGAATGAAGCCCGGGCAGCGGTGGGTCCTGCGAAAAAGCCGAGGGGCCCGCACCAGGCATGAACGCGGTGCGGGCCCCTCGCTGCCGGGCGGGTGCCGTGGCAGAAACTACAGCGGACGAATGTTCTCGGCCTGCGGGCCCTTCTGGCCCTGCGTGACGTCGAACTCGACCTTCTGGCCCTCGAGCAGCTCACGGAAGCCGTTGGCGTTGATGTTCGAGTAGTGGGCGAAGACGTCGGGGCCGCCACCCTCCTGCTCGATGAAGCCGAAGCCCTTTTCCGCGTTGAACCACTTCACAGTGCCATTAGCCATAAAGAAATCTCCTTCAAGGGGCTGTCCGGAGCTCGCACGGTGCGTGCTCCGAGATGCCGCGATGATGACCCACCCGGGGAAGAGCCGGGAAACAAAAATGCGCCTGCGAGACCTCAGCAGGCCCACACAAAGTTCATGGGAACCACTACTGCAACTCATTCGACTCTAGCAGGCCGGGGGTCTCCGTGGTGGAGGGATTCACCCCCGGCGGCTCCGGGGCCCCGTCCGGGGCCGGCTGTCGCGGCGGCGGAAGCAGCGCCAACCGGTCGACCGCCCGGCGGAGTTGGCGTCCCGCTGCGCGGGGCCGGCCGGGCCTGCGAATCGCTCGAAAGAGCGGCGGGCACAGGTGTGCTGCCCGCCCCCGCCGACGCGGTTCGCGCCGGTGGCAGACCGTCCGCGGCCGTGAAATTCCGTCGGTGCGGTGGTGAACCGCACCATACGGATTCCGGTTATGTGCGAATTCGAGACCTTCCGGAGGGCCCGCTGGGGCGAGTTCCGGCGCATACTGGGGGAGATGACGAAATCAGCAGCAGTCCGGCGTACTCTGCCCACCAGCCCCTTCAAGGCCCGGGTCGAAGCTCCTCTCAAACGGTTCGCCGTCGGCGACAGGGTCACCCACGACACGTACGGCCTCGGCCGGGCCATCGCCGTCGAGGGTGGCGGTGACATCGCGGTACTGGTGGACTTCGGTTCACGGCAGGAACGGATCACCCAGCCGTACACCGCCATGTTCAAGCTCTGATCCGCGGTTCGACCTCCACCCGGGGCGCCCCGGGGCCGTGCGGCCCCGGGGGCGCGGTGCTGTCCCGCCGCACCGGCCCGGCACCCGTGCCGCCGCGGAGTTCCGGCGGCCGGCCCGTCCGTCTGCCCTAGCGGCGCCGGGCACTCCCTCCATGCTCCGGCCGCGCTGTCTCTGCCGCCCCGGTCGCCCGTCCGGTGCGGCCGGTCACAGCCCTGTCCGCGCCCGGGTCAGCCGCCAGACCTTGTCCACCCCGGTCTGCGCGGGCGCCAGGCGCTCGGCGGGTCGGCAGAGGTGCTCGGCGAAGCCGAGGCGCGCCGGTACGGCGCCGCTCGCCCGGTTCGCCGGGTCGTGGACGATCTCGACGTGGTCGACGCCGGGCAGCAGGAACGCCTCGTCGACCAGGGCCCGGACAGCTCTGGTGGCCAGACCGCGGCCGGTGGCGGCGGGGTGCAGCCAGTAGCCGATCTCCAGGCCGTCGCCCGGCAGGCCCTCGCGGCGGAACAGCTGGCAGGCGCCGACGATGCCCCGCTCCGTCACCATCGCGTAGGTGAACGCGGCGCCGCTCTCCCACTGCTCGGCGCGGCCGGCCAGGAAGGCACGGGTGGCGTCGGGGCTGTGCGTGGCGACCCAGGGCATCCACGGGCGGAGGTGCTCCAGGGACTCCTCGATGACCCGGAAGAGCTCGGGAAGGTCCGCCTCGCCGTCGAAGCGGCGCAGCGTGAGGTCGTCCAGCGTGATCGACTCGGGCGGAGTGGTCATGCCGAGAGCCTCGCCCACCAGCCGTCCCGGTCACAACCGGATTCTCCTGTCGGGGAGGCCCGGAGCGGGGGCGGAGCGAGGCCGACTCGCGGACGACCGTGCGCAAGCCCAGCACGTTCCGGGTGGCGGGCACCTGGTCGGGCTCGTTCACCGACCGGGCGACCAGGGCGGCGAGTTCCTCCCCGCCCGGCAGGGCCGGATGGCCGGTGGTCGGCCTCGGGCGGCCCGGCATGATCGTCTTCTCCGTGGTCAACGGACTGGCCTTCGGCCGCTTCACGGCCGTCGACACCGCGCCGGTCACCATGGTGCTGCCCGAGGCGGAGGACGCCGCCCGGGACATCGGCGGGCTCGACATCGCCAACGCCTGTCCGCGGATCCTGGTGCCCTTCGTCGCCTCCGTCGTGCCCGGCCTCGGCGGCCGCACTCCGCTGTTCCTGCTCGGCGCGGCCCTCGCCGGGCTCGGCACCCTCGCGCTGAAGCCGGTCCGTGGTGTTCGCTGAGTACGCCGGCACCTCCCGGCACACCCACGACGTCCACCCGACCGAGTACGTCCGCCCACCCGAGCGTTCCCAGAAAGGTCTCCATCTCGTGAAGTTGCACACCCAGGAGTGGGGTTCCGGCGACCGCGTCGCCCTGCTGGTGCACGGCATCATGTCCGACCACCGCACCTGGCGGCGGGTCGGCCCGGCCCTGGCCGCGCGCGGATACCGCGTCATCGCCGTCGACCAGCGCGGCCACGGCCGGAGCCCGCGCGGTACCGGCGGGAGCCCGCAGGAGCGGTACGCCCTGGAGGCCTACGCCGAGGACCTCGTCGAGACCCTGCCGGCCGGCGCGGAGCTGGCCGTCGGCCACTCGCTCGGCGGCATCAGCCTGCTGGGCGCGGTGGAGCGGCTGAAGCCGGCCCGCGCCGTGTACGTCGACCCGGCCTGGCAGTTCGCCCGGATCGAGGGCGCCGACCCGCGGATGTTCGTGGAGTTCCGGCACGCCACCCGGGAGCAGATCGCCGGGTTCAACCCCCGCTGGGAGGCCGCCGACGTGGACGTCGAACTCGCCACCCTCGCGGCCTGGGACGAGGAGTCCGCGCTCGCCCTGTCCGGCCAGGAGTGCGGCCTGCCGGCCGCACCGGCCGTGCCCTCGCTGGTGCTCCTGGCCGACCGGAGCTTCCTGGTGAGCGCCGAGGACGCCGGACTGCTGCGCGCCCGGGGCTTCGAGGTGCGCACCGTGCCCGGCGCCGGCCACACCGTCCACCGGGACGATCACGACGGTTTCCTGGCCGGGCTCGACGGCTGGATCTGAACCATGACGAGGACGAGGAGTTCGCCGTGACCGCCGGCGCCGGCGCGCGGCCGCCGTCGGGGCCGCCCTCGCGCGACTGGACCTCACCGCCGAGGCCGCCCTGCTGAGCGGGGCCGTCCTGTGGTCGCTGCTCGCCGGCGAGGCGGTCGGCCTCGGCCGGCTGACCGCCCGGGTGAGCACCCCGCTGCGGCGGTGCGGACCCGGGACACCGCCGCGCGCGCCCGGGCGGCCCGCCCCGGCGGGTCCACCGTCCCGGCCGGCCGCCCCATGGCGGAGCGCCCGCTGACGCGGGCGCTCGACGTCGGCTGAGCGGGGGACGGTGGGGCCCCGGCCACCGGTCGGGGCCCCACCGCGCCGGCGCCGCCGCACGCGTCCGCCGGGTGCGCCGGGCCACCCCGCCGGCCGCCGGGGGAGCGGCGAGTAGGGTGGGCCGGGCCGATGATCGTCCGGACCACTGGAGCACCGATGAGCCTGACCTCCGCCCCCGACGCTCTCCTCCCCGTCGGGGTGATCGGGCTCGGCGACATCGCCCAGAAGGCCTACCTCCCGGTCCTCGGCACGCTGCCCGGCCTCGACCTGCGCCTGATGACCCGGGACCGGGCCAAGCTGGACCGGATCGGCGAGGCCCACCGGATCGCGCCCGAGCACCGGTTCACCGACCTGGGCGCGCTGATCGGCAGCGGCATCCGGGCCGCCTTCGTGCACGCCGCCACCGACCAGCACGTCCCGATCGTCGAGCAGCTGCTGACGGCCGGGGTCGACGTCTACGTGGACAAGCCGCTCGACCAGACCCTGGACGGGTCCCGCCGGCTGGTCGACCTCGCCGACCGCACGGGCCGCTCGCTGATGGTCGGTTTCAACCGCCGCTACGCGCCCGGCTACGTGCAGGCGAAGGAGCGGCCGCGCGACCTGATCGTCCTGCAGAAGAACCGCGAGGGCCTGCCCGAGGCGCCCCGCTCGATGGTCTTCGACGACTTCATCCACGTGGTGGACCTGCTGCGCTTCCTGGCGCCCGGGGAGATCGAGCAGGTCGACGTCCGCTCCCGGGTGCGCGACGGCCTCGTCGAGCACGTCGTCCTCACCCTCTCCGGTGAGGGCTTCACCGCCCTGGGCATCATGAACCGCGTCTCCGGCTCCACCGAGGAGATCCTCCAGGTCTCCGGCGGGGACTCCAAGCGCGAGGTCCACAACCTCGCCGACGTGATCGACCACCGCGGCCAGCCCACGATCCGCCGTCGCGGCGACTGGGTCCCGGTGGCCCGCCAGCGCGGCATCGAGCAGGTCGTCCTCGCCTTCCTCGACGCCGTCCGGACCGGAAAGACGATCGACGCCCACGACGCCCTGCGCACCCATGAGCTCTGCGAGCTGATCGTCGGGCGCCTGGAGGGAACGGCGACGGCCGCCACCCGGTAGGAGCCGCCCCGCCGCGGCCCCGGCTGGTGAGCCTGCGGCCGCGATCCGGGCCGCGAGGTGACAATGGGGCATGCCCTCCAGCCCCCACCCGACGGATCCGCGGCGGGTGACGCCGGACCGGGCCGCGGTGAGCGGCGAGCACTGGTGGCCGGTGGTGCTGGCGGTCGCGGTCGTCGCGATGCTCCACGTGACGCTGCCGGCCCGCTACCGGGTCGACCCCGCCTGGGTGCTGCCAGTCGCCGTGGGCTCGTTGCTGGCGGTGCTGATCATCGGCGACCCGGGCCGGATCGACCGGCAGAAGGCCTGGCTCCGGGTCGTCACCCAGCTGCTGATCGGCGCCATCACGGTGGCCAACGTGTTCGCGGGCGTCCGTCTGGTGGTGGACATCCTGACCGACAACAAGCTGTTCGCGAACAACGCCGTCGGGCTGCTGGCGACCGGCGGCGTGGTCTGGGTGACGAACGTGGTGGCCTTCGCGCTCTGGTACTGGAGCCTGGACCGCGGCGGCGCCGCCGCCCGCGCCCACCGGCCCTTCGCGAACCCGGCGTTCGTGTTCCCCGAGATGCAGTACCCGGACCACGCGCCGGCCGCCTGGGTGCCGCGGTTCGCCGACTACCTGACGCTCTCCTTCTGGACCGCCACGGCCTTCAGCCCCACCGACGTCTCGGCGGTCAGACGGTGGGCCAAGCTGCTGATGATGGCGCAGGCGGCGACCTCCCTCGCGCTGGGCGCCCTGGTCGTCGCCCGGGCGATCAACATCCTGCAGTGAACGCGCTGTGAGCACGGTGCGACGGCACTGTTTCGGCCCGGCGTCGGCGGCCGGCGATTCGGGATTGCCCCTGGTCCCGGGCCGGTCGAGCGGTACTGTGGACCTTCACGGTTGCCGGACGCGAAACGGACGGGCGATGCACGCACGCCAACTGCGGGGCGGGCGGGTGGTCTTCGGACACCCGCTGCGGCCGCGCGCGGCGTTCCGCCCGCAGGCCGGAGCCCACGCGGCCGCCGGCACCCGGACCGTCGGCATCCGGCCCGGTGGTGCCCGGCTGGTGCGGCGCCGCTGGATCGACGGGGTCGGCTCCCCGACCGGCCTCTGTCGCCCGTAACCGCCCGTAACCGCCCGTAATCGCCCGTCGTCACGCGTGCCCGGCGCCCCGGTGTGCCCGGCAGCCCCGCTCCGCCGTGGCCCGTCCCGGCTGCCCGGCCTCCCGGCAGCCGCCCGAGGTCCTGCCCCCGGCCGGCGACGCCCCGGGCCGAAGCGACCGAGAAGACCGAGATCGAGGAACGGCTCCCGCATGCCCCAGTACCCCGTGCTCATCCCCGACGACGCCCCGGACACCGCCGAGCGGCGCCACCCCCTGGACAACCCCGCCCGCGCCGCCCTGCTCGGCCCGCACGCCCACCTGGCCGAGCGAAGCGGTGAGGTGCTGCGCTACCCGGCCGACGTGTCGCCGTTCGTCGCCCTCCCCGACCGGCCCGACCGGGAGACCTGGCGGGATGTCGCGGCGCTGTACGGCCCGGGCGCCGTCGTCGCCGCCACCGGCTCCCCGGACGCCGTACCGGCCGACTGGGAGATCCTGCTGCGGGGCCGGGGTGTCCAGCTGGTGGACGACGGCGTCCGGGCCCGGCCCGACGAGGAGGCCGTCCGGCTGGGCCCCGCCGACGTACCGGAGATGCTGGCGCTGGTGGAGCACGCCCGGCCCGGCCCGTTCCTGCCCCGGACCATCGAACTCGGCGGCTACCTGGGCATCCGCCGCGGCGGCGCGCTGGTCGCGATGGCGGGGGAGCGCCTGCGCCCGCCGGGCTGGACCGAGATCAGCGCCGTCTGCACGGCCGAGTCCCACCGGGGCCGGGGGCTCGGCTCCCGGCTGGTCCGGGCGGTCGCGGCCGGGATCCGTGAGCGGGGCGACACGCCGTTCCTGCACACCTCCGCCGAGAACACCACCGCGATCCGGCTCTACGAGTCGCTGGGGTTCCGGCTGCGCCGGCACGTCACCTTCCTGGGCCTGCGGACGCCCGGCGGGGTCCCGGGCGCGTGACGAAGCCCCGGCGCCCCGCCTCCGCACCGAGACCACCCGCCGAGCCGCACCGTTCCACCTTTCCGAGGAGTCCGAGGAGTTCGATGTGAGTCAGAACGTGCCCTACGCCAGTCCCGCCGACACCGCCGTCCACGGCGAGTACCGGATCACCAGGGCTCCCGGCGACGAGCGCCCGCTGTACCGCTTCACCGGGCGGATCACCGCCGACGGGAGCAGCGGCTTCGCCGCCGAGCCCGGCCGCTACCACATCTACGCCGGCTGGTTCTGCCCCTGGGCGCAGCGCACCACCATCCAGCGCGCTCTCAACGGGCTGGAGGACGTCGTCTCGGTCTCCTACGTCGACGGCCGCCGTGACGGCCGGGGCTGGGCCTTCCGGGAGACCTACGGGCCGGACCCGGTGAACGGGTTCACCCTGCTGCGCGACGCGTACGAGCGGACCGAGCCCGGTTTCGACGGGCACATCTCGGTGCCGACGCTCTGGGACCGCCGGAGCGGTCGGGTGGTCAGCAACGACTTCCGGACCATAGGCATCGACCTGGCGACCCAGTTCGGCCGGTGGAGCAACGGCGCCGACACCTACCCGGAGGACCTCCGGGCCGAGATCGACGCGCTGGACGCCCGGCTGGGCCCGGCCGTGAACCACGGCGCGGGCGCGGCGGCCGGCACCGGGGACGCCGCGCTCGCGGCCCGCGCCCTGCTGCTGGAGACCTTCGCGGAGCTGGACGACCGGCTGGCCACCAGCCGCTACCTGCTGGGCGACCGGCTGACCGAGGCCGATGTGCGGCTCTGGGTGACGCTGGTGCGCTACGACGTCGGGCCCAACCACGCGCGCGCGGTGAACCCCGGTCTGACCGCGTACCCGCACCTGTGGGCCTACGCCCGCGATCTCTACCAGCGGAAGCCGTTCACCGGCACCACGGACTTCGCCGCCTTCACCGAGCCGGGCGCGAGCGTCCCGGACTGGCACGCCCCGGTGGAGCGTCCGCTTCCCGCCTGAGTCCGGCGGCCCGGGGCCGCGGACCCGAACGGCCGGTGCACCGGGAACCATCCCCGGTGCACCGGCCGTTCCGTCTGTGGTGGGCGCCGCTGACCAGGGCGCCGACCGGTCGCGGAGGCGCGGCGGCGGCGCCCTGACGGGCCGTCGGTCGACCTCCGGACGTCCGCCCGGTAGCGGTACGTGGATATGACATGTACGCTGCGTATCGCTGGTTGTACAGCATGCGGGCCTGGCCGCCGCTCCGTGGGGGGAGTCACGTCCAGGCCCGGTCGCCGGCCGGGGCCTCGGTTGCGCTCGTGGGGGAGCTTCAACCGGGGCCCTTCGGCGGGCTACTGACGGTATGCCCGCTCGGGGCCTGGTTCAGTCATGTCAAATTCGCCGGTGCCGCCCCGATGCCGGGGCGCGGCCGCCCGGACGGCCTCCGGCCCGCTCCGCACCGCCTCCCGCGCCGCCCTCCATGCCGCCCGCAGGGGTGACCGCCCGGCTGCTCCGAACGGCCCTCCCGGCTTGCGCTCCGTCCGGGTGCTCGCCCGGCCCTGCGGACCGGCGGCCCGCCGCAACCGCTGCTATGACTGGTTTGAGCCTTTTTGTCCGGCTCCCAGTTCCGAGGAGGCATCCTCATGGGTGCTGCAGCAACGAGCGCCACCGACGCTGACGTGGTGCACATTCTCTGGATCAACGCGGGCCTGAGCTGCGACGGTGACTCGGTCTCCCTGACCGCGGCCATGCAGCCGAGCATCGAGGAGATCGTCACCGGCGCGCTGCCGGGCCTGCCGAAGATCGCCGTCCACTGGCCGCTGATCGACTTCGAGTGCGGGCCGGTCCAGGGCGCGGACAACTTCGTGGAGTGGTTCTTCAAGGCGGACCGCGGGGAACTCGACCCGTTCGTCCTGGTCGTCGAGGGATCCATCCCGAACGAGAGCATCAAGGAGGAGGGCTACTGGTGCGGTTTCGGCGACGATCCGCGGACCGGTCAGCCGATCACCACCAGTGAGTGGCTGGACCGGCTCGCGCCCAAGGCCACGGCGGTCGTCGCGATCGGCACCTGCGCCACCTACGGCGGCATCCACGCCATGGCCGGCAACCCGACCGGTGCCATGGGCGTCCCCGACTACCTGGGCTGGGACTGGAAGTCCAAGGCCGGCCTGCCCATCGTCTGCGTGCCGGGCTGCCCCATCCAGCCCGACAACTTCTCCGAGACCCTGACCTACCTGCTCTACCAGCTGGCCGGCTCCGCGCCGATGATCCCGCTGGACGACAAGCTGCGCCCGACCTGGCTGTTCGGCGCCACCGTGCACGAGGGCTGCGACCGCGGCGGCTACTACGAGCAGGGCCAGTTCGCCACCGAGTACGGCACCCCGGAGTGCCTGGTGCGGCTGGGCTGTTGGGGCCCGGTCGTCAAGTGCAACGTCACCAAGCGCGGCTGGATCAACGGCATCGGCGGCTGTCCCAACGTGGGCGGCATCTGCATCGCCTGCACGATGCCCGGCTTCCCGGACAAGTTCATGCCCTTCATGGACCCGCCGCCGGGCTCGCACATCTCGGCCAACGCCAGCTCCGCGTACGGCGCGGTGATCCGGCGACTGCGCTCGATCACCATGAAGACCCTCGACAAGGAACCGAAGTGGCGCCACCCGGGGCGCACGCTGACGACCGGTTACCGCACACCGCGGTGACCAGGCGGGCCGCCGCACTCCCGTGCGGCGGCCCGCTCCGCCGCTGACCCTCCCCGCTTCCAGAAGGGCACGACAGACACGATGGCACCGACGACGAAGGCAGCCGGCGACGGCAGCGGCCTGGTGGAGATGTCCTGGGACCCGATCACCCGGATCGTGGGCAGCCTCGGCATCCACACGAAGATCGACTTCAAGCAGAAGAAGGTGGCGGAGTGCTACAGCACCTCGTCGGTCTTCCGCGGCTACAGCGTCTTCATGCGGGGCAAGGATCCGCGCGACGCGCACTTCATCACCAGCCGCATCTGCGGCATCTGCGGCGACAACCACGCCACCTGCTCCGTCTACGCGCAGAACATGGCGTACGGGGTGAAGCCGCCGCACCTCGGTGAGTGGATCATCAACCTCGGCGAGGCCGCCGAGTACATGTTCGACCACAACATCTTCCAGGAGAACCTGGTCGGGGTGGACTACTGCGAGAAGATGGTCCGCGAGACCAACCCCGGCGTCCTGGAGCTGGCCGAGCGCACCGCGGCCCCGCACGCCGGCGACCACGGGTACCGGACGATCGCCGACATCATGCGCTCGCTCAACCCGATCGAGGGCGAGTTCTACCGCGAGGCGCTGCAGGTCAGCCGCTACACCCGGGAGATGTTCTGCCTGATGGAGGGCCGCCACGTGCACCCCTCCACGCTCTACCCGGGCGGCGTCGGCACGGTGGCGACGGTCCAGCTCTTCACCGACTACCTGACCCGGCTGATGCGGTACGTGGAGTTCATGAAGAAGGTCGTGCCGCTCCATGACGACCTCTTCGACTTCTTCTACGAGGCGCTGCCCGGCTACGAGGAGGTCGGCCGGCGCCGCATCCTGCTCGGCTGCTGGGGGAGCCTCAACGACCCGGACCACTGCGACTTCACGTACCGGAACATGACCGACTGGGGCCGGAAGATGTTCGTCACCCCGGGCGTGGTCGTCGACGGCAAGCTGGTCACCAACGACCTGACCGAGATCAACCTCGGCATCCGCATCCTGCTCGGCAGCTCCTACTACGAGGACTGGGAGGGCAAGGAGCTCTTCGTCACCCACGACCCGCTGGGCAACCCGGTCGACCCCAGGCACCCCTGGAACCAGTACACCGTCCCCGCGCCGCAGAAGCGCGACTTCGACGACAAGTACAGCTGGGTGATGTCCCCCCGCTGGTTCGACGGCAAGGACCACCTCGCGCTCGACACCGGCGGCGGCCCGATCGCCCGCCTCTGGTCCACCGCGCTCTCCGGGCTGGTCGACATCGGCTACATCAAGGCCACCGGCCACAGCGTGCAGATCAACCTGCCGCGCTCGATGACCAAGCCGGAGACCACCTTCGAGTGGAAGATCCCGCGCTGGAGCAACGCCATCGAGCGCAACCGCGCCCGGACGTACTTTCAGGCCTACGCGGCCGCGGCGGCCCTGCACTTCGCGGAGAAGGCCCTCGCCGAGGTCCGGGCCGGGCGCAGCCAGACCTGGGAGCGCTTCGAGGTGCCGGACGAGTCGATCGGCTGCGGCTTCACCGAGGCCGTGCGCGGCGTGCTGTCGCACCACATGGTGATCCGCGACGGCAAGATCGCCAACTACCACCCGTACCCGCCGACGCCGTGGAACGCCAGCGTCCGCGACAGCTACGGCACGCCCGGCCCGTACGAGGACGCGGTGCAGAACACGCCGATCTTCGAGGAGAACTCGCCGGAGAACTTCAAGGGCATCGACATCATGCGGGCCGTGCGCAGCTTCGACCCCTGTCTGCCCTGCGGCGTCCACATGTACGTCGGCGGCGGCCGGACCGTGCAGAAGATGCACGTCCCCACGGGACTGAGCGGGCTCACCGCATGACGGCGGAGGAGACCGGGCTGCGGATCCAGGAGGCGCTGGACCAGCTGGCCGGCGGCGACGGGCAGGGGGCCGGCGAGCAGCTGGTCCGCGAGCTGATGGCCTTCTACGGGGACGGCCTCACCCGGCTCGTCCGGGCCCTGCCGCCGCGGACGCTGCGGCAGCTGCTGGACGACCAGGAGGTGGCCGGGCTGCTCGTCCTGCACGACCTGCACCCCGAGGACGTCACCGCCCGGATCGCCCGCGCGCTCGCCGCGCTGCCCGAGCCGGTCGAACTGCTCGGCTTCGACCCCGCGACCGGCACGCTGCGGCTGCGCCGGACCAGGAGCGGCTGCGGCTGCGGGGAGCAGGACGTCGAGGCCGTGCTGGCCTGTCACGCCCCCGAGGTGACGGCCGTGGAGCTGGAACGCGCGCCGCAGCTGCTGCAGATCGGCACCCGGCCGCCGGCCTCGGCGGAGGTGCGGTGAGCGCCCGTCAGCTCTCCCGCCCCGGCGCCGCCCTGCTGCGCCGGCTGCGCGAGCCCGCACCCCCGCAGCCGGAGCGCTGCACCTTCTGCGGCCAGCAGCTCCCGCGGGAGCACCGGCACCTGGTGGACACCGAGGAGCAGTCCCTCACCTGTGTCTGCACGGCCTGCGGGCTGCTGTTCCAGCAGCCCGGCGCGGCCGGCGGCCGCTACCGCGGCGTGCCCGACCGCTACCTCGCCGAGCCGGACCACCGGTTCGGCGAGGAGCAGTGGGCGGCGCTCGGCATCCCGGTCGAGACGGCGTTCCTGTTCCGCAACGCCCGGCAGGACCGGCTGGTGCTGCTCTACCCCGGCCCGGGCGGTGCGACCGAGAGCGAACCGGACGAGGCCGACTGGCGGGCCGCGCTCGGCGCGAGCCGGCTCGCCGCCGAACTGGAGCCCGACGTCGAGGCGTTGCTGCTGCGGCACCCGGCGGCGAGCCCGGTCCAGTGCTTCCTGGTGCCGATCGACGTCTGCTACGAGCTGGTCGGCCGGCTGCGGCGGTGCTGGAAGGGCTTCGACGGCGGGGCCGAGGCCCGGGCCGAACTCGACGCCTTCTTCGCCCGGGTGGCCGCCCGGGCCCGCGCGCTCCAACCGGAGGGGGCCTCGTGACCGCGCTGTCCTTCGCCTGCACCGGCGTGCGGCCCGACCCCCACGCGGCCGGACCGACGCTGGTCCTGCGGCTGCGGATCACCGCCCCCGAAGGGACCAGGGTGCACGCCCTGGCGCTCCGCTGCCAGCTGCGGATCGAACCCGCGCGGCGCTCCTACGGCGAGGCCGAGGGCGAGCGGCTGGCCGACCTGTTCGGCGAGCGCTCCCGCTGGGGCGGCACGCTGCACCCGGTGCAGTTCGCCCAGGTGCCGCTGATGGTGCCCGGCTTCACCGGGGAGACCGAGGTGGACCTGCCCGTCCCGTGCACCTACGACATGGACGTGGCCTCCGCCCGCTACCTCGCGGCGCTGGACGGCGGCGACGTCCCGCTGCTGCTGCTCTTCTCCGGCACCGCGTTCACCGGCCCCGGCGGCTTCCAGGTGGCCCCGGTGCCCTGGGACCGGGAGGCGACGGTGCGGATGCCCGTGCGGGTGTGGCGGGAGATGATCGAGCAGCACTTCCCGGGCTGCGGGTGGCTGCGGCTGCCGGCCGAACTGATGGCGGAACTGCTCGCCTACCGCTCCCGGCGGGCCCTGCCGTCCTGGGACGCGACCGTGCGCGAGCTGCTCGACGCGGTCCGGACCGAGGAGGTCGCCCGGTGAACGCGAACGCCTTCACGGCCGAGACCGAGAGCCGGTTCGCGCAGGCCCGGCAGATCGCCGACGCCGTCCTCTTCGAGGGCTACGTGCTCTACCCCTACCGGGCCTCGGCGGCCAAGAACCGGCTGCGCTGGCAGTTCGGCGTCCTCGTCCCGCCCGGCTACGGCGAGGACAGCGGCGAGCACTCCCACCAGCGCACCGAGTGCCTGATCGAGCCGCGCCCCGGCGACCGGCTGGCGGTGGAGCTGCGGTTCCTCCGCGCTCAGCGGCGGACCGTCCAGCGCGCCACCCCGGGCGGCGGCTTCGAGCCGGTCGACGAGCTGGAGCTGGCCGACCGGGTGCTCGTCCCGTGGGACGAGGGCGTCGAGGAGCGCGTGGAACTCGTCCTCCCCGTCGACGAGCTGGCCGGCGACGGGATCGTCCGGCCGTTCCGGCTGCCGGCCTGCGAGGAGATGGAACTGCTCCGCGAGGACGGCGTGACGGTCGGCCGGCTGCTGCGCCGGCGCGAACAGGCCGACGGCCTCCTGCGGCTGACCGCCCGGGACGTCCCCGGACCGTACGAGGTGCGCAGGCTCGCGGTCGTGGTGGAGAACACCGCGCCGTGGCAGCCGGGGCCGGGCGACCGGCGGGAGGCGGCGCTGCCCCGCGCGCTGGTCTCGGCACACCTGCTGCTCGGCCTCGACCGGGGCACCTTCCTGTCGGTGACCGACCCGCCCGAATGGGCGAAGGCGGCCGTGGCCGAGTGCCGCAACGAGCACACCTGGCCCGTGCTGGCCGGCCCGCCCGGGCGCGACCAGGTGCTGCTCTCCTCGCCGATCATCCTGGAGGACCATCCGCTGGTCGCCCCGGAGAGCCTCGGCGCGCTCTACGACGCGACCGAGATCGACGAGATCCTCGCCCTGCGGACGGCGGCGCTGACCGAGCGCGAGAAGCGCGAGGCCCGGGGCACGGACGAGCGGGCGGGCGCCGTGATCGACCTCGCCGAGTCGATGCCCCCGGAGGTCCTGGAGCGGCTGCACGGCGCCGTCCGGGGCCTGCGCGAGATCACCGGGTCCACCGCCGAGCAGCCCTGGTGGGACCCTGGCAACGACCCGGAGGTGGACCCGGACCGGGACCGGGTGGTGGTCGACGGCCGCGAGGTCGGGGCCGGCAGCCGCGTCCTGCTCCGGCCCGGCCGGCGGCGCACCGACGCCCAGGACCTCTTCCTGCACGGGCGGACCGCCGTGGTCGAGGCCGTGCTGCACGACGTCGACGGCTCGGTGCACCTCGCCGTCACGGTCGAGGACGACCCGGGCGCGGACCTGTGGCGCGCCCAGGGCCGGTTCCGGTACTTCCAGCCGGACGAGGTCACGCCGCTGGAGGACTCGTGAGCACGGGCCGGGTACTGGTGGCCGGGGTGGGCAACATCTTCCTCGGTGACGACGGGTTCGGGGTGGAGACGGTCCGGCGGCTGGCCGGGCACCCGCTGCCGGCCGACGTCGAGCTGGTGGACATCGGGGTGCGCGGAGTGCACCTGGCCTACCAGCTGCTGGACGGCTACCGGACGCTCGTGCTGGTCGACGCCACCGCGCGCGGAGGCGAGCCGGGCACGGTGTACCTGATCGAGGCGGACGCCGGCCCGGTGGAGGCGCCCGTCATGGACGGGCACCGGATGGGGCCGGACGCCGTGCTCGCGCTGCTCGCCACGCTGGCCGCCGGGACGGGCGGATCCGCGCCCGAACGGGTGCTCGTGGTGGGGTGCGAGCCGGAGTCGCTGGAGGAGGGCATCGGGCTCAGTGCCCCGGTGGCCGCAGCCGTCGAGGAGGCGGTCGAAGTGGTCCTGCGGATCGTCGGATCGGACGCGCAGGCGCAGAGAGAGGCGTCACCATGCTGAAGAACCTGCTGTGCGCGGCCGTCGCGGCCGCGGTCGTGACCCTGGTCTGGCAGAGCCTGCCCGACCTGAAGCGCTACCTGCGGATCCTGCGGATGTGAGGCCGGATTGCGGCGAACGGTGTACTCCGGGCGCGGTGGCGGCGCGGCTGCGGCCGAGGCCGCCACCGCGCCCTTGTAATGAAGCCTGTCGCCTCCGGCGAGGGGAGGGAGTGGGCCCGATGCACGAGATGTCGATCGCGACGGCCGTCGTCGAGCAGGTGGACGCGGCAGCCCGGGACCAGGGGGCGGTCGCGGTGGAGAAGGTGCGCCTCCAGGTCGGCGAACTCGCCGGGGTGGTGCCCTCCGCGCTGGACTTCTGCTTCGAACTGGCCTGCGCCGGAACGCTGGTGGAGGGCGCGAAGCTGGAGACCGAGGCCGTCGCGGCGCGTGCCAGGTGCACCCCGTGCGGCGTCGAGTGGGCCGTGGGCATGCCGCCCGACCTCGGGTGTCCGCGCTGTGGCGGCGCCCGGGTCGAGCTGCTCGCGGGCCGGGAGTTGCAGATCCTCGGCGTCCAGTGGGCCGAGCGCCCGGTGGGCGCGTCGGCCGACCAGGAAGGCTGAAACCGATGTGTCGCACGGTGGAACTCCGGCAGGCGGTCCTCGCCCGCAACGACGACGGCGCCCGCGAGCTGCGCGCCGAACTCGCCGCGCGCGGCACCGTCGTGGTGAACCTGCTGTCCAGCCCCGGCAGCGGGAAGACGGCGCTGCTGGAGGCCGAACTCGGGCTGGCCCGGGCCCGCGGCGTGCCGGTGGCCGCGCTCACCGCGGACCTCGCCACCGAGAACGACGCCCGGCGGCTGGCCCGTTCGGGCGTCCCGGTGAAGCAGGTGCTCACCGACGGGCTGTGCCACCTGGAGACGGCGATGCTCCGCGAGCACCTGGCGGGCTGGCTGCCGCCGGACACCCGGCTGCTCTTCGTCGAGAACGTCGGCAACCTGGTCTGCCCGGCCTCCTACGACCTCGGCGAATCCCTGCGGGTGGTGCTCGCCTCCGTCACGGAGGGGGAGGACAAGCCGCTCAAGTACCCGACGGCCTTCGGGCTGGCGAACCTGGTGCTGGTGACCAAGGCCGACCTCGCGGTGGCGGCGGAGTTCGACGAGGCCGCGTTCCTGGCGAGCGTCGCGCGGGTCAACCCGGGGGTGGAGGTGCTGTTCACCTCCGTCCGGACCGGGCAGGGGGCAGGGGTGCTGCTGGACCGGGCGCTCGCGGTGCTGGACGGCGCCGAGGCCCACCGGCCGGTGATGGCCGGCGCCCCGGGGCACGGGCACTCCCCCGGACATCCGCACGCGCACGGGCCGGATGAGGGGCACCACCACGGGGACGACGGCGCGCACGCGCATCCGCACGCCCCGGTGGCGGAACGGTCGTGACGGCCGGTCGGCCGGCGGCCGGGCCGCAGCGGCGCCGGGTCGCCGTCCGCGGCCTCGTCCAGGGCGTCGGGTTCCGGCCGTTCGTCTTCACGCTCGCCGCCGAGCTCGGCCTGGCCGGCACCGTCACCAACACCGGGGACGGCGTGCTGGCCGAGGTCGAGGGGCCGCCGGAGTCGGTGGACGCGTTCTGCCGCCGGGTCGCCACCGACGCGCCGCCGCTGGCGCGGGTCGCCTCGGTCGAGCACGAGGCGCTGGCCCTCACCGGCGCGGCCGGGTTCGCCATCACCCCCTCCAGGACCGACGGCACCCGCCGCACACTGATCCCGCCCGACACCGCGACCTGCGCGGACTGCCTCGCCGAACTCGCCGACCCCGGCGACCGCCGCTACCGGCACCCGTTCATCAGCTGCACCAACTGCGGCCCCCGGCACACCATCGTGACCGGCTTGCCGTACGACCGGGCCAACACCACGATGGCCGGCTTCCCGCTCTGCCCGGACTGCGAGCGGGAGTACACCGACCCGGCCGACCGGCGCTTCCACGCCCAGCCGCTCTGCTGCCACGCGTGCGGACCGAGGCTCGCCCTGGTCGTGCCCGGGCTGCCGTCGCTCGACGGCGAGGCGGCGCTCACCGAGGCCCGGCGGCTGCTCGCCGACGGCGCGATCCTGGCCGTCAAGGGCATCGGCGGCTACCACCTGGCCTGCGACGCGCTGAACGAGCGGAGCGTGGCCCGGCTGCGCCGGCGCAAGCGGCGCGGCGCCAAGCCCTTCGCCCTGATGGCGCGCGACCTCGCCGAGATCGCGCCGCTGCTCCGCCCCGACCCGGTCGAGGAGGAACTGCTCACCGGCGCCGTCCGGCCGATCGTCCTGCTACGCCGCCGGGGGCCGCTGCCGGCGGCGCTGGAGGCGGTGGCGCCGCGCAGCCCCGACCTCGGGGTGATGCTCCCCTACACCCCCCTGCACCAGCTGCTGATCGCCCCGCCCGGCCCCGGGCTGCTCGTGATGACCAGCGCCAACCTCTCCGGCGAACCGGTCGTGACGGAGGACCGGGACGCGTTCGCCCGGCTAGCACCGCTGGTCGACGCCTGGCTGACGCACGACCGGCCGATCCACGTCCCGTGCGAGGACTCGGTGGTGCGGGTGGTGGACGGCGAGCAGCTGCCGATCCGGCGCTCGCGCGGCCACGCACCGCTGCCGCTGCCGCTCCCGGCCCCCGTCCGGCCCGTGCTGGCCGTCGGCGGCGACCTCAAGAACACCTTCGCGCTGGCCCAGGACGGCTACGCCTGGCTGTCCGGCCACATCGGGGACATGGACGACCTCGCCACCCTGGAGGCCTTCGACCGGGCGGTGGCCCATCTCGGCGCGGTCACCGGCGTCCGGCCCGAGCTGCTGGCGGTGGACCGCCACCCCGGCTACCGGTCCGTGCGGCACGCCCGGAGCACCGCCGGCGGGCGGGAGGTGCGGACGGTGCAGCACCACCACGCGCACGTCGCCTCGGTGATGGCCGAACACGGCCTCGACGGCGGCCGGCCCGTTCTGGGGGTCGCCTTCGACGGCACCGGCTTCGGTGACGACGGTGCGGTGTGGGGCGGCGAGGTCCTGCTGGCCGACTACGACGGCTACCGCCGCCTCGCCCACCTCGCCTACGTCCCGCTGCCGGGCGGGGACGCGGCGGTGGCGCGGCCCTACCGGACGGCGCTCGCCCAGCTGTTCGCGGCCGGGCTCCCGTGGGCGCCCGAGCTGCCAGCCGTCCTGGCCTGCCCGGAGAACGAACGGCTGGTACTGAAGCGGCAGTTGGAGCGCTCGTTGAACTGTGCGCCGAGCTCCAGCATGGGGCGGCTGTTCGACGCGGTGTCCGCCCTCGCCGGGATCTGCCAGCGGGTCGAGTACGAGGCGCAGGCGGCGATCGAGCTGGAGGGCGCGGCGCTGGCGCACGGCCCGGCCGAGGGGGCCTACGCCTTCGGGCTGCGGCCGGTGGACGGGACGCTGGTCGCCGACCCGGCGCCGGTGCTGGCCGCGGTGGTGGCCGACCTGGCCGCCGGCGCCCCGGCCGGCCTGATCGCGGCGCGCTTCCACGACGCGGTCGCGGGGCTGGTCCGCCGGGTCTGCGCGGTGGCCCGGGAGGAGCACGGGACCGGGACGGTCGCGCTGACCGGCGGGGTCTTCGCCAACGCGCTGCTGTCCTCGGCCTGCGCGGAGGGCCTGCGGGCGGACGGATTCACCGTGTTGCGGCACCGCCGGGTGCCGCCCAACGACGGAGGGCTGGCGCTCGGGCAGCTGATGGTGGCCGCCCGGGCCGCCGGCCCGGCCGCCATCTGAGAGGAGAGACCCGGATGTGTCTGGCGGTGCCCGGAAGAGTGGTGGAGATCGCGGAACGCGACGGAGCCAGGATGGCGGTCGTCGACTTCGGCGGAGTCGTCAAGGACGTGTGCCTGGAGTACCTGCCGGACCTGCGGGTGGGTGAGTACGCCATCGTGCACGTCGGGTTCGCGCTGCAGCGCCTGGACGAGGAGTCGGCCCGCCGGACGCTGGAGCTCTTCGCCGAGATCGGCCTGCTGCAGGAGGAGTTCGGCGATCCGTGGGAAGCGGCGGCCGCGGCCGTACGGGAGGAGCAGCAGTGAAGTACCTGGAGGACTTCCAGAACCCGGAGCTGGCGGCCGGCCTGCTCGCGGACATCAGGGCGACGGTCACCAGGCCGTGGGCGCTGATGGAGGTGTGCGGCGGGCAGACGCACACCATCATCCGGCAGGGGATCGACCAACTCCTGCCGGACGAGGTCGAGTTGATCCACGGGCCGGGCTGCCCGGTCTGTGTCACCCCGCTGGAGGTGATCGACCGGGCGCTGGCGATCGCGGCCCGGCCCGAGGTGATCTTCTGCTCGTTCGGCGACATGCTCCGGGTGCCGGGCAGCGACCGCGACCTCTTCCGGGTCCGGAGCGAGGGTGGTGACGTCCGGGTGGTCTACTCGCCGCTCGACGCGCTGAAGGTCGCCCGGGAGAACCCGCACCGCGAGGTCGTCTTCTTCGGCATCGGCTTCGAGACCACCGCTCCGCCCAACGCGATGGCCGTCCACCAGGCCCGGAAGCAGGGGCTGCGCAACTTCAGCATGCTCGTCTCGCACGTCCGGGTGCCCCCGGCCATCGAGGCCATCATGACCTCGCCGGACTGCCGGGTGCAGGGCTTCCTGGCCGCCGGGCACGTCTGCAGCGTGATGGGCACCGGTGAGTACCCCGAACTGGCCGAGCGCCACCGGGTGCCGATCGTGGTCACCGGCTTCGAGCCGCTCGACATCCTGGAGGGAATCCGGCGCACCGTGCGGCAGTTGGAGCGCGGCGAGCACACCGTGGAGAACGCCTACGCGCGGGCTGTCCGCCCGGAGGGCAACCCGGCGGCCCGGGCCATGCTGGAGGACGTCTTCGAGGTGGCCGACCGGGCCTGGCGCGGGATCGGGGTGATCCCGCGGAGCGGCTGGCGGCTCTCCCCGCGCTACCGCGACCACGACGCCGAGTACCGCTTCGACGTCACCGGCATCACCACCCGCGAGCCGGCGCAGTGCCGCAGCGGGGAGGTCCTCCAGGGGCTGCTGAAGCCCGACCAGTGCGAGGCCTTCGGCACCACCTGCACTCCGCGCACCCCGCTCGGCGCCACCATGGTGTCCAGCGAGGGGGCCTGCGCCGCGTACTACCTCTACCGCCGGCTGAGCACGCCGGCCGTTCCCCGGGAGGCGAGCCCCGTTGGCTGAGGCCGAGGTCCTGACCGGGTCGGGCGCCGTGCCGGCGGCCGTGCCCTCCGAGACGCCGTCCGAGGCGCCGGACTTCTCCGGGTGGAGCTGCCCGCTGCCCCTGCGCGACCACCCCCGGGTGGTGATGGGGCACGGCGGCGGCGGCGCGATGTCGGCCGAGCTGGTGGAGAACATCTTCGCCCCGGCCTTCGGCGGCGCCGCGCTCGCCGCCCTCGGGGACTCCGCCGTGCTGGAACTCGGCGGAGCGAGGCTCGCCTTCTCCACCGACTCCTACGTCGTGCGGCCGCTGTTCTTCCCCGGCGGCAGCATCGGGGACCTCGCCGTCAACGGGACGGTCAACGACCTCGCGATGAGCGGGGCCCGGGCGGCCTACCTGTCCTGCGGGTTCATCCTGGAGGAGGGCGTGGAGATGGCCGTGGTGGACCGGGTCGCCCGGGCGCTCGGGGCTGCCGCGCGACTGGCCGGGGTGGAGGTCGCCACCGGTGACACCAAGGTCGTCGAGGCCGGTCACGGCGACGGCGTCTACCTCAACACCGCCGGCATCGGCCTCGTCCCGGCCGGGGTGGACATCAGGCCGCAGCGGGCCGTCCCCGGGGACGTGGTGATCGTCAGCGGGGAGATCGGGCTGCACGGGGTCGCGATCATGAGCGTGCGCGAGGGCCTGGAGTTCGGCGTGGAGATCGAGAGCGACTGCGCCGCGCTCGGCGGCCTGGTGGACGCGATGCTGGCTGTCACCCCGGACCTGCACGTGCTGCGCGACCCCACCCGGGGTGGCCTGGCCGCGGCGCTCAACGAGATCGCGGCGGCGGCCGGGGTGGGCGTCAGGATCGGTGAACGTGCCGTGCCGGTGCCACCACAGGTCGCCAACGCCTGTGCGGTGCTGGGCCTCGACCCGATGTACGTCGCCAACGAGGGCAAGCTGGTGGCCTTCGTGCCGCGCGCGCAGGCGGACGCGGTGCTCGCCGCGATGCGGGCGCACCCGTTGGGCGCGGGAGCGACCGTGATCGGCGAGTGCGTGGCGGAGCACCCCGGCATGGTCGTCGCCCGCACGGCGCTCGGCGGCACCCGGGTGGTCGACCTGCCGATGGGCGAGCAACTGCCGCGCATCTGTTAGGTCCTGAGGGCTGGCCTGGCTCGCTCCGGCCAGGCTCGGCGGGCCCGGCCGGGTGTGCGCCCGGCCGGGCCCGGTCATGTCCGCCGGGCGAACCGGCGAAGGGCCGGACCGGTGGGGGCCCACCCGCCGGTGGGCCCCCGCCGATCCGGCCGGCTGCCGCACCGTCAGCAGGTGACCGGGACCTCGGTGGTGACGGGCCTGGCGGGCCAGCCGGCGGACGAGACCGCGAACGAGGCGCGCACGGTCGAGCCGCACGGCACCGTGCCGCGCACGCCCTCGACCAGCACCGACCGGCTCTGGAAGGTCAGCGTCTGCCGCGTCGTCCCGAGGGTGATCCCGCCGGCGACGCTGCCGGTCAGGACCACCTCGACCTCCGTCGGCCGGGGGAGCGGGCTGCCGGGGCTCGGCGGGCCGGCCAGGCCGATGTGGCCGGAGAACTCGATGGTGTCGCCGCTCACGGTGGCGCACACCTTGGTCGCCAGACCGGCCTGCAGACCGTAGTTGTCGCAGATCACCGTGGGGGCGTCGGCGACGGCTGCCGCACCGGCCGGAGCCGCGACGACCGGAACCGTACCCAGGGCGACCGCTGCGGCGGCCGTCGTCAGGATCTTGCGAGTCATGGGAAGCCTTCTCCTGTGTGAAGGGGGCTCCTGGGCGGTCCAGGAGCTCGTTGCAATGTGATATTGCACTATGCTCCTTGAGCTGAGGCATCGTCAAATTGAACGGGAGAGGACGAGTTGGCATGGAGGACGTTCGTCCGGAACGCGCACCGTCAGCGCGGGGGTCCCGGAACCGCTCCCGCCGAGGCCGGGACGCCGCACCGGCCGGGTCCGTGAGGCCCCGGCCGGTGCGGCGTCTGCGGTTCAGGAGGCGATGCCGCAGTACTGCTGCTGCTTGCCGATCGCGCGGTACATGCAGTCGGCGGTCTCCACCAGGCGCAGCACCGCCTCGCGGTTGCGGCTGGTCTCGCGCCCGATCACCTCGTCGGGCGGGTAGAAGCCGCTGCTGCCGTTCGGACCGGGGTACATCTCGAAGGTGTAGGCGAAGACCCGCTGGGTGCCCCACAGCCAGTCGTCGATCGAGCCGTCGGTGATGTACAGGTCGCTCGACTGCTCGGGGGTGTAGCCGTTGGTGCCGGCCATGGCCCGGCCGAAGGTCGCGAAGGTGTTGTACTCGTCGGCCGTCATCCCGGGGGCGGTGTCGGCCGTGGTCCAGCCGAACGGCCAGAGCACCAGCTGACTGTAGGTGTGGAAGTCGATGGCGGCGGTGATCTGCTGCTTGCCGCCGACCACGCGGGTGCGGACGAAGTCGGCGACCACCTTGGTCTCCTTGGCGGACTCCGGGGCGGCGCCCCGGTAGGTCTCGTTGGAGGTGGAGCCGGAGGAGCCGCCGCAGCAGCCCCACTTGTAGTCCCAGTTGCGGTTCAGGTCGGTGCCCACGCTGCTGCTGCCCGCGTTGGGCTGGCGGTCCTTGCGCCAGCTGCGGTAGCGGCCGGTGGCGATGTCGTACTCGCCGCCGTCCGGGTTGAGGTCGGGGATCACCCAGATCTCCCGGCTGTTGACGGCGTTGGCGATCCGGCTGTCGGTGGCGTACTTGTCGCCGAACTCGTGGAGCAGGTACAGCGACATCTCGACGGTGAGGTGCTCGCGGGCGTGCTGGTGGGCGGTGAACAGCACTTCGGGTTCGTTCTCGTCGGTGCCGACGTTGTCGCTGATCTTGACGGCGACGATCGGCCGGCCCTCGTACGAGGTGCCGATGACCCGCTTGCTCATGATGTCGGGGTGCGCCGCCACGACGGCGTCGATGTCGGCGGTGGCCTCCGCGTAGTTGTGGTAACCGGAGTCGGCGGACGGGAAGTCGTACACCGCGGCGCCGACGCCCGGTGTGCCGGCCCCGTCGCCGTACACCGGCTCCGGCAGCGGGCTGGGGGACCAGCCGAGCGCCCGCAGCCGGTCGGCCTCGGCGGCGGTCGCGGTGACCACCACGGAATCGGAGCGCACGGCGTCGACGGACGCGCCGGTGGCGGCGACGGCGGTGCGTTCGGCGACGGTGCGGGGGCCGTCGAGGACGTACTGCCGGGCGGAGTCGGGGGCCGCGGCCGGGCCGGCGGTGACCGGCCGGGCGGCGACCTGGGTGGTGAGCGGGGAGGCGAGCGCGAGAGCCAGCACGGCGGCGGCGACCGCGGCGGGCTTCCCTCGGCGGGGCAGTCGCATGACTGTCCTCCTGTGGGGGGTCCGTAGGGACGGAACGGGGAGGAGGTGCGGCGCGCGCCAGCACGATGGTGCGCCGCTGTCATGGATTCGTCAAGGAGTCGGGCGGCCACCGGTGCCCGGGGCCCCGGCCGGGCCCGGACCGGCCGGTGGGTATGTTGGGCCGCCACCGACCGAGGAGCCGCCACGTGCCCGCCCGCCCCAGCGTTCTGTTCGTGACCGACCTCGCCTACCAGGCCCGGGGCCGGCGGTACTGCGACGAGGACATCCGGCTCTCCGCCCGGCTCCGGGCCGACTTCGACATCGCGCTCTGCCACCCCTTGGACGCGGCCGCGCTGATGGACGGCTTCGACGCCGTGCTGGTCCGCAACAGCGGCCCCGTCCTGCACTACCAGGAGCGGTACGAGGCCTTCCGGGCCGCGGCGCAAGCACGCGGCACCCGGGTCTACAACCCGCTCACCGGGCGCGGTGACATGGCCGGCAAGCAGTACCTGCTGGACCTCACCGAGGCCGGGCACCCGGTGATCCCCACCGTCGACCGGCCCGAGGACCTGGACCGCCTGCCCGGCTGCGCCCAGTACGCCGTCAAGCCGAAGGCCGGTGCGGACTCCATCGGCCTGGCCTTCGTCGACCCGGACGGGCTGTCCGGCCTCGCGTACGGCGACATCCTCGTCCAGCCGCGCGTCGACTTCCGCTACGAGGTGTCGTTCTACTTCGTCGACGACGCCTTCCAGTACGCGCTGTACGCGCCGGATCCCGAGCGGCGCTGGATCCTGGAGCCGTACCACCCCACCGACGCGGACCTCGCCTTCGCCCGGGGGTTCATCGACTGGAACACGCTCGACCACGGGATCCAGCGGGTGGACGCCTGCCGCGCCCCGGAGGGGGAACTGCTGCTGGTCGAGCTGGAGGACCTCAACCCCTACCTGTCGCTGGACCGCGTGGCCGAACCGGTCCGGGAGGCCTTCGCCACCGCCCTGACGGCCTCGCTGCACCGGTTCCTGGCCGGCGCGCCCCGGGGCTGAGGCGGGCGGCCCGTGCCGTCCGGGACCAGGAGGGGCCGGGCCCGGACGGCACGGCTCAGCGCCGGACCAGCCGGACGTCGGAGACTTCGAGCAGGCCGTCGAGTTCGACCTTGCCGACGGTCTGCTCCGGGTTCACCACGAGACCGTCCCGGCGCACGATGTCGAGGAGCCGTTCGGCCAGCGGCATCACCATGTGCCGGCCCCAGCAGCGCTCGTTCACATGGCCGAACGGCAGGTACCCGGGGTGGTCGTCGGGGTCGAGGTCGGCCCAGCGCTCAGGGCGGTAGCTGTCCGGGTCCTCCCAGAGCCGCGGGTCGCGGTGGCTCACCAGCGGGAGGATCAGCAGGTCGTCCTTGGCCCCGATCCGGTCGTCCACCGCGGTGAACTCGGGGGAGGCCATCCGCAGGATGTTCCAGGACGGCGGCAGCAGCCGGAGGGACTCCAGCAGGACGTCCCGGTTCGACACGCCGTCCTCGAAAGGCGAACCGAGCCAGAGCGCATTCGTCACGAGGGCGGACACGGTGAAACAGATCGGGGCGGCGACCCGCCGGTAGAGGTACATCGCATACCGGCGGTCGTCATAGCTCTCGGCGTCCAGCACGCGGGCCGCCAGATTGGACAGCGGGATTTCCGTGCCGGGCTTTCCGAGCATGGCGGTGCCGGCCGCGACGGCCGCCCAGGTCAATTTCGGCGTGAGTTCCAGGCGGCGGTCCACCAGGACGCGGAAACGGAAACTCTCCCGGCCGAAGACGAGATCCCGGAGATAGACGTGCGCGACGTGCGGCCATTTCCCGGTGAGGTCGACCTCGTCACCGAGGGGCTTCTTCAGCGCCGCGCGGACGTCGGCGGAGACGGCCTGCATGAGCGCGGACGCGTCCGTCCGGGTGACGGACCGGCCCTGGACGGGCTTGAAGGTCGGGCGCTCGGAGTCGTTCGCGGGCCGGCTGCGGAGCAGGCTGTCCATCAGGTCGGCGCCGGCGACCCCGATGGTGTCGTGCTCCAGACGGAAGAGGTCCGCCCCGCGGTACCTGCGGAGAAGTTCCTCGATCCGCGGTGCGAAGACGGTGGCCCGGGCGCTCCTGCCGGTACTGGACATGGGCATCGGTGAACTCCAAGGGTGAAAGGCACGGGCCCGGTGAGACGACTGCTCACCGGGCCCGTGCCCGGTAGACGAACTACCCGACTAGATCCAGCCGTACCACGCGTAGGCCTTCAGGCTCTTCTCCGGCATGACCTTCTTCACGAAGTGGACGAGCTTCATGGCAGTACCTCCGTCTGACGGTGAACAGGACGAATGATGCAAAGGCTCGACGGGTGTGCGGTGATTACTCGCTGAATTCCGCGATCCGCTTTCTCGTCGCTCCGAAGTCAAGCCCGGGGCCAATAGAGCGTCAAGTGACGCAGCTCACTCGCCGCTCCGGCGGGCCAGTGGGTTTCACGGTCGACTGCTGCCGATTGCCGAGGGAAGGGGCGGAATGGTCCGACTTGGGCGGATCGTGCCCATCGGAGAAGTTGCGCGGCGGGGGCGGCCGGGCTTCCGCGCAGGTCGCGGCGCTGTTCCGGGTGGCGGCCGGGTGAACGGGGGGCGTCCGGCGCCCGGCGGGGCGAGGGTGGTCCGCCGCGTACGGAGGGCCGACCGAACGTTAGGTTTGCCCGTTCGGGCAAGGCGGGTGCCCCCGCGCTCCGGAGGGTGCCCGCAGGGTGGGCGGCGCGCTGTCATGGCATCGTCACCGACCGTCGGCCGAGGGTCGGTCCCCATGGTCCGGCGCGCGACCGAGCGGTGACGGACAGTCAACATCTGTCACGCAGAGGCGATATGATCTTGGTCTGCGCGGACCCGCCGCGCGGGATGCCAACGAGACAGGGGACTTGTCGATGGTGACGATCGGGCTCACGCGCGCCGGAGCACTGGCGGCCGCCGCCGCGCTTATGGCGACCGCCTTCGGGACGGGGGCGGCCGCCGCGGCGCCGCGGGCCGCCGCACCGCCCCTCCCGGACACCACCGCCGTGCGGACCGCACTGCGGAACACCCTGGACGCGGGCGCCCCCGGCGCCTTCGCGGTGATCAGGGACCACGGCCCGGGCGAGCGCGAATGGTCGCTGACGATGGGTAAGGCCGACCTCGGCGGCGCCTCGATGAGGGCGGACCGGCAGTTCCGGGTGGGCAGCAACAGCAAGATGTTCGCCGCCGTGCTCGTGATGCGCCTGGCCGAACAGGGGCTCGTCGACCTGGACAGGCCGCTGCGCGACTACCTGCCGCAGGGCACCCTGCCCGAGGGCTGGACGATGACCGGCCGCCAGGTGATGCAGCACCGCGCGGGCATCTACGACCACACCGACGACCTGCTCGAACAGAACGGCGAGGAGACCACGAGCGCCTTCGAGGCGCGCATCCGCAACACCGTCTACACACCGCGGGACTTGGTGGCGCTCTCCGTCAAGCACGGTGTGCGGAGCGCCCCGGGGACGGCGTACGCGTACTCCAACACGGACTACGTACTGATGGGAATGGCGGTCGAGCACCTCACCGGCCGGGCCTACGCCGACGTGCTGCGCGAGCAGATCATCGAGCCGCTGAAGCTGCGGCAGACCTCCTTCGTGGTGCCCGAGAAGCGCATCGCGGGCCCGCACATCACCGGCTACCTGACCAACGACGACCGCGCCAAGCCGCTGCTGGACTCCACCGAGCAGACCGCGTCCTGGCTGTGGAGCGCCGGCGGCGTCATCTCCTCCGCCGCCGACATGGACCGCTTCCTCACCGCGCTGGTCGCGGGCCGCGCCGGCGGGCTCGTCTCGGACGACTCGCTGCGGCAGCTGACCGCCGTCCTCCCCACGCCCACGGCGAAGGTCGGCTACGGACTCGGGATCCGCCAGATCGCGCTCTCCTGCGGGACCGTCCTCGGCCACGGAGGCATCGTCCAGGGCTTCCAGACCCAGAGCTTCGTCACCCCCGACGGCCGGCGCAGCGTGGTGGTGTTCGCCAACGCCTCCAACAACGGGGCCGTCACGACGGGGCTGATGAGCGTGCTGGAGCCGGCCTTCTGCGGAGAGCGGCCCGCCGCCCCGGCGGCCCGGACCGCGCCGGCCGCGGCCGGCGGCGGCGCGTCGGACCGCGTCGTCCCGGTGGTGGAGGACACCCGCGTCTGACCGGCCGCGGGCCCGGGCCGGCTGCGGCGGCCCGCCCGGCCCGGGCTCACTCCCAGGGCAGCGCGGCGCGGCTGCGCCAGTACGCCTCCGCGGGCTCGGCGAGCACGGTGAGCGCGGCGAGGTCCGCGGCGGCGAGGTCGAGCCCGGCCGCGGTGAGGTTGGAGGCCAGCTGCTCCGGGGTGGCCGCGCCGGAGAGCACGATGTCGGCCCAGGGCCGGGCGGCGGCCGCGGCGAGGGCGAGCGCGTCGCAGGAGGCGCCGGTGCGGGCGGCCAGCTCGCGCAGCGCGGCGGTCCCGGGCCCGGTCGCGTTGCGGTCGGCGAGCCGGCCGTTGGCCATGCCCTCCTTGACCACCACCAGCCAGCCCGCCGCGTGCGCCTCGGCCAGGGCGGGCCCGGCGGACGGCTCCAGCAGGTTCCAGGTGGACTGGACGGCGGCGAACAGCGGCCGCCCCGCCACGGTCACCTCCAGGGCCGCCCGGACGGTGGCGGCCTGCGCCGGTCCGCTGGTGGACAGGCCGATCCGGACGCCCTCGGCGGCCAGCGCCGCCAGCCGCTCGTGCAGCGCCCGGTCGCCGAGCGCCGGGCTGTCGGGGGTGACCGAGTGCACCAGGTACACCTGCGGCAGGCCACCCAACAGCTGCCTGGTCTCCTCGATCTGACGGTCGAACACCGCCGTCGAGTGCTCCTTGACCTCGTGCACGGGCACCCCGGAGGCCCGCCAGTCGGCGGTGTAGGTGTAACCCCACTTGCTGCCGATCACGACCTCGGGCGCGAGCCGCGGCCGGGCGGCGAGCCACCCGCCGACGAACTCCTCGGCGCGGCCGTAGGAGCGGGCGGTGTCGAAGTAGCGCACCCCCGCCGCGTAGGCGGCGTCGAGCAGGTCGTGCGTCCGCTCCCGCATCGCCTCGACGGTGCGCCCGGCCGGCAGGTCGAGCTCGCGCCCGAGCGTGATGTAGCCGGGCCGCCCGACGGCGGCGGTGCCCAGGCCGAACCGCGCGAGTGACGGTGCGGCGGCTGGTCCGGTGGCGGGTGCGGTCGGCATGGGCGGGGTCCCTTCGGCGGTCCGGGCGCGGCGGCGGTGGTCCGCCACCCGCATCTGAACCCTAACTTCCGCCGGGGGAGCGCCTCCGACCTGGCCCGATGCCGGCCGTCGACGCCGTCAGCCGTACCAGGAGACCTCGGTCGGTCCGGCCCGGCGCGGCACCTCGCGTTCGGGCATCGGCAGCCGGGTGTCGCCGTCGACCAGGGTGGCGGACGGGGCGCCGCGGACCGCGCCGGGCAGTTCGGCCTCGACGGTGACCGGGCGCGGCGGGGTGGTGGGCAGCGTGGTGCTGAGCGGGCACACCTGGGCGTGGTGGCCGTGGATCCGCTCGGCGGCGACCTCCTTGCCGTCGACCAGCAGCTCCACCGCCCGGCTGCCGCCCAGGTGAATCCCGACGGTGACCGAGCAGCCGGCGTACTCGCAGTGGAAGTGGTACTCGCGGCTCATGGGACCGCCTCCCTGTCGCGGCAGAACGGGTCTCACCGGCTGCGCCGGGGCACCGGCCGGGGCGAAGGCGCCCTCGCCGTGGCCGCCGGCCCGGGGTGCGGGCCGGCGCCGCCGGTCAGGAGCCGAGCAGACGGGACTTCTGTGCCGCGAACTCGGCGTCGGTGAGCACGCCCTGGTTCTTGAGCTCGGCCAGCTGCTTGAGCTGGTCGAGCCGGGTGGCCATGTCGTCGGGCTCGGCGGCGGGCGCGGCGGGCGCGGCGGGCGCCGCCTGCGGTGCGGCGGGCTGGGCCTGGGCCTGCGGTGCCTCCTGCTGGGCCCAGCGGCCGGCCTGCCGCCGGGAGACGCGGTTGGAGACGGCGGTCGCCGTTCCGGCGACGACGGCGGTTCGGGCGACGCCGCGAAGGAGTCCTGGCATGGCGAAACCTCCTTGACCTTCGGGGTGGGGCGAGCGGACGGGCAGGGCGGGTTCAGCGTCCGTCCTTGCCCTCGGCCGCTTCGAGCGAGGCGAGGATCGCCTGGACGGGGATGCGGCCGTCCGCGACCAGCCGCGCCCCGCTGCGCCGGAGGGCGGCGGCCAGCGGGCCGGCCCAGACGTTCTCGTAGACGAGGACGGCGGCGGAGCTGCCCGGCTCCAGGACGGCGGCGGCGTCGGCAAGGTCCTCCTCGTCGAGCAGGCCGGAGGAGACGCCGTCGAAGACGGCGAGGTCGAGCAGGCCGTCACCGGTGAGGTCGGCGAGTTCGAGGCCGGTGACCGAGCCGTCCGTCTCCTTGCGGACGAAGGTCAGGTCGAGGATCCGGATGATGCCCCGGTCGACCAGGTCGACCAGCAGCGGCAGTCCGTCCCCGGTCATTCGGCTGCCGGGGAACTCGACGACGATGTAGTCGATCGGTCCGGTCTCGTGCAGCTCGTTCAGCTCGTCGCTCATGTCGGGTCCTCTCCGGTCGGCCGGGCGGAGGCTGTCGGCCGGTGCCGTGGCGGTACGCGCCCGGGAGGGCGGCACGGGGCGGACGGCGTCCGCCGCGGGCGGCTCCCGCTCCTGCCATTGCAGCAGTGCCCGCCGCACCGCGCATCCCGGCCCGGCGGGGCGGCCCGGGAGCCGGGCGGCGGGCGGCGGGCGCTCAGGCGTGGGTCGGCGGCCCGGTACCGGAGACGGTGCCGGGCCCGGGGCCCGGGGCTCCGTCCGGGCCGGTGACGGTGCCCGGGCCCGGGCCGGTGTCGAGGAACTCCCGGATCAGGAAGGCGAGCAGGACCACCAGGGTGATCCACAGGACCACCGCCGTGGTCGGGTAGTTCCAGGTGGCCAGGACGACCGCCGCCACGGCGAGGATCAGGGCGCCGATCCACCGCTTGAAGCGGTGGACGAACGGGCCGACCGGGCCCAGCCGCATCCCGATGCCGAACAGCACCTCGCGCAGGGCGTCCACCATCCGGCGGCAGGCGGTGCGGATCGCGACGGCGGCGCGGGACGGCCCGATCAGGAGCGCGCCCAGGGCGGTGACGACGGCCACCGCGAAGACCACCCGGATGCTCGCGCGCATGAACCGGATCAGGGTGTCGTAGACGGCGCCCGCGGCCGCCTGGTTCGCGCCCGGTGGCAGGCGGTCGAGGTAGTACGCGCGGAAGACGGTCAGGACGATGCCGAGCAGCAGCATGGCGAGTGCCACGCCGACGGCCGCGCCGACCAGGCCGCGGCGCCGGTTGGAGGCGAGGAAGACGCCGCCGGCGGCCACCAGGACGGTCACCAGCGGGAGCCACGAGCCCATGATCTCCAGCAGCCGGAAGTACGTCTTGACCTTGCCGATGTCCTCGGACTGGAAGACCACGAAGTCGGTGTGGACCTCCGGGATCTTGGAAGCGATCCCGAGGCCGGCGTCCACCAGCTCGGTCTTCACCTTCGCCACGATCGGCGCGATGTCGATGCCGACCTGATTGTTGGTCAGCGTCACCGCACCGCCGCCCTTGCCGGTGAGGGCCTTGTCGAGGGCGGTGTGGATCAGCCGGTTGGCGTCGACCCAGATCGACTCGAAGGCACTGCTGGTGACCACCCGGTCGACGGTGGTGTGCACCAGGTCGTTGAGGCCGCTGGTGATGGGCCCGCTCAGACCGCCGATCAGGGTCGCGAGCGGGGCCGGCACGCCCTGCTCGGCGGCCGCGTCGGAGAGCTGCTTGACCAGCCCGTTCACGTCGATCTGGTCCAGGACGACCTGGGTGACCCGGGTGGTGACGGCGTCCTGCACCGCCGGATCGGTGGCCAGTGGCGCGACCGTGGAGACGTAGCGGTCGGTGTTGCCGACGATGTCGCTCGTCCAGACCGCGAGGACGGAGATCAGCGAGAGCAGCGACGCGATGACGATGACCACCACGGATCCGGAGGTCCGCAGCCGGTGGTGTTCCCGGTGGCGGGGCGGGGCGGTGCGCTCCAGCGCGGCGATCCGGGCCTTCAGGTGCTCGACCTCGTCCGGCGGTTGCGGCGCGGGCCTCGGTGATGGTTCCACCGCAGGTCGTGTCGGTGGCTCCGGGGCGGAGGCAGCCGGCGGCGGAGCAGGGTGCGGGGGCCGGTCGCCGGGCGGTTCGGCGCCGTTCGCTCCTGCGGGATCCGCTCCGGAATCCGTCGGGGCCATCGCACTCTCCCTGGGGTCGGACGCTTGCCCCGCCGGGGAGCGCAC
Source organism: Kitasatospora sp. NPDC005748 (assembly GCF_040630735.1). Taxonomy (NCBI): domain Bacteria; kingdom Bacillati; phylum Actinomycetota; class Actinomycetes; order Kitasatosporales; family Streptomycetaceae; genus Kitasatospora; species Kitasatospora sp. NPDC005748. The sequence goes on from NZ_JBEXYD010000023.1 coordinate 35,101, forward strand.
GTGGTGACAGCTCCTCCCCAGCAGAGCCGCGCACGCCCCGGCCCACCAGCGGGAACGGCCGTACGGGTGGCGGCCGGGGCTCCGGCACGGGGCGCGCCCGCGGCGGGGGTGTGGAACGCTGGAACGTGGAGCCGCCGCCGGGTCCGGACCCATGGGCCTGCCGGCTCCCCGAGAGTTCGGAGGCCCTCATGGCCGGCAATCTCAACCCGCCCCAGCCACCGCCCGTCGGCGCCGATCCGGCACCGCCCGCGCGCTCCTCGGGGCACCTGCTGCGATCCGGGTGGATCGTGCTCGCGGGGATCCTGATGGTCTTCGGCGGGACGATGGCGATCTTCGAGGGGATCGCGGCCATCGCCAAGGACGATCTGTTCGTCCGGACGAACGACTACGTGTTCCGCTTCAACCTGACCGGCTGGGGCTGGATCCACCTCATCCTCGGCCTCCTCGTCGTGCTGGCCGGGGTCATGGTGTTCACCGGGGCCGTCTGGGCGAGAGCCGTCGGCGTCGTCCTGGCGGGGTTCAGCCTGATCGCCAACTTCCTCTGGCTGCCGTACTACCCCTTCTGGGCCATCGTGCTGATCGCCGTGAACATCTTCATCATCTGGGCCCTGTGCGCGGGGACGCTGCGCGGGCGGGACGTGGTCTGACCCCGGGTGCGGCGCGCCCGGCGCGCCGCACCGCAGACCCGCTCCGACCGGCCGACTCCCGGGTGGCCGTGTCCCGCCGCCGCTGCGACGATGCGGCCCATGACACCCAGCGCAGGCACTTCCTCCGCGGTCGGCGGGTTCGTCCTGCCGACCCTCGCGGCCGGCCAGTTCCTGATGGCGCTCGACAGCTCCGTCATGAACGTCTCCATCGCGACGGTGGCCGACGACGTCGGGACGACGGTGGCCGGGATCCAGGGCGCCATCACGGCGTACACGCTCGTGATGGCGATGTTCATGATCCCGGGCGGCAAGGTCGGGAAGCTCATCGGCCGGCGACGGGCGTTCATGATCGGCTGCGTCATCTACGGCTGCGGTTCCCTGACCACCTCGCTCGCCCCCAACCTGGCCGTGCTGCTGTTCGGCTGGTCCTTCCTGGAGGGGGTCGGGGCGGCCCTCATCCTCCCGGCGATCGTGGCGCTGGTGGCCGGCAACTTCACTGCCGGGCGCCGACCGGCCGCCTACGGGTTCGTCGCCGCGGCGGGGGCGGTGGCGATCGCGCTGGGGCCGCTCATCGGCGGTGTCGCGACGACGTACTTCTCCTGGCGCTGGGTCTTCGCCGGCGAGGTCGTCATCGTCCTCGCCATCCTGGTGTTCGCGCGCCGGCTCGCCGACGCCCCGCCCGCCGACCGGGCCGGGCTCGACCTGGTCGGCGCCCTGCTGTCCGCGCTCGGGCTCGGGGTCTTCGTGTTCGGGGTGCTGCGCTCCAGCTCCTGGGGGTGGTTCGTGCCCAAGCCGGGTGCGCCCGGCTGGCTCGGTATCTCGCTCACCGTGTGGCTGCTGCTGGCCGGTGTGCTGCTGATCCGGCTCTTCCTACACTGGGAGACGCGCGTCGTGGAGCGCGGCGGGGAGCCGCTCATCGACCCGGACCTGCTCGGCAACCGCCGTCTCACCGGCGGTCTGACGATGTTCTTCTTCCAGTACTTCATCCAGATGGGCGTGTTCTTCGTCGTCCCGCTCTACCTGTCCGTCGCCCTCGGCCTGTCCGCCCTGCGGACCGGCGTCTGGCTGCTGCCGCTCTCGCTGACGCTGCTGGCCGCCGCGGTCCTGATCCCGCGCCTGTTCCCGGACGTCTCACCGCGCCGGGTGGTGCGGCTGGGGACGCTGGCCCTCCTCGCGGGCGCCGTCACCCTGCTCGCCGCGCTCGACGCGGACGCGGGTGCGGAGATCGTCACCCTGCCCCTGCTGCTGATCGGCCTCGGGATGGGCGCGATGGCCTCGCAGCTCGGCGCGGTCACCGTGTCGGCCGTCCCGGACGAGCAGAGCGCGGAGGTCGGCGGCATCCAGAACGCCGTGACCAACCTCGGGTCCTCGATCGGCACCGCACTCGCCGGGTCGATCATGATCGCCGTGCTGACGGCCTCGTTCCTGACCGCCGTCGAGCAGAACCCGGCCGTCCCGGCCGAGGTCGCGGACCGGGCGGCCGTCCAACTGGAGAGCGGTGCGCCCTTCCTGTCGGACGTCCAGCTCACGGCGGCGCTGGACGAGGCGGGCACGAGCCCGGAGGTCGCGCGGGCGGCGCTCGACGCCAACGCGGCCGCTCGGCTGGACGGTCTGCGGGCGGCCCTCGCGATCCTCGCCCTGACCGCCGTCGTGGCGCTGTTCTTCACCCAGCGGATTCCGACCGTCCAGTCCGGCCGCGAGACGCCCGCGTAGTCCCGGGTGCCTCCTCGGGGTACCGGGGGCTTCTGTGCGGGGGTGTGGATGTGTGACATGTGAAATGGTAGTTTCCCCGTGCGGCCGACGTGCAGCGGGCGTGCGGCGGACTACGGCGAGCGGAGACGACGGGTGGAGCAGCAGGGCGGGACGCGCGGAGCCGGGGCGCAGGACCGCGCGGTGCCGGCCGCGCAGGCCGAGTGGTTCGACCACGGCTGGGCCGACACCGGGACGACGCTGCCGCTCCTGCCCGGTGCGGCCTTCGCCGCCGCGCGGCGCGCGGCGCTCTCCGAGCGGTTCCCCGGGGAGCGGATCGTCGTCCCCTCGGGCGGGCTCAAGGTCCGCAGCAACGACTTCGACCACACCTTCCGGCCGCACTCCGCGTTCGTCCACCTCACCGCGGAGCAGGGCACGAGTGCCGTCCCCGACAGCGTCCTCCTCTTCGAGCCCACCGGGACCGGGCACGAGGTCACCCTGTTCACCCGGCCGCGGTCGCCGCGCGACGGCGGGCCGAACGGCGCCGAGTTCCACAGCAGCCGCCGGCACGGCGAGTTCTGGGTCGGCCGGCGCCGGACGCTGTCGGAGACCGCCGACGCGATCGGCGTCCGGGCCGCCGCCCGGGACGACCTGGAGCGGGCGCTCGCCGGACACGTCCCGACCCGGGTGGTGCGCGGCGAGGACGCGCTCGTCGACGCACTGGTCCGGCCGGCCCACCGGGCGGACGCCGAACTGCTGACCTTCCTCGCGGAGTCACGGCTGGTCAAGGACGCCTGGGAGGTCGAGCAGCTGCGCGCGGCCGTCCGGTCCACGGTGGCCGGGTTCCACGACGTAATCGGCGAGCTGCGCCATGCCACGGGCCTCGCGCGGGGCGAGCGCTGGATCGAGGGCACCTTCAACCGCCGCGCCCGGCTGGACGGCTACGGCCTGGGCTTCGAGACCATCGCGGCGGCCGGCGCGCACGCCTGCGTCCTGCACTGGATGCACAACGACGGCCCGGTGCGGGACGGCGACCTCCTCCTGCTGGACGCCGGGGTCGAGGCCGACTCCTTCTACACCGGCGACGTCACCCGGACGCTGCCGGTCTCCGGCCACTACACCGATGTCCAGCGCCGGGTGTACGACCTGGTCTTCGCCGCCCAGTCGGCGGGGATCGCGGCCCTGCGGCCCGGCGCCCGCTACGGGGCCTTCCACGACGCGGCGATGCGCGTGATCGCGGACGGGCTCGACGCCTGGGGCCTGGCACCGGACGGCGGGCCGTCCCTCGCCGAGTCCGGCCGGTACCGCCGCTTCACCGTCTGCGGCTCGGGGCACATGCTGGGCCTGGACTGCCACGACTGCGCCGGTGCCCGCGGCCAGGCCTACCTGGACGGCGTCCTGGAGGCCGGCCAGGTGCTGACCGTCGAGCCCGGACTGTACTTCCAGCCCGACGATCTGACCGTCCCCGAGGAGCTGCGCGGGATCGGCGTCCGGATCGAGGACGACTTCCTGATCACCACCGACGGCGCGCAGTGGCTGTCCTCGGGCCTGCCGCGCCAGGCGGACGAGGTCGAGGCCTGGATGGCGTCGTTGCGGTAGCCGTGGAGCGGGTCCGCGGTCAGGGCAGCCGGGCGGCGCCGCGGTGCGCGGGCGCGATCTCCGCCAGGACGTGCGCGGGCGTGGCGAACGGCCCGGACTCGCGCGGGTAGTGGACCACCAGCTCCGTGAAGCCGAGCTCCGCGCAGCGCCCCGCGACCTCCTCGAAGGCCGCCGCCGAGCGCATGGTGGGCAGCGGCGAGAACCCGGTCAGCAGGGTGCGGCCGAGTGACTTCGGGTCGCGGCCCTCCTGCTCACAGGCCGCGTCGAGACTCTCCAGCCGCTGGGCGAGGCCGGCCCAGGTCGAGGCCTCGGTGAGGGTGTCCTTCGGCAGCTCCGCGTCGTCGGTGACGGCCCAGGACGCGCCGTACCGCGCCACGGTGCGCATGCCGAGCGGTCCGGTCGCCGCCAGCAGGAACGGCACCCGGGGCCGCTGGACGCACCCGGGCTCCAGCCGGGCGTCGATCGCGTCGAAGTAGCGGCCGCGGAAGGTGGTCCGCGGCCGGCCCTCGGGCGCCCCGGTGAGCAGCCGGTCCAGCAGTTCCACCGATTCGCGGAACCGGCCGCCGCGTTCCTTCACCGACCAGCCCGTGTCGGGCGCGCCCTGGCCGAGCACGATGCCGTCGGCGTCGGGCGCGCCGGCGCCGTAGCCGAGGACGAACCGGCCGCCGCTGATGGTGTCCAGCGTCATGACGTCCTGCGCGAGCGGCACGGGGTGGCGGAAGTTCGCCGAGGAGACCAGCGTGCCGAGGCGGATCCGGGAGGTGGCCCCGGCGGCGGCCGCCAGGGTGGGCACGGCGCCGTACCAGGCGCCGTCCGGCAGGCCGCCCCAGGTGAGGTGGTCGTAGGAGTAGGCGGCGTGGAAGCCCAGCTCCTCGGCGCGCCGCCAGAGCGGGGCCGCCTCGGGGAACGGCCGGTCGGGCAGGATGCAGACGCTGACGCGCACGGGGACTCCAGCCTGTCGGTTCGGTTCGGTTCGGTTCTGCCGCCGCGTGGCGGGGCGGCACCCGGCCGGGCGCCGTCGCCACCCGACCGGTCGCGGTCCGCGGGGGCGTACGGCAGGAGGAACGATCCGCGGCACCGCCCCGGTTCGACGGTGCCCGCGCCCGGGGCCTCCTCGATGCTCTCGCGCCCCGGCCGGTTGCGGCGACCGGGGCGCGGCCGAACCGGCGGGGCTGACAGGACGGCGGCCGGCGCGTACCCGCGTCGGCCGGGCGCTACTGGGCGTCGATCGCCCGCAGGGTGTTCAGGCGGGCCGCCCGCCGGGCCGGCCAGACCGCCGCCAGCACCCCGATCGCCGGGCCGAGCAGCAGGAACAGGCCGAGCCGCGCCCACGGCAGCACGATCCGGTACTGCGGGAGCGAGGCCCGGGCCAGGCTGCCGCAGGCCCAGGCCAGGAAGATCCCGGTGCCGATGCCGAGAACGGCGCCGAACAGCGAGATCACCACCGACTCCAGCCGCACCATCCGCCTGACGCCCCGGTCGTCCAGGCCGATCGCGCGCAGCAGCCCGATCTCCCTGGTCCGCTCGAAGACGGACATCGCCAAGGTGTTGACGACGCCGAAGACGGCGATCACGACCGTCATCCCGAGCAGGCCGTACATCATGGTGAGCATCGTGTCGATCTCGCCGGACTGCGCCTTCGTCAACTGCGCCCGGTCCCGCACCTGGAGGAGCGGGCTGTTGCCGAGGGCCTCGCGGATCCGCTGGTCGAGGCCGCCGGTGCGCCCGTCGGCCGCGGCTTCGACCAGGACGCTGTCGAGCCGGCCGCCGACGGCGTACGGCAGGACGTCGCCCAGGGTGCCCACGGCGCCGCCCACGGTGCGGGTCCGGCGGTAGACACCGGCGACGGTCAGCTCCCTGGTCTCGCGGCCGAAGCCCAGCGTGCCCGGGAAGGTGTCGCCCTTCGACAGGCCGGTCTCCTCGGCCAGCTGGTCCGAGAGCGCGACCCTGCCGGGGCCGAGGTCCGCGAGCGAGCCGCTGCTGAACTCCAGGTCGGAGACCGCGGCGAGCTGCCGCGGGTCCGCGCCGGTGAACGTGGCGGCCCGGCCCCGCACGCCCAGGGTCGAGGAGGCGACGGGCACCGCCCGCGCGACGCCGGGGACGTCGGCGACCTTGCCGGCGAGCGCGGGGTCGATGCCGCCGTACCCGGCGTTGGACACCTTGTAGTCGGCGATCAGGCCGCGCACGGCCGCGTCCTGGAGGGCGGCGTCGGTGGAACCGCCGGTCACGCTCAGGCCGGTGATCAGGGCCAGCCCGATCATCAGGGCCGAGGCGGTGGCGGCGGTGCGGCGCGGATTGCGCAGCGCGTTCTCCTCGGCGAGCCTGCCGCTGACGCCGAAGAGCCGGGTGGTGACCGTGCCCGCGAGCCGGATCAGCGGGCGGGACAGCAGCGGGGCGATCACGATCAGGCCGGTCAGGGTGAGCAGCGAACCCAGGGCGGCGGCCTGGAGGTTGGCGTCGGCGCCGTCCCTCCGGGTGGAGACGTACAGCAGGGTGAGCAGGCCGAGGCCGGTGAGCAGCCCGCCGAGGCTGTTGCGCATGAGCATGCCGCGCCGGGGCGGTGCCTGGTCGACGCTGCTCAGCGCCTCCACCGGGGCGGTCTTCGCGGCCCTGCGGGACGGCAGCCAGGCGGCGAGCACGGTGACGCCGACACCGGTCAGGAGGGAGCGCAGGAGGGTGTCCGCGGAGATCACCAGGGGGCCGTCCGGCAGGCCCGCGCCGGCCGCGTCGAGGATCGGTCGCACGGCGGTCGCGATACCGGTCCCGAGCGCGATGCCGGCCGCCGAGGCGCCGAGGCCGAGGAGCGCGGCCTCGGCGAGGACGGCGCGGACGACCTGGCGGCGCGAGGCCCCGACGGCGCGCAGCAGCGCGGTCTCCCGGCTGCGCTGGGCGATCAGCATGGTGAAGGTGTTGGCGATGATGAAGACGCCGACGAACAGGGCGATCCCGGCGAAGGCCAGGAGCATCCGGGTGAGCTCCTTGGTGCTCTCGGCGATCTGCGCGGCCTGCTCGCGCGCGAGCCGGGCTCCGCTGGTGACCGTGATGCCCTCGGGGGGCAGCAGCGCGCGGATCCTGCCGGTGAGTTCCTCGGGGTCGGTGCCGGGCGCGGAGCCGACGGCCAGCTCGTCGAAGCGGCCGTCCTGGAGGAAGAGCTGCTGGGCGGTCCTGGTGTCGAAGAGCGCGAGGCTGCCGCCGGCCCGTACCCGGGGGTCGTCGGTGTCGACGGTGCCGACCAGCTTCTTGGTCAGCGCGGGGCCCCGGGTGGCGAAGCGGACGGTGTCGCCGACGCGGTAGCCGGCCCGCTCGGCGGTCCCGCGGTCCAGGGCCAGTTCACCGCTGTCGACGGGGCCGCGGCCGGCGCTGAGCGGGAACCGGGCGTCCCGGTCGCCGTGGGCCGCGTCCGGTGCGTAGTTGGTCGCCAGGTTCTGCCAGCTGGTGTCGGCGTCGAGCGGCCGGCCGTCCTTGGCGGCCAGGGTGGCGGTGCCGTTGACGGTGGGGCGCACGGAGGTGACGCCGGGCACGGTGCGGACCCTGTCGGCGAGTTCGCCGGTGAGCGCGGTGGACACGGTGTCGTCCGCCCCGGTGTCGGAGCCGCGCCGGGCCTCGGCCTGGACGGAGACGGCGACGTCCTTGAGGCTCCTGGCGGAGGCGCCGCGCAGGGCCTCCGCGACGGTGTCGCCGAAGACGAGGGTGCCGGAGACGAAGGCGACGCCGAGGGTGATCGCGAGGGCGGTCATGATCAGGCGGGCTCGGTGCGCGAAGACGTTGCGCAGGGCTGTTCGCAGCATGGCGGTGGTCCCAGTTCGAAGGTGCGAGGGGGCGGGTGGGGCGCGGGGAGCCTGGTCAGCTCGTGCGGGCGCCGGTGTCGAAGCGCCGCATCCGGTCCAGGACGGTCTCGGCGGTCGGGGCGAGCAGCTCGTCGGTGAGCCGGCCGTCGGCGAGGAAGACCACGCGGTCGGCGTGCGCGGCGGCCGCCGGGTCGTGGGTGACCATCACCACGGTCTGGCCCAACTCCCGTACGGACTCCCGCAGGAAGCCGAGGATCTCGGAGCCGGCGCGGGAGTCCAGGTTGCCGGTCGGTTCGTCGGCGAAGACGATCTCCGGCCGGGCGGCGAGGGCGCGGGCCACGGCGACCCGCTGCTGCTGGCCGCCGGACAGCTGGGCGGGGCGGTGGCCCAGCCGCCCGGCGAGGCCGACGGTCGCCACGACGGTCTCCAGCCACTTCCGGTCCGGCCGGCGGCCCGCGATGGCCATCGGCAGCGTGATGTTCTCCAGCGCCGTCAGGGTGGGGAGCAGGTTGAACGCCTGGAAGACGAAACCGACGCTGTCCCGGCGCAGCCGGGTGAGCTGCCGGTCGGTCAGGCCGGACAGTTCGGTGTCACCGATCCGCGCGGAGCCCGCGGTGACCGCGTCGAGACCGGCCATGCAGTGCATCAGCGTCGACTTGCCGGAGCCGGACGGCCCCATGATCGCGGTGAACCGGCCGCGTCCGAACTCGACCGAGACCGAGTCCAGGGCGACCACCCGGGCCTCGCCCCGGCCGTAGACCTTGCTCAGTCCGGTGGCCCGGGCGGCGGGGCCGGGGGAGACGGGGGCGGGTACGGCTTCCTGCGGTGACATGTCGGCTCCGGGCTACGGGGAGAGGGTCGGTGACTGACTCTCATCCTCGGCGCGCCGCGGCGCCGGACCGTCGGCCTCAGGGTGTGACCGGGGCGTCTGCCGAAGGTCGGGCCCGGGGTGGTGCCTCCTCCCCGCGGCGGACGGCCGTCTCCGTCGTCCGGCAGAGGCGGCGTACCGGCCGGTGCTCAGGACAGCAGCCCCGCCCGGTGGGCGAGGACCGCCGCCTGGACGCGGCTGTCCGTGCCGGTCTTCACCAGGACGGCGCTGACGTGGGTCTTCACCGTGCCCACGCCGATGCCCAGTCGGCGGCCGATCTCCGCGTTGGCGAGACCCAGGCCGAGCAGCGCGAGGACGTCGCGCTCGCGGCCGGTGAGCGCCGCCAGTCGCTGGTCGGGGACGGCGCCAGGGGCCGGGGCGGCCGGCGTACCGGCGCCGGTGTCGAGCATGCGGTCGATGACGGTCCGGGTGACCTTGGGCGAGAGGACGGCGTCGCCGCCGGCGGCGGCCCGGACCGCGCTGATCAGCTCCTGCGGGCCCTCGTCCTTGAGGAGGAAGCCGGTGGCGCCGGAGCGCAGCGCGCGCGTCACGTTCTGCTCGTCGCCGAACGTGGTGAGCATGACGACCTGCGGCCCGGGGTCCAGGGCGAGGAGCCGCTCGATGGTGGCGAGCCCGTCGAGCACGGGCATCCGGATGTCGATCAGGGCCACGTCCGGGCGGGTCTCGGCGGCGACCCGGACGGCCTCCTCGCCGTTCGCCGCCTCGCCGACCACCTCGATGCCCTCGGCGTGGCGCAGGATCAGCCGGACGGCGTGCCGGATCAGTTCCTCGTCGTCGGCGAGCATGACCCGGATCGGGTGGTGGACGGCAGGGGGGAACTCGGTCACGGGGACTCCCACGGTGGTGTGCGCGACACCATGGGCACGGTGAAGCGGTCGATCGTGGCCAACGTATCGCCACGGAAGCAGAGCCGGGTGATGGTGAGCCGGTCGCCGCCCTGCGGGGCGGCCTCGTCCGTGGGGGTGCCCTCGGTAGCCGGGGCCGGCGGTGTCGGGTCTGCGTAGCGGAACGTCGGGTAGATGCAGCTCGTCACGGACTCCGCGCGGGCCGGCTCCCGGCCCGTCGCCGCCGCGCGCACCGCCGGGTCGTCCCCGTAGACGGCCCGCTCCACCATCGCGCGGGACATCCCGATCCTGGGCGGCTCGGGATCGCGGGGGGCGGGATCCCGAGCCGCCTGGGAGACCAGCAGGAGACCGCACATCATCAGCACGCCGACGCCCGCGAGGCCGAGGAATCCGCTGAGGGCGTCCACGACGCGGCGTCGGAGACCGGCGGGCGGGTGGTCGGCGTGCGGCTCGGAGGGCGCCTCGCGCGGCGGGGCGCCCGCGGCGGTGAGACTCGCTCCCGGGTCGGGGCGGGCCGGGATCCGCGCGGCGACCGCGAAGCCCCCGGCCGGCGTCGGGCCCGCCTCCAGGGCGCCGCCGAGCAGCGCCACCCGTTCCCGCAGCCCGACCAGTCCGCGCCCGGTGCCCAGGCCGGTCGCCGCCTCGGGGGCCACCGGCGGAAGGCCGTTGCGCACGAGCACCTCCACCCGGTCCTCGGTGTGCGTGACCGCCACGGTGACGCGGGCCCCGGCGGCGTAGCGGTGCACATTGGTCAGCGCCTCGCGCACCACGCGGTGCACCGCCCGCCGCACCTGGGCGGCGCGCTCGTGCAGGTCGGGGCCGTCCCAGGTGAGCTCGACGGGTATGCCGCCGGTGCGGGACTCCGCGGCCAGCGCCTCGACGTCGGATCTGGTCCCGGTGCTGTCGGTCAGCGCGTCCGTCCCGGTGTCCCGGCCCAACGGGCCCAGGACGCCGAGTACTTCGCGCAGCTCCCGCATCGCGTCCCCGGTGGCCCGGCGGACCAGGGCCGCCTCGTCCCGCAGGTCCGGCGCCTCCTTCCGCAGGGCCATCTCCAGGCCGCCCGCGTGCAGCGAGATCAGGCTGAGCCGGTGGCCGACCAGGTCGTGCATCTCGGCGGCGATCCGGGAGCGCTCGTGGATCCGGGACTCGCTCTCCGCGAGCCGGCGGGCCGCCTCCGCGGCGGCGGCCCGCTCCCGGAGCGCCCGCAGCAGCCGGTCCTCCTGCCCGCCCGAGCCGCCGAGGAGCCCCGGCACCACCAGGGTGGTCGCCGCGAGTACGGCGCCGAGCGCGAGCCCGAACGCGTGGCCGCCGAGCCCGATGGCCGGGGCGAGGACGGCGCAGACCAGCGCCGCCAGCACGGCGGAGGCGAGCAGCACGGTGCTCCGGCGCCGGGGGGCGGTCAGGTGCTTGGCCGAGGTGTACGCGGTCACGGCGGCCGGCAGCCCGGCGGGGGGCAGCAGCCCGACGACGACGGAGGTGCCCAGCAGGCTCAGTACGGGGAAGCGGCGGCGGACGGCGAGCAGGACGAGGACGACGGTACCGAGGAGGAGCTGGATCTCGCCGGCCGGGCCGCGGCCGCCCAGGATCAGCTGGGTCAGGAGCATCAGCGCCGCGCCGCCGGTCGTCTCCGCGAGGGCGCGCCACAGCCCCCGGCCCGGTTCGCCGGGGGCCGTGAACGGATTTCGGGAGAGGGGAGCCATCGGCCCATTGTCGGGGGCGGTGCCGCGGGTCCTTGTGCGACCGGGGGATGAGCTGCGGCTCTGTCGAAAGTCGGAGAGCCGGTGTTCCGCCGTCACCGGGCAATTGGTCCAGACCTATTGACGGGCCTTGCCGCCCCTCCTACGATCCGGTTCGGCACAGCCCCACATGTCCCCACCTCACCCAGAGCCGGGCGTCACGCCCCCACGCGTCGGTCATGTCCATGACGCTCGGCGGGAAAGGGAGCACAGCATGTTCCGTCGAAGGTCGCGTACGCCACGTCCGTCGGGCGAGCCCCGACCCAGCCAGGACCACGGCCGCCTCGGAGGCGACCGGACCGGGAGCGAGCCGCTCGGGGCTCCCGGCCTCCAGCGGGCGACCGCGGCACGCGCGTCGCGGGCCGGGCGGCCCGGGCACGGACAGACCGTCATGATGCGTTCCCTCGCCGGGGTGAGCGTCGCCGCCGTCCTCGGGGCCGGCCTTGCCCTGACCGGCTCCGTCACGGCCGGGGCGGCCACCACCAACCTGGTGGCCAACCCGGGGTTCGAGAACGGACTCTCCGACTGGACCTGCACCGGCGGCTCCGGCGCGGCCGTCGGCAGTCCGGTCCACTCCGGCGCCTCCGCGCTCAAGGCCACGCCGACCGGCCTGGACAACGCCCAGTGCACCCAGACCGTCAGCGTGCAGCCCAACTCCCAGTACACGCTGAGCGCCTACGTCCAGGGCAGCTACGTCTACCTGGGCGCCACCGGCTCCGGCATCACCACGGCGCCGTCGACCTGGACGCCGAACAGCGCGACGTACAGCCAGCTCAGCGTCGGCTTCACCACCGGGGCGACCACCACCTCGGTGACCGTCTACCTGCACGGGTGGTACGGGCAGCCGGCGTTCTACGCGGACGACGTGTCGCTCGCCGGCCCCGGCGGCAGCAGCCCCACGCCGACCGCGACCCCGACGACCGCGACCCCGACGACCGCTCCGCCGACGACCGCTCCGCCGACCACGACGCCGCCGACCACCACTCCGCCGACCACGACGCCGCCGACCACCACCCCGCCGACCACGACGCCGCCGACCACCACCCCGCCGACCACGACGCCGCCGGGTGACACCTGCCCGACGAAGCCGAAGCCCTCGGGCAAGGTCCTCCAGGGCTACTGGGAGAACTGGGACGGTGCCGCGAACGGCGTCCACCCGGGCATGGGCTGGGTGCCCATCACGGACAGCCGGATCGCCGCACACGGCTACAACGTCATCAACGCCGCGTTCCCGGTGATCCTCTCGGACGGCACCGTCCTGTGGCAGGACGGCATGGACGCCGGCGTGAAGGTCTCGACCCCCGCCGAGATGTGCCAGGCCAAGGCCGCCGGCGCGACGCTCCTGATGTCGATCGGCGGCGCCGCCGCGGGCATCGACCTGAGCTCCAGCACCGTCGCCGACAAGTTCGTGGCGACCGTCGTGCCGATCCTCAAGAAGTACAACTTCGACGGCATCGACATCGACATCGAGACCGGCCTGTCCGGCAGCGGCAGCATCACCACGCTGTCCGCCTCCCAGTCCAACCTGATCCGCATCATCGACGGTGTGCTGGCGCAGATGCCCGCGGGCTTCGGCCTGACGATGGCCCCCGAGACCGCCTACGTGACCGGCGGAAGCGTCACCTACGGGTCGATCTGGGGCTCCTACCTGCCGATCATCAAGAAGTACGTCGACAACGGCCGCCTCTGGTGGCTGAACATGCAGTACTACAACGGCAGCATGTACGGCTGCTCCGGCGACTCCTACCAGGCGGGCACCGTCCAGGGCTTCACCGCGCAGACCACCTGCCTGAACAACGGCCTGACCATCCAGGGGACCACCATCAAGGTGCCCTACGACAAGCAGGTGCCCGGTCTGCCGGCCCAGCCCGGTGCGGGCGGCGGCTACATGGCGCCGGGCCTGGTCAGCCAGTCGTGGAACGCCTTCAGCGGCTCGCTGAAGGGGCTCATGACGTGGTCGGTCAACTGGGACGGCTCGAAGGGCTGGAGCTTCGGCGACAACGTCAAGTCCCTCCAAGGGCGTTGATCTCCACCGATCCGCTGCTGACAGCCCGCTGACCGCACGCGGGACGGACCCGGGAGCGCCCCCTGCTCCCGGGTCCGACCGGTCCGACCGGTCCGACCGGTCCGAGCGGCCCGAAAGGCGCTTGTCAGGGCGCTGTTAGCCTGGTCCGCATGATCACCGGGAAGAGTGTCGGCCCACGGACGTCCACCGCGCCGAAGTCGAGCCGCCCGCAGCGCGCCCTCATCCTCGCGAGCTTCGTCAGCCGGGTGGGCAACGGGCTGTTCAACACCGCCGCGGTGCTCTACTTCACGCTGGTGGTGCACCTGCCCGCCGCCCAGGTCGGCGCCGGCCTCACGGTCGCCGGTCTGGTCGGGCTGCTGGCCGGGATCCCGGCCGGGAACCTGGCCGACCGGTACGGCCCGCGCACGGTCTGGCTGACGGCCCTCGCGCTGCAGGCCGTGACGATGGCCGCCTTCGTGTTCATCCAGGACTGGGCCACCTTCACGCTCATCGCCACCCTGGACCGGCTGGCGGCAACCGCGGGCGGCGCCGCGGGCGGTGCGCTCATCGCCCGGACCGGCGGCGAACGCCCGGCCGCCTTCCGGGCGAGGCTCCGCACCTTCGTCAACCTCGGCGTGGTCCTGGGCACCCTGGGCGCGGCTTTCGCCGTCTCGGTCGACACCCGCGCGGCGTACACCGCGCTCATCCTCGCCAACGCCGCCAGCTTCGCCGGCGCCGGCCTCGTCGCCCTGGTCGGCGTCCCGAACTACCGGCCGCTGCCCCGGCCCGAGGAGCACCACCGCTGGGCCGTCCTGGCCGACCGCCCGTACGTGTCCTTCGTCGCGCTCTACGGTGCGATGGGCCTGCAGTACCAGACCGTCTCCCTGCTGCTGCCGATCTGGCTCTCCGCCCACACCGACGCGCCGCGCTGGACGGTGGCGGCGGTCTACGCGGCCAACAGCGGGGTGTGCGTGCTGCTCCAGAGCAGGATCGGCTCCCGGGTGGAGACGCCGCGCCAGGGCGGCCGGGCGTTCCGGCTGGCGGGGCTGCTCTTCCTGGTCAGCTGCCCCTTGATGGCCCTGACCGCGGACGTTCCGGTCTGGGTCGCGCCGGCGCTCGCCCTCCTCGCCGTCGCGGTGCACAGCCTCGGCGAGGTGTGGGAGTCCTCGGGCGGCTTCGCGCTCGGCTTCGGCCTGGCCCCCGACCACGCCCAGGGGCAGTACCAGGGCTTCCTCGGCATCGGCTTCGCCGGCGGGCAGGCGCTGGCTCCGCTGGTCCTGACGACCGCGGTCCTCGGCCTCGGGCACGCGGGCTGGCTGCTGCTCGGCGTGTTCTTCGCGGCCCTGGGCGCGGCAGGCCCGCCGGTGGCCGCCTGGGCCGAACGCACCCGCCGCCCGGTTCCCGAACCGGCCCACGCGACGCGGGACCGGCCCGAGGAGGCCGCGCTCCCGGACCCCGCCTGACGCCCTGCCGAGACCGTGCCGCAGACCGGGAGCGCGTGCCCCGGCGGGCATCTCGTGGCTCTCGGGACGCACCCGGGAGAACGAGGCCGCGACCGCCCCCAGTCATCACGCCATCGTGCGGCGGTGTCGGCGAAAAACAAGCAGGCATGATTGCTTTTTCTCCGTGCCGGTGCCACGCTGCTGCCCGACGGCAAGCGTGGCGAGTGCGGGGCCACCGGTAGGGGAGGCGCACCTGTGGGGTCGCGTGCGGTACTGCGGATCGGCAATGCCTCGGGCTTCTACGGGGACCGCTTCTCGGCGGTGCGCGAGATGCTCACGGGCGGGCCGCTGGACGTCCTGACCGGGGACTACCTGGCCGAGCTCACCATGCTCATCCTGGCCCGGGACCGGCTGAAGGACCCCTCGCTCGGCTACGCGAGGACGTTCCTGCGGCAGTTGGAGGAGTGCCTCGGCCTGGCGCTGGAGCGCGGGGTGCGGATCGTGGTCAACGCCGGTGGCCTCAACCCGGCCCGACTCGCGGACGCGATCCGTGAACTGGCGCGGCGTCAGGGGCTTGATCCCGCCGTCGCCCATGTCGAGGGGGACGACCTGCTGCCCCGGCGGGCCGAACTCGGCCTTCCCGAAGGACTGCTGGCCGCCAACGCCTATCTCGGCGCCTTCGGGATCGCCGAGTGCCTGACCGCCGGGGCCGACCTGGTGGTCACCGGCCGGGTCACCGACGCGGCGCTGGTCGTCGGCCCGGCGATCGCCCGGTTCGGCTGGGGGCCCGGGGACTTGGACGAGCTGGCCGGCGCCGTGGTGGCCGGGCACGTGCTGGAGTGCGGGGCGCAGGCGACCGGCGGCAACTACGCGTTCTTCCGCGAGCACGACGTCACCCGGCCCGGCTTCCCGATCGCCGAGCTGGCGGCGGACGGCTCCAGCGTCATCACCAAGCATCCGGGCACCGGCGGCGCCGTCACCACCGGTACCGTCACCGCCCAACTCCTGTACGAGACGGGCGACGCGCGCTACCTGGGCCCGGACGTCACGGCCCGGCTGGACACCGTGCGGCTCGCCGAGGAGGGGCCGGACCGGGTCCGGATCCACGGCGTGCGGGGCGAGGCGCCGCCGCCGACCCTCAAGGTCGGGCTGAACCGGCTCGGCGGCCACCGCAACGAGGTGGTGTTCGTCCTGACCGGCCTGGACATCGAGGCCAAGGCCGCCCTGGTCCAACGGCAGTTGGCCGAGGCCCTGCCGCCGGACGCCCGCCCCGCCGAACTCCGGTGGACGCTCGCCCGCACCGACCACCCCGACGCCGCCACCGAGGAGAGCGCCTCGGCGCTGCTGCGGCTCACCGCCCGGGACCGCGATCCGGCCAAGGTCGGGCGCGAACTCGGCAAGGCGGCCGTGGAGTTGGGGCTGGCCGGTTACCCCGGCTTCCATCTCACCGCGCCGCCCGGGGCGGGATCGCCGTACGGGGTCTTCATCGCCGCGTACGTCGATGCCAAGGCGGTGGAGCACACCGCGGTCCTGCCGGACGGGCGGCGGGTCGCCGTACCGCCCGCGCCGGTCACCGCCCCGGCGGAGCCGTCGACCCGGCCGTCGGAGCCGGGCCCGGCCCTGCCGGAGCCGCTGCCGCCCGGCCCGACCGTGCGGGCACCGCTCGGCCGGGTGGCCGGCGCCCGCAGCGGCGACAAGGGCGGTGACGCCAACCTCGGGGTCTGGGCCCGCGGCGCGGACGGCTGGCGCTGGCTCGCGCACACCCTCACCGTCGATCTGCTGCGCGAACTCCTGCCGGAGACGGCCGGGTTGCCGATCAGCCGACAGCTCCTCCCACATCTTCGCGCGGTCAACTTCACCATCACCGGCCTGCTCGGCGAGGGCGTCGCCGCCCAGCACCGCTTCGATCCGCAGGCCAAGGCGCTGGGGGAGTGGCTGCGCTCCCGCCACCTCGACATCCCGGAGGCGCTGCTGTGACCGTCCTGCCCACCCGCCTCGACCCGGCCGGCGCCGACTACGCCGAGCACCGGGCCGCGATGCTCGCCAAGCTCACCGAACTGGACGCCGAACACGCCAAGGCACTGGCCGGCGGCGGCCCCAGGTACGTCGAACGCCACCGCGGCCGGGGCAAGTTGCTGCCGCGCGAGCGGATCGAGCTGCTGATCGACCAGGACTCGCCGTTCCTGGAGCTCTCCCCGCTCGCCGCCTGGGGCAGCGACTACCCGGTCGGCGCGGCGCTCGTCACCGGGATCGGCGTGATCGAGGGCGTCGAGTGCCTCATCACGGCCAACGACCCCACCGTACGCGGCGGGGCCAGCAACCCCTGGACGCTGCGCAAGGCCCTGCGCGCCAACGAGATCGCGCTGCGGAACCGGCTCCCGGTGGTCAACCTGGTCGAGTCCGGCGGCGCCGACCTGCCCAGCCAGAAGGAGATCTTCATCCCCGGGGGCGCGCTCTTCCGCGACCTCACCCGGCTCTCCGCGGCGGGCATCCCCACCGTGGCCGTGGTGTTCGGCAACTCCACGGCCGGCGGCGCCTACGTGCCGGGCATGTCCGACCACACCGTGATGGTGAAGGAGCGGGCCAAGGTCTTCCTGGGCGGCCCGCCGCTGGTCAGGATGGCGACCGGCGAGGAGTCCGACGACGAGTCGCTCGGCGGCGCCGAGATGCACGCCCGCACCTCCGGCCTGGCCGACCACTTCGCGGTGGACGAACCGGACGCGCTGCGGCTGGCGCGGCGGATCGTCGCCCGGCTGAACCACCGCCGGCACGGCCCCGGCGCCGACCCGCTCGCCGAGCCGCCGAAGTACGCCGAGGAGGAACTGCTCGGCATCGTCCCGGGCGACCTCAAGATCCCGTTCGACCCGCGCGAGGTGATCGCCCGGATCGTCGACGGATCGGACTTCGACGAGTTCAAGCCGCTCTACGGCACCAGTCTCGCCACCGGCTGGGCCAGGCTGCACGGTTACCCGGTCGGCATCCTCGCCAACGCCCAGGGCGTGCTGTTCAGCCCGGAGTCGCAGAAGGCCGCCCAGTTCATCCAGTTGGCCAACCAGCGCGACATCCCGCTGGTGTTCCTGCACAACACCACCGGCTACATGGTCGGCAAGGACTACGAGCAGGGCGGCATCATCAAGCACGGCGCGATGATGATCAACGCCGTCGCCAACTCCACGGTGCCGCACGTGTCGGTGCTGATGGGCGCCTCCTACGGGGCCGGCCACTACGGCATGTGCGGGCGGGCCTACGAGCCCCGGTTCCTGTTCGCCTGGCCGAGCGCCAAGTCGGCCGTGATGGGACCGCAGCAGCTCGCCGGGGTGCTGTCGATCGTGGCCCGGCAGTCCGCGGCGGCCAAGGGGCAGCCCTACGACGAGGACGCGGACGCCGCGATCCGGGCGATGGTCGAGCAGCAGATCGAGGCGGAGTCGCTACCCGCCTTCCTCTCCGGCCGGCTCTACGACGACGGCGTGATCGATCCCCGCGACACCCGGACCGTCCTCGGCCTGTGCCTCTCCGCGATCCACAACGCGCCCGTCGAGGGCGCGCGCGGCTACGGCGTCTTCCGCATGTGATCCGACTCTGAGAGGGACCGACGTGATCGCCAACCTGCTGGTCGCCAACCGGGGCGAGATCGCCCGCCGGGTGTTCCGCACCTGCCGGAGCCTCGGCATCGCCACCACCGCCGTCTACGCCGACCCGGACGCCGACGCCCCGCACACCCGGGAGGCCGACGCCGCCGTCCGGCTCCCCGGCGCGGCACCCGCTGACACGTATCTGCGCGGCGACCTGATCGTCAAGGCCGCGCTGGCCGCCGGGGCCGACGCCGTCCACCCCGGCTACGGATTCCTCTCCGAGAACGAGGAGTTCGCGCAGGCGGTGCTCGACGCGGGCCTGACCTGGATCGGCCCGCCCCCGGCCGCGATCGCCGCGATGGGCTCCAAGACCGCTGCGAAGCGCCTGATGGCCGCCGCCGGCGTGCCCGTGCTGGAGGCCCTCACCGACCCCGTCGAGGCCGACCTGCCGCTGCTGGTGAAGGCGGCCGCGGGCGGCGGCGGGCGCGGCATGCGGGTGGTCCACCGGCTGGACGAACTCGCGCCCCGGCTGGCCGAGGCCCGCGCCGAGGCGGCCCGGAGCTTCGGCTCGGACGAGGTGTTCTGCGAGCGCTACCTGCCCACCGGGCGGCACGTCGAGGTCCAGCTGCTCGCCGACACGCACGGCACGGTGTGGGCGGTCGGCGAACGCGACTGCTCGCTGCAGCGCCGCCACCAGAAGGTCATCGAGGAGGCCCCGGCCCCCGGCCTCGGCGAGGAGGTGCGCACCGCGCTGCACGCCGCCGCCGTCGCCGCCGCCCGGGCGATCGGCTACACCGGCGCCGGCACGGCGGAGTTCCTGCTCGCCCCCGACGGCCGGTTCCACTTCCTGGAGATGAACACCCGCCTCCAGGTCGAGCACCCCGTCACCGAGTGCGTCACCGGGCTCGACCTGGTCGCGCTCCAACTGCGCGTCGCCGAGGGCGAACCGCTGCCCGCCCCGGCGCCGCCCGCCCCGCGCGGCCACGCCATCGAGGCCCGCCTCTACGCCGAGGACCCGGCGCGCGACTGGCAGCCGCAGACCGGCACCGTGCACCGTCTCGAACTCCCCGGCATCACCGTCGAGTTCGCTACTGCCGACGGTGACACCGGGCTGCGCCTGGACTCCGGGGTGGCGGCCGGCAGTGTGATCGGCGCGCACTACGACCCGATGCTCGCCAAGGTCGTCGCCTGGGCGCCGACCAGGGCCGCCGCCGCCCGCCGGCTCGCCGACGCGCTCACCCGGGCCCGGATCCACGGGCCGGCCACCAACCGGGACCTGCTCGTCGCGGCGCTGCGCCACCCCGCCTTCCTGGCCGGCCGGGTGCACACCGCCTTCCTGGCCGAGCACGCCGCCGGTCTCGCCCCGGCCTCCGGCGGGGACGCGGCGGCGGCCCTCGCCGCCGCGCTGGCCGACGCCGCCGAACGCCGCGTCGGCTCGGCGCTGCCCTCCGGCTGGCGCAACCTGCCCTCGCAGCCGCAGAGCAAGCGGTACGCCGCCGCCGACGCCACGGTGCACGAGGTCCGCTACCGGTTCGGCCGGGCCGGGCTGGTCGCCGAGGACCACCCGGGCACCACGCTCGTCTCGGCGACGCCCACCCGGGTGGTCCTGGAGACCGACGGCGTCCGCAGCGGCTACGACATCGCGCGCCACGGCGACCGGGTCCACCTGGACAGCCCGGCCGGCGCCACCGTGCTGACCGCGCTGGAGCGCTTCCCCGACCCGGCGGCCCACGTCGATCCGGGGGCCCTGCTCGCCCCGATGCCCGGCACCGTGGCGCGCACCGCCGTCGCGGTCGGCGACACCGTCACCGCGGGCCAGCCGCTGCTCTGGCTGGAGGCGATGAAGATGGAGCACCGGGTCACCGCCCCCGCCGACGGCGTGCTCACCGAACTCCGGGCCGTCCCCGGCCAGCAGGTCGAACTCGGCGCCCTGCTCGCCGTCGTGCAGCCGGCGCCCTGAGGGAGCCTCCCGAGCCCGACTCCCCGAGAAGGCACCCCCGACCCCCTGGGAGAGCACCGACTCCCACCCGATTCCCGTGCCAGCCCCGATCCGCCCGGAAGGACGACCGCATGTCCGCACCGCGCACCACCACCCCCGGCAGCCCGCTGATCGAGAGCCCCGAACGCCAGGCCCTGCGCCGCGCCGTGGCCGACCTCGGCAGCCGCTACGGCTCCGCGTACTACCTGGGCAAGGCCCGGGCCGGCCTGCCCGCCGACGAGCTCTGGGCCGAGGCCGGCAAGGCCGGCTACCTCGGGGTCAACCTGCCCGCCGAGTACGGCGGCGGAGGCGGCGGCATCGCCGACCTCTCCATCGTCCTGGAGGAACTCGGCACCGCCGGCTGCCCGTTGCTGATGCTGATCGTCTCCCCGGCGATCTGCGGCACGGTGATCGCCCGCTACGGCACCGAGCAGCAGAAGCGGCAGTGGCTGCCCGGCCTCGCCGACGGCACCCGGCGGATGGCCTTCGGCATCACCGAGCCGGACGCCGGCTCCAACTCCCACCGGATCTCCACGGTCGCCCGCCGCGACGGTGCGGACTGGCTGCTCACCGGCCGCAAGGTGTTCGTCTCCGGCATCGACCACAGCGACGCCGTGCTGTTCGTCGCCCGCACCGAGGACGCCCGGACCGGCAAGCTCCGGCCCGCGCTCTTCGTCGTCCCGCGCGAGACTGCCGGGTTCGAGTACCGCCCGATACCGATGGAACTCGTCTCCCCCGAGAAGCAGTTCCAGGTCTTCCTGGACGACGTCCGGCTGCCCGCCGACGCCCTGGTCGGCGACGAGAGCGCCGGGCTGCTGCAACTCTTCGCCGGCCTCAACCCCGAGCGGATCATGACCGCCGCCTTCTCGCTCGGCCTGGCCCGCCAGGCCCTCGGCCGGGCCGTCGAGTACGCCAAGGCCCGGACGGTCTGGTCGACCCCGATCGGCGCCCACCAGGGCCTGGCCCACCCGCTCGCCCAGTGCGCGGTGGAGATCGAACTCGCCCGGCTGATGACGCAGAAGGCCGCGCTGCTCTACGACGGCGGCGACGACCTCGCGGCGGGCGAGGCCGCCAACATGGCCAAGTACGCGGCCGGCGAGGCCGCCGCCCGCACCGTCGACCAGGCCGTCCAGACGCTGGGCGGCAACGGCCTGACCCAGGAGTACGGGCTCGGCGCGCTGCTCGCCGCCACCCGGGTCGGCCGGGTCGCCCCGGTCAGCCGGGAGATGGTGCTCAACTTCGTGGCCCAGCACACCCTCGGGCTGCCCAAGTCGTACTGACCCGGGGCCCGGACGGGCGCCCGGCTGGAGCGCTCCGGCGCCGAACTCCAGCGCGACGCCGGCGGCGCGGGCCACCGTCCGTGCGAGGCGGCGGCCCGCCGCCGCCCGCCGCCCGGCACCCCGGCCCGGCGGGCCGCCGGGCGACGTGTGCCCTGGTCGGGAGCGGGCGAGCGGAGCGGACCGGGTGCGCCGGGCACGGCGACCGGCCGGCACGGGATCCCACCGCCCTTCGTCACAATGGAGCAACGCTCCGCCACTGTCCGTATGCTCCTGTGCGCACGCTCGGCCGACCGGCGGGCCGGACCACTCGCCGATCCCCTCGACCGGGCGTCAACTACCCCTTTGGAGGCACGCCTTGGTGTTCCACAGCGAGTTCCCGGACGTCGGCATCGTCGATCTGCCGATCCACGAGGCGGTGCTCGGCTCCGCCGCCCGCTACGGCGACCGGCCGGCCCTGATCGACGGGATCACGGGGGAGTCGGTCAGCCACGCGCGGCTCGCCACGGCCGTCCGCCGGGCGGCCGCCGGGCTGGCCGAGGCCGGCGTGCGCCGGGGCGACGTGGTGGCACTGTTCAGTCCCAACACGATCGCGTACCCGATGGCCTTCTACGGCGCCACCCGGGCCGGGGCCACCGTCACCACGGTGTCCTCCCTCGCCACCCCGGGCGAGCTGGCCGGCCAGCTGGCCGACAGTGGCGCGCGCTGGCTGATCACCGTCTCGCCGTTCCTGGACACCGCCCGGCAGGCCGCCGGGAAGCTCGCCGCCGAGGGCCGGGCGCTCGCCGAGATCATCGTGCTGGACGGCGCCGAGGGCCACCGCTCGCTGGCCGACCTGCTCGCCTCCGGCGGCCCCGACCCCGAGCCGGCGATCGACCCCGGCAGCGACCTCGCCGTCCTCCCCTATTCCAGCGGCACCACCGGCCTGCCCAAGGGCGTGATGCTCACCCACCGCTCGATCGCCACCAACCTCGCCCAGACGGACGCCCTGTACCGGCCGCGGGAGGGGGAGCGGATCCTCGCCGTCCTCCCCTTCTTCCACATCTACGGCCTGGCCGCCCTGCTCAACCAGCCGCTGCGGTGCGGCGCCACCGTCGTCGTCCTGCCGCGCTTCGAGCTGGAGCAGTTCTGCCGCACCATCGAGGAGCAGCGCGTCCAGGCCCTGATCGTGGCACCGCCGATCGCGCTCGCCCTGGCCAGGCACCCGGTGGTCGACCGCTTCGACCTCTCCTCGGTGGAGTACCTGCTCTGCGCGGCCGCCCCGCTGGACCCGGACCTGGCCGCCGCCTGCGCCCGGCGGCTCGGCCTGCCGCACATCCTCCAGGGCTACGGCATGACCGAGCTGTCCCCGGTCTCGCACGTCGTCTCCCCGACCGAGACCGACCCCCCGCCGGGCTCGGTCGGCCGGATGGTGCCCTCGACCGAACTGCGGGTGGTCGCCCTGGACGGCAGCGGAGCCGACCTCGGCCCCGGCGAGCCGGGCGAGCTGCTGCTCCGCGGCCCGCAGGTGATGAAGGGGTACTTCGGCCGGCCCTCCGACACCGCCGCCACCATCGACGCCGACGGCTGGCTGCACACCGGCGACGTCGGCCACGTCGACGGGCGCGGCTACCTGTACGTCGTCGACCGGGTCAAGGAACTGATCAAGTACAAGGGGTACCAGGTCGCCCCCGCCGAGCTGGAGGCCCTGCTGCTCAGCCACCCGCAGATCGCCGACGCCGCGGTGATCGGCGTCGTGGACGCGGACGGCACCGAGTACCCCAAGGCCTTCGTGGTCCGCGCCCCCGGCAGCGCGCTCACCGAGCAGGACGTCACCTCCTTCGTGGCGGCCGAGGTCGCCCCCTACAAGAAGGTGCGGGCGGTGGAGTTCCTGGACGCCGTCCCCAAGTCGGCCGCCGGCAAGATCCTGCGCCGGGAGCTGCGGGCCCGCGAGGCCGCCCGCTGAGGCGGGCGGCGGATCTGCGAGGATCGACCCCGCCCGGACCCCCCCACGGACAGGACCAGTCGCCGCCGATGACCGCCCACCCCGCCGCCCGTACCCCCCAGCAGGACCGCAGCCGCGCCACCCGGCAGCGGCTGCTGGCGGCGGCCGTCGACTGTCTGGCCGAGGTCGGCTGGAACGGCGCCACCGTCTCCGTGGTCGCCGAACGGGCCGGAGTCTCCCGCGGCGCCGCCCAGCACCACTTCCCGACCCGCGAGGACCTCTTCACCGCGGCCGTCGAGCACGTCACCGCCGAGCGGCTGGCAGCCGTCCGCGCCCACGCGGACGAGCTGCCGGCCGCCGGACCGGACCGCACCGTGGCCGTGGTCGACATGATCGTGCGCCTCTACACCGGTCCGCTGTTCCGCGCGGCCCTGCACCTGTGGGTCGCCGCCGCCACCGACGAACCGCTGCGTGCGCGGATCGTCGCACTTGAGGGCAGGGTCGGCCGCGAGGCCCACCGGGCCGCCGTCGAGTTCCTGGACGCCGACGAAAGCCGCCCCGGAGTGCGCGAGACGGTGCAGGCGACCCTCGACATGGCACGCGGTCTCGGACTGGCCGACCTGCTCTCCGACGACAGCGCCAGACGATCCGGAGTGATCCGGCAGTGGGCGGGCCTTCTGGAGGGTACGCTGCGGCCGGTACGCCCATGACGCCCGTACGACAGGTCCGTCCGAGGAACCTCTGACCAAGGGGTCGCCGGGCGGCCGATGTCCGTGCAGTCTGGAGAAGAACCCCGGCCGGCACGGACCACGAGGCCCCGCCCGGCCGGACACGAGCCGAACGCGGGGTGCTGGCTGATCATGCACGGACACGAATGGGACGAGACCGACGCCGCCGGCCCCGCACCGGGCGGAGCCTCCGTACGCCTGGACGGCCATCGCCTCGTCCCGCTCGCCACCGCGCTGCTCCAGGAGGACGGCCTCATCCTCCACTGGAGCGAGGACGCCGAGGCGCTGCTCGGCTTCTCCTCGGAGGAGGCCGTCGGCAGCTACGCCGCCCAGCTGCTCACCGGCCGCACCGACCGTCCCGAGGTGCTCGCCCTGTTCGAGCGCATCATGAGCGGCAAGGGCTGGTCCGGCGTCTTCCCGGTCCGCCACCGCGACGGCCACGTGGTCGAGCTGGAGTTCCGCACCTACCCGATAGCCGGCCCCGGCGGCACCCTGCTGCTGCTCGCCACCGCCTCGGACACCCAGGCCCTGCACCGGGTCGAGGCCGACCTCGCCGTCCTCGACGGGATCTTCGGCCAGTCCCCGATAGGCATGGCCGTCTACGACACCGACCTGCGCTACGTCCGGCTCAACCTGGCGCTGGCCCGGATGAACGGCGTCCCCGTCGAGGACCACCTCGGACGCCGGATCAGCGGCGTCCTGCCCGGCATCAACAGCGCCGAGATCGAACAGACCATGAGACAGGTGCTCACCACCGGCCGTCCCGTGGTCGACGCCCGCTCGCACGGCCGCGTCCCCGGCGACCCGCGCCGCGACCGGGCCTGGTCCGCCTCCTACTTCCGGCTGGAGGACTCCACCGGCCGGGTCTTCGGCGTCTGTTCGTCCATCATCGACGTCACCGAGCGGTTCCAGGCCGAGGCCCGCGCCGCCCGCGCGCAGGAACGCCTCACCACCATCGCCGAGGCCACCGCCCGGATCGGCACCACGCTCGACCTCCAGCGCACCGCGGAGGAGCTGATCGAGGCCGTCGTCCCCCGGTTCGCCGACTTCGCCACCGTCGACCTGCTGGAGCCGGTGCTGCGCGGCGCCGAGCCCGCCGCGATCCCCGAGGACCGCTCCGTCCAGCTGCGCGCCGTGGCCGTCGGCGAGTCCTACGAGTCCGGCCTGGTCCACGCCGTCGACACCGTCGGCGACGTCTCCGAGTACGCCCCCGACCGCAGCTACACCCAGTGCCTGCGCAGCGGCCGCCCGCTGCTGCGCGCCCAGGTGGACGAGGACGTGCTGCGCGGCCTGGTCGCCACCGAGGAGCGGGTCGCACCGGGCATCGGCGCCGGCATCCACTCGTACCTGATGGTGCCGCTGACCGCCCGGGGCATGGTGCTCGGCGGCTCCGAGTTCATCCGGATGCGCAACCCCGAGCCGTTCACCGACGCCGATGTCGCGCTCGCCGAGGAACTGGTCGCCCGCACCGCGATCGCGATCGACAACGCCCGGCTCTACCGGCGCGAGCGCGAGACCGCGCTGACCCTCCAGCGCAGCCTGCTCCCGCAGGAGATCCACCGCACGCTCGGCCTGGAGATCGCCTACCGGTACCTGCCCAGCAGCATGACCAGCGAGGTCGGCGGCGACTGGTTCGACGTCGTCCCGCTCTCCTGCGGCCGGGTCGCGCTGGTGGTCGGCGACGTGATGGGCCACGGCATCCGGGCCGCCGCCACGATGGGCCAGCTGCGTACCGTCGCCCGGACCCTGGCCACCCTGGACATGCCGCCCGAGCAGGTGCTGACCCGGCTGGACGAGACCGCCTCGGGGATCGGCGAGGGCCAGTTCGCCACCTGCATCTGCGCCGTCTACGACCCGCTGGAGCGGACCGTGCAGGTGGCCTCGGCGGGCCATCTGCCCCCGGTCTCGGTCGCGCCGGACGGCACCGCCCGCCGGATCGACGTGCCGCCCGGCGCCCCGCTCGGGGTCGGCGGCGTGGCCTTCGAGTCGATCGGCTTCACCCTCCCCGAGGGCGGCCTGCTGGCCCTCTACACCGACGGCCTGGTCGAGCGGCGCGGCCAGGACCTCGACGACGGCATCGACCTGCTCGCCCGCACGCTCTCCGGCCCCGGCCGCACCCTGGAGGAGAACTGCGACGCCGTCCTCGGCGCGCTGGTCACCGACGGCACCGACGACGACATCGCGATGATCATGGCCCGGGTGCTGCCGCTGCCCTCGGACCGGATCGCCACCCTCTCGCTCACCGGCGGCGGCCGGCTGCCCGGCACGGCCCGCCGCTTCACCCGCGCGACCCTGGACGGCTGGGGCCTGTCCGCGCTCTCCGACTACGCGGAGCTGCTGGTCAGCGAGCTGGTCACGAACGCCCTGCTCTACTCCGACACCCCGCGCCGGCTCCGGCTCTTCCGCGACCGGGTGCTCACCCTGGAGGTCGCCGACTCCGGCGGCCAGACGCCGCAGCTGCGCCCGTTCGCCGAGCAGGACGAGGGCGGCCGCGGGATGTTCCTGGTCAACGAGCTGGCCCAGCGCTGGGGCAGCCGCCTGACCAGGGACGGCAAGGTGGTCTGGGCGGAGCTGGAGCTGCCGTTCGGCACCGGTTGAGCGCACCGACGCGCGGGACCTCGCACCCCGGGGAGGGGTGCGAGGTCCCGCGCGCGGCCCGGGGTCAGGCCCGGGGTCAGTGCGCCGCCTTCTCGCGGTCGGGCTGCCGCGCCGCCGCCTCGGCCCGCTCCTGGTCGGCGGCCTTCGGCAGGCCCCGCAGCAGGCGCCAGGCGAGCGCCGAGGCGGCCAGCAGCAGCCCGCCGGCCAGGATCGCGGCGATGTTCATGCCGTGCACGAAGGAGTCGCGGGCGCTGTCCAGCAGCGGACCGGCCAGCGTCTGCGGCAGACCGTGCGCCACCTCGACCGCGCCGCCGAGCGACTCGCCGGCCTGGGTGGCGGCGGCCTGGCCCGCCGCGGCCGGCACGGTCAGCCCGCTCGCGTAGAGCGAGCCGACCACCGAGCCCACCAGGGCGATGCCGAGCGCCGTCCCCAGCTCGTAGGCCGTCTCGGAGACCGCCGAGGCGGCGCCGGACTTGTCGGCCGGCGCGGCGCCCAGCACCAGGTCGGCGCCGAGCGTGTAGACCACGCCCTCGGCGGTGCCGACGATCAGGAAGGCCGCGGCGAGCACCAGGTAGGTGGAGTCCTGCTGCACCCAGCCGAGCAGGCCGATGCCGGTGCCCATGGCCAGCAGGCCCAGCGTCAGGGTGGCCCGGGCTCCCGCCCGCCGCGCCAGCCGAGCGGTCAGCAGACCGCCGACCACGGCTCCGGCGAAGGCCGGCAGCTCGGCCAGACCGGCCTTGAGCGGCTCGTAGCCGCGCACCAGCTGCAGGTACTGCGAGGTCACGAAGACCACGCCGGAGAGCCCGACCAGCGCGGTGAGCGAGGCCAGCACCGCCGCGGTGAAGCGCCGGTCCGAGAAGAGCCGGACGTCCAGCAGCGGGGTGGTCAGGCGCAGCTGGCGGCGGACGAAGACGGTCAGTGCGGCGGCGCCCAGCACGGCCGCGACCGGGACGTCCCAGCGCGCCACGCCGTGGGCGGCGGCCTCCTTGATCGCGTAGACCGCGGCGATCACTCCGGTCAGCGAGAGCACCACGGACAGCACGTCCCAGCGGCCCGGCTTCGGGTCCTTGGACTCCGGCAGCAGCCAGGCCCCGAAGACCAGCAGCAGCACCAGGACGGGGATGTTCAGCAGGAACACCGAGCCCCACCAGAAGTGCTCCAGCAGCACCCCGCCGACCACCGGTCCGAGCGCGGCGCCGGCGGTGGCGGCCGCGCCCCAGATGCCGATCGCGGTGGCCCGCTCGCGGTCGTCCGGGAAGAGGCTGCGGATCAGCGACAGGGTGGACGGCATGATGGTCGCCCCGGCCACGCCGAGCAGCGCGCGGGCCAGGATCAGCCAGCCGGCGCTGGGCGCGTAGGCGGCCAGCAGCGAGGCGGCGCCGAACGCGGTGGAGCCGGCCAGCAGCAGCTTCTTGCGGCCGATCCGGTCGCTCAGCGAACCCATGCTGACCAGCAGGCCGGCCAGCACGAAGGAGTAGGCGTCGCCGATCCAGAGCAGCTGCGTGCCGCTGGGGCGCAGCGTCTCGCTGATCGACGGTATCGCGAGGGACAGGACGGTCGCGTCGACGGCGACCAGGGTCACGGCCAGGACGAGGACGGCTAGGCCGATCCAGCGCTGGCGGGGGCGGGTGAGGACGGTGCTGCTCATGGGTATCGGTTTCCGGCCGCTGGTGCGGGCCTGTGGTCCGAGGTGCTGTGGGTGGGGTGGAGGGCTCAGTGCGGCCGCGGCGGTCGCAGCGCGCCGCCGAGGAAGAGCTCGGCGAGCGAGAAGGCGCCGTCCCGGGGGGCGAGCCGGCCGTCCTGGACGGCCCAGCCGACGCCGGCCACCAGGTCGAAGAAGGCCTCGCTGAGCCAGCCGGCGGAGAGCTCGACGCGGAACACGCCCTGCTGCTGGCCGCGCAGGAAGAGCGCCTGCAGCCGGCTGATCTGGGCGTCCCAGAGCTCGTTGATGTCCTCGTCGTCGTACAGCTGGTTCTCGCCGGCCAGGAAGGCGCAGAGCGCGGCGTCCGGCACGATCCGGTCGACCAGGCGGCGCAGCGCGGCGTGCGCGTCGCCGTCCTCGACGGCGGCCGCGTCCAGGGCGGCGCCGAAGGTGCGCAGGCCGAGCAGGCCGACCTCGCGGATCAGCGCCTCGCGGCCGGGGAAGAGCCGGTGCAGCGTGGCGCGGCTGATGCCCGCGGCCCGGGCGATCTCGTCCAGATGGGCGGTCGGGCGGCGGGAGAGCACGCCCACGGCGGCTTCGAGGACGGAGTCGCGGTCGGTGGCCATGGGGCGAGTCTACGCCAAATGAGACTTCTGTGTCTCAATCTTTTCTTATATGCCTCAGTCGAGGCCCCGGTGTCGTGGCGGGGTCCGTGGGGCCGGTGGGGCTGGTGGGGCACGGAGCCAGTGGGGCCGGGCCCGGTGGGCGTCCGGGCATGCAAAACCGGGGACGGCGGTGGCCGTCCCCGGTCGCGGGTCTGGTGCCGGCGATCGCTGCCGGTCAGCTCTGGTTGTAGAACCCGGTCTCGTCCAGCGGTCGGTCGATGACCATCACCTCGACGTCCGCCGGCGTGAGCAGGAACACCCGGCGGGCGATCCGCTCGATCCCGCCGCAGGTGCCGAAGATCAGCCCGGAGGCGAAGTCGACCATGCGCTTGGCCTCGGCCTCGTCCATCTCGGTGAGGTCCATGACCACCGGGATGCTCGCCCGGATGTGCTCGCCGACCGTTCGCGCGGCCTCGAAGCCCGTCGGCCGCAGGGAGACGATCTTCGTGGGAGCCGGGGAGGACGGTACCGTCTCCTGCTCGATCCACTCGTCGTCGTACACCGCGGCCGGGTAGTTCCCGGAGGGCATCAGCCACCCGTTGTGGTGCTCGTCGCGAAGTGCTCCCATGCCGCGCCTCCCTGCCTCGTTCCGTACAGGTCCCCCGGTGCGCGTGTCCTTTTGACACGTCATCCACTCGTCGGAACTGTCCGAGTATCGCACTGATCACCGGTCCCGTGCCCGCTCGCGACCCCCGTACGAGTCGTGCCGCGCCGGAAACCCGGGCGAACCCGGGCAACAGTTGCGACGCAGCGGAACGGCGGACGGTTGCGCGCGTAGACCATATCGGTCGTGGTCACCGCCGAATTGACCTTCTGTCAACGATGTGGGAACGATTTCACTCGCCGGTGACGCCGTCGACCAATTCGCGCAGCAGATCCGCGTGACCGTTGTGCCGGGCGTACTCCTCGATCATGTGGACCAGGATCCAGCGGAGCGTCACCTCCCGTCCCTGGCGCGGTCGCTTGCCGACCGTCTCCGGCGGCAGGCCCTCGCAGGCGGCCCGGGCGGCCGTGATCTGCCCCTGCCAGGTGGCGAAGTCCTCCGCGGCGTCGGCGGAGTCGACGAAGTCGAAGTCGCCGTCCGGGTGCTGCTCGGTCCAGTAGAGGCCCGCGCTGCCGGGCTCCTCGCCGAGCAGGATGATCCGGAACCAGTAGCGCTCGACCTCCGCCATGTGCCGGACCAGGCCGAGCAGCGAGAGCGAGGACGGCGGGACGGCGCGCAGCCGCAGTTGGTCGGCGCCCAGCCCCTCGCACTTGCGGGCGAGGGTGGCGCGGTGGAACTCCAGCCACGCGGTGAGCATCGCCGTCTCGTCCGCCGCGAACGGGGGCTCGGGCCGGTCGACGGCGGGGATCGGGTCGTTGGTCATGGCGCCATCCTGGCGCACCCGGTGGGGCCGGGGCGACCGAATAGTCGCCGGGCGCGCCGGGCGGTCCGGGCCGCCGGCCGGGCTGTCCGGCTCAGGCCTGCGGGACGCGGCGGCGGGCGGCGGCCCGCCACACCGACACCAGGCTGCCGACGGCCAGGACGGCGATCGCGCCGGCCGACAGCAGGAAGGCGGCCGAACCCGGCTCCCCGGCGCTGGCCGCGGCCGTGACGTACACCGCCGTGGTCGGTACCACGCCGATCGCGGTGGCGGTCAGGAACGGCAGGAACCGCACGCCGGAGAACGCGGCGCCGTAGTTGCCGGCCTGGAACGGCAGCCCGGGCAGCAGGCGCAGCAGCAGCACGCTGCGGAACCCCTGCTCGGTGAACCGCCGGTCCAGCGCGGTCAGCAGGCGTCCGCGCAGATAGGGGCGGAGGGCGTCGCGGCCGAGCAGCCGGCCCAGGGCGAAGGCCGCCGCCGCGCCCAGGGTGGTGCCGAGCACGGCCAGCAGGATGCCCTGCTGGATGCCGAGCAGCAGCCCCGCCGCCGCGTTGAGCGCCGGGCGGGGCACGAAGGCCAGCGTGCCGACCGCGTAGACCGCGGTGAACGCGGGTGCCAGCCAGTACCCCGGCACCCCGGCCGGGAGCCCGTCGGAGAGCAGCGTCGACGGGCTCCAGAGCAGCAGCGAGCCGGCCGCCGCGGCGAGGATCACCACCAGCAGGGCGAACCGCGGCCAGGGCGCGCGCAGCCGCGACGCGGGCCGGGGCGGCGTCGGGTCGGGCGTCGGCGGGGGCGCGGGCGATGCGGGTGCGGGTGCGGGTGCGGGCACCGCCCGAGCCTAACCGGACGGCCCGGCGCTCCGGGCGGTGGGTTCACCCCGGTGACCCCCTTCGGTGACGCCCCCGGTCACCGGGCGGCCCGGAGGCGGGGGCTTCTGACGCGGCCGCCGGTCAGCTGTGCGTGCCGTGCTGGGCGGGGGAGTAGATCCAGGCCTGGTTGAAGCCGTAGTTGCGCTCCCACTGGATGATCGGGGTGCCGTCGGCGGGGTTGGTCCCGGGGAGGTCCAGCACGAGGCCGCTGCTGCGGTTGGTCAGCGAGCGGATGCCGCTGTGGTGGACGACGGTCTCCGACCAGATCTGGTTGAGCCCGCCGTTGCAGTCCCACTGGTCGGCCTGGACGCCCCAGGCGGTGCTGAAGCCGGGGATCTCCAGGCACTTGCCGCTGTGGACGTTGACGAGCTGGTTCGCGTCGGTCCAGGCCCACTTCTGGTTGTCGCCGCCGGTGCAGGTCCACTGGCGGATCGGGGCGCCGTCGTCGGTGCGCCAGTCGGTGACCTCCAGGCACTTGTTGGTGATGGCGTTGCGGACCTCGGTCGGGCTGGTCACGACGACCGGGACGGAGGCCTGCGCCGTGGTCGGGACGGCGGCGGTGAGCACGCCGGCCGCGGCGAGCGCCGCGGTGGCCGCGCCGAGGCGCTGGAGCGGGGTGCGGAGCTGAGCGGTGCGGAGCGCGGTCATCGGATCCCCCTGGTGTCGGGTGGTCGGGCGGGCTTCGGCATGGTCAGTGGTGCGGTCCGGGCGGGAACGGCGAGTAGTACCAGACCTGGTTGTCCGCCCCGTTGAGGCCCCACTGGATCACCGGCGCGCCGTCGGCGGTGCTGCCACCGGCCACGTCGAGGTAGCGGCCGCTGTGGGCGTTGACGAGGTGGCGGAGCCCGCTGTGCAGCCGGCTCGCGTCGCTCCAGACCTGGTTCGCGCCGCCGTTGCAGGTCCACTGGCCGACCGCGGTGCCGGGTTCGCCGCTGTACCCCGGGATCTCCAGGCACTTGCCGCTGTGGACGTTGACGAGCTGGTTCGCGTCGGTCCAGGCCCACTTCTGGTTGTCGCCGCCGGTGCAGGTCCACTGGCGGACCGGGGCGCCGTCGTCGGTGCGCCAGTCGGCCGCCTCCAGGCACTTGTAGGTGGCGAGGTTCCCGATCTGGAAGGGGGCGGAGGTCGCCGCCCGGGCCGGGCCGGCCGGTGCGGCGGCCGCCAGGGCGCCGCCGAGGGCGAGGGTGACGACGGCGGCGGCGGAGCCGACGCGTCGCTTGCTGCTGGTTCGGCCGGTCATGAGTCCCCCGAGCTGTGGACGTGACGGTCGCCGGCCGGGTCAGGCCGCTCCGGACGGGCCCGGGGCGGCGGCGAAGGCCAGCAGGCGCAGCCAGGACTCCCTGGCCGCGTCGGTGTGTTCGACGGCGCCCAGTTCGAAAAAGTTGTGCGGCGCCTGAGGAAAAGTCATGAACTCGTGTGAACAGCCGGCTGCCGTGAGGGCCGCGTCGAAGGCGGCGACCGTCTCGGCGGGGATGTGCTCGTCGGCGCCGCCCCAGAAGGCGAGCACGGGGGCGGTCAGGCCGGGGGCGAGCTGGGTGGGGCCGGGGGCGCCGTTAATGGCGTCGGGGTAGCCGTAGTAGCCGATCACACCGGCGAGGCCGAACCGGGGGGCGGCGGCCCGGAACGCCTGGCGGCCGCCGAAGCAGAAGCCCAGGGCGACGACCTCGGTGACGCCGGTCGCGCGCAGCCGGCCGATGCCCGCGGTGAGGTCGGCGTCGAGGCCGTCCGGGGTGAGGGCGAGCAGGTGCGGCAGCAGGTGCGGGAGCTCGCCGAATTCCGGCCCGCGCTCCCGCGGCCCGGCGCCGGCGGTGCGCCCGTAGTAATCGACGGCGAGTGCCGGGTGGCCCTGTTCGGCGAGCCGGACGGCGGTCGCCCGGTAGAAATCGGAAAGGCCCCGGTTGTCCGGCAGGACGAGTACGCCGCGGCCGGTCGGCCGGACCGGCCGGGCCAGGAAGGCGGCGAATTCCGTGCCGTCGCCGGAAACGAGGGTGAGATCGGCGGATTCGGCCAGGGCGCTGCCGGCGGCGGTGAAGGCGGGGGGCGCGGAGTCGGCGTCGTAGCACACGGGAGAATTCCTCCACTGGTCGCGGAACTGCCGGATGCTCCATGCATCCGGCAGTCGGCGATATTAGCGAAGAATTCAATTGTGCGGGGCCACTATATCGCCCGACAATTACCTTGGCAAGGCTATTTCGAGGACGGTGCGATCACATTCTCGGTGGCCCGCTTCCCGGTGGTCGGCGGGTGGTCGGTGGCCGCCGCCCCGGCGCCCGGCTCGGCCCGGCGCAGGGCGCCGGCGCTCAGCAGCAGGGCGAAGGCGAGCGCCGCGACCACGCCGAAGGAGACGGTGAGCGAGGTGGCCTGGGCGAGCGCCCCGATGATGGCCGGCGCCACCAGGCCCGAGGTGTAGGTGACCGTCGCGACGCCGGCGATGGCCTGGCTCGGGTTGGTACCGATCCGGCCGGCGGCCGCGAAGGCGAGCGGGACGACGACGGCGATGCCGATGCCGAGCAGCGCGAACCCCGCGATGGCCGGGGCCGGGCTGTCGGCGAGGACCACCAGGACGCCGCCCGTGGTGGCGACCGCGCCGCTGATCCTGGTCGCCCGCACGGCGCCCAGGCGGCGGATCGCCGCGTCGCCCGCCAGCCGGCTGGCGGCCATGGTGAGCGCGAACGCGGTGTACGAGGCGGCCGCGACGGTGGCCGAGGCGCCGGTGACGTCCTTGAGGTAGACGCCGCTCCAGTCCATCGAGGCGCCCTCGGCGAACACCGCGCAGAAGCCCACCAGGCCGATCACGAGCGAGCTGCGCGGCGGCAGGGCGAAGCGCGGCGGGGCCTCGTCCTCCTCGGCCGCCCGCAGGTCGGGCAGGCCCCGGCAGACCGGCTGGGCCAGGCAGAGGAGCACCACGGCGGTGACGGCCAGCTGGAGCCGGGCGTCGAGGTCCTGGTGGGCGGCGAGGATGCCGAAGGCCGAGGCCACCAGCCCGCCCGCGCTCCACATCCCGTGCAGTCCGGACATGATCGAGCGGCCCAGCCGCTGTTCGACCTCCACGCCCTGGGCGTTCATCGCCACGTCCGCCATGCCCGCCGTCGCACCGTAGACGAGCAGGAACAGGCAGAGCAGCGGCAGCGAGGGGGCGAGGGCGGGGAGGGTGAGCGCCAGGCACCAGATCGACAGCAGCCCGCGCACCGCGGCCCGGCCCCCGTAGCGGTGGACGAACCGGCCGGCCAGCGGCATCGCGAGGGAGGAGCCGATGGCCGGCATCACCAGGGCGAGCCCGAGCTGGCCGGGGGAGAGGTCCAGCCGGTCCTGGAGCCAGGGGATGCGGGTGACGAAGGTGCCGCCGACCGCGCCGTGCACGGCGAAGACCAGCGCGATGCTCGCCCTGGCGCGGCGCGGGTGCGCCAGGGGCCCGGCGGCCGGCCGGCCGTGGGGTGGTCCTGTGGTCAGGCTGTCGGTCATCCGGTGTTCCCTCCCGGCCGCGCCGTGGCGCGACGGTGCCCTGTGGGTGGTTCCTGTTGAGTGATGCCCGCCATCGCGTGGTTCGTGCGCGGGTGTCGTCGTCCGATAAATTATCAGGAAGGGACCCTGATAGAAACACTCTGGAAGGATGACGCCCATGACCACCGTGCGTACGGCCACGCCGAGCACCGCCCGGGCGATCAACGACCGGCTGGCGCTCGACCTGCTGCTCGACCAGGGGCCACTGACCGCCACCGAGCTCCGCGACCTCACCGGGCTCTCCCGCCCCACCGTCGCCGACCTGCTGGAACGACTGCAGCGGACCGGCCTGGTCGCCGTGGTCGGCGAGCGCGGCGAGCAGCGGCGCGGCCCCAACGCCCGGCTGTACGCGCTGGTCGCCTCGCGCGCCCACCTCGCCGCGATCGACGTCCGGGCGGGCGGGGTCAGCCTGGTCGTCGCCGACCTGACCGGGCACACCCTGGCCTCTGCCGAGCTGGCGGTCGAGGGCCGGGGCGACGCCGGTACGGCGGAACGGATCGTCCACACCCTGCGCGAGACCGCGGGCCGGGCCGGGGTGGACCGGCTGCACACCGTCGCCGTCGGCGCCCCCGGGCTGGTCGCCCCCGCCACCGGCCGGCTCTACAGCACCGGTGCGCTGCCGAGCTGGCACGCCGAACTGCTCACCGCCCTGGAGGCACTGCCCGGCACCGAGGTGATCCTGGAGAACGAGGTCAACCTGGCCGGCCGCGCCGAGTACCGGATCGGCGTCGCCCGGGGGCAGCAGACCTTCGTCCTGATCTGGCTCGGCCACAGCGTCGGTGCCGCGGTGATCCTCGACGGGCGGCTGCGCCGCGGCGCCTCCGGCGGCACCGGCGAGATCTGCTTCCTGCCCGTCCCCGGCACCGCGGGCCTGCCCAGCGCCGCCGGGTGCGAGGGCGGGTTCCACGGCCTGGTCGGCAGCGCGGCGGTCTGCGGCCTCGCCCGCGCCCACGGTCTGCCCGCCGGCCCGGCCGACGACGCCGCGGCCGCCGAGGCCGCCGTCCGGACGGCGCTCGGCGCGTGCGGCGAGGGCGAGCCGGGCGGGCCGTTCCTGGACGAGCTGGCCGAGCGGATCGCGGTCGGCGCCTCGGCGGTCTGCGTCGTCCTCGACCCGGGCTGTGTCGTCCTCGGCGGCGAGGTCGGCCGGGCCGGCGGGGCCGAACTCGCCGGCCGGGTCGAACGCCGCCTGGCCGGGCTCTCCCCGCTGCGCACCGAGGTCCGGGCCGGTACGGCGGGCGGCGGCGCGGTGCTCGCCGGCGCCGTCCTCACCGCCGGCGACGCCGTCCGGCGCGACCTCTTCGGCGAGCCCTAGGCGCACCGGACCGGGCGCGGGGGCGGCCCCGGCGGGCGTACGGTGCTCCGCTTGGCCGGGCGGGCGGCCGGTACGGCAGGATGGCGGGGGCGGCCGGACCAGCGCCGCCGCCCCGCCGGGAAGCCGGACGGGGTGTCACACGTGACACCGCACGTGCCACCGGACGTGCTACCGAACCACCGTCAGGAGTCGCACATGGGCCAGTCCGACGCGCCGGTCAACCCGTACCGGATCGGCGAGGCCGCGGCGATGCTCGGCGTGAGTTCGGACACCATGCGGCGCTGGGTGGACGCCGGCCGGGTCGCCGCCGAGCGGGACGAGCACGGCCACCGGATCATCCCCGGCGCCCAGTTGGCCGCCTTCGCCCGGGAGCTCGCCCGGCCCGAGAACGCCGAGGCCGAGGGGCGGCCGTCCTCGGCCCGCAACCGGTTCCCCGGCATCGTCACCGATGTGGTGCTCGGTGACGTGGCCGCGCAGGTCGAGATCCAGGCCGGGCCGTTCCGGGTGGTCTCGCTGATCAGCCGGGAGTCGGCGGAGGAGCTCCGGCTGGTGCCCGGAGCGCCCGCGACGGCGGTCATCAAGTCGACCAATGTGATGGTCGAACTGCGCTGACCACCCGCCCGGGGAGAGCCGGGCGAGCGCACAGCCGAACCCCGCCGACGAGAGGACCGCCACTCGATGCCCCACCCGCCGCTGCCGTCCACCCAGAGCGCCGTGTTCGCGGTCGAGGCGATGGCCGCCCGGCACGGCCGCGAGGTGCGCGCCTCCCACGACATCGGGCGCGACCAGACCTTCGCCGGACTGGTCGGCGGCCACGACCGCGCCGAAGGACTCGACGCGATCCCGCACGAGGCCCTGCTGGAGATCACCGGCCGCCCCGGGCTCACCGTGCGGCTCTTCGTCCACGACGAGGCGGTCGTCACCGTCGAGGACATCGCCTTCGACGTACCGCGCGACAGCGTGCCCGCCTTCCTCGACGCGGTCTGGAACGGGCTGGTCCACGTGAAGCAGCGGACCTTCCCGCCGTCCTGCACGCTGATCGTCACCGTGCCGGGCGAGCCGAGCTACCGCGAGTCCGTCACCCACCAGTACCTGTCCCCGTGGCTCGCGGGGCTGATCCGATGAGGGCCCCGATGAACCCCACCGCCGGCTCCAACGCCACCCGTCGCCCGGTGCTCGCCGTCGCTCACCGGGGCGACCCGTACCGGTACCGCGAAAACACCCTGCCCTCCGTCGAGTCCGCGCTGGCCGCCGGCGCCGACGCGGTGGAGGTCGACGTCCGGCTCACCCGCGACGGCGTGCCCGTCCTGCTGCACGACGCGACCCTCGAACGGCTCTGGGGCGATCCCCGCGCCCTCCGCCGGGTCACCCTCGACCAGCTCGACGAGCTGCGCGACGGAGACCTCGCCGTGCCCACGCTCGCCGAGGCGCTCAAGGCCGCGGCCGCCTCCCCGGCCGCCCGGCTGCTGATCGACCTGGACGACCCGCACCCCGTCGCCGCCGCCTGGGAGGCCGTCACCGGACTCGGCGCCGAGCACCGGGTCGGCTTCTGCGGCCCCGCCACCGCGATGCTCGCCGTCCGCGCGCTCGCCCCCCACGCCGAGATCGCGCTGACCTGGAAGCAGCCGCGACTGCCCGCCCGCGCCCTGCTGGACGACCTGCGCCCGCGCTACCTCAACCCGCCGTTCGGCCTGGCCACCGCCGAGTTCACCGCCGCCGCCCACGGCGCCGGCCTCGCCGTCTCCACCTGGACCGCGGACCTGCGCCGCACCATGCGCCGGCTGCGCGCCGCCGGGGTGGACTCGATCACCAGCAACCGGATCGGCTTGCTGCGCGACGTGCTGGACGGCCGCCGGTGACCGGACCGCCCGTCCTCAGGGCCCGCGCGCTCGGCCGCGCCCTGCTGGCCCGTCAGCACCTGCTCGCCCGCAGCGCCATGACGCCGGCCGCGATGGTCGGCCACCTGGGCGGGCTGCAGGCCCAGGCCGTGCCGCAGCCGCCCTACCTGGGGCTGCTCAGCCGGCTGGAGGGCTTCACGCCCGACCTGCTCGACGACCTGTTCCAGCGGCGCGAGGTGGTCCGGATCGCCCTCCACCGCGGCACCATCCACCTGGTGACGGCGGACGACTGCCGGACGCTGCGCCCGCTCGTCCAGCCGGTGCTCGACCAGGGCCTGCGCTCCGCCTACGGCAAGCGGCTCGCCGGGCTGGACCTCACCGCGCTCGCCGACGAGGCGCGGGTGCTGCTGGAGGAGCGGCCGCTGACCTTCCAGCAGCTCGGCGGGGTGCTCGCCGCCGGCCGGCCCGACCGCGACCCCGCCGCCCTGGCCCAGGCCGCGCGCTGCCTGCTGCCGCTCGTCCAGGTGCCGCCGCGCGGCCTCTGGGGCCGGAGCGGGGCGGCGGCGCACACCACCGCCGAGTCCTGGCTGGGCCGGTCCTTGGACCGGGCGCCCTCGCTGGACGCGCTGGCCCTGCGCTACCTCGCCGCCTTCGGGCCGGCGACCGTCGCCGACCTGCAGAAGTGGTGCGGGCTCAGCCGGCTGGGCGCGGTGCTGAAGCGGCTCGCGCCGGAGCTGGTCACCTTCCGCGACGAGCACGGCCGGCTGCTGTACGACCTGCCGGGGGCGCCCCGGCCCGACCCGGCCGTCCCGGCGCCCGTCCGGTTGCTGGCGCCCTTCGACAACCTGCTGCTCTCGCACGCCGACCGCACCCGGGTACTGCCCGAGGAGTACCGGCCGCGGGTGATGACGCAGAACGGCATCGTGCTCGGGACGGTGCTGGTCGACGGCCTGGTCGCCGGGAGCTGGCAGCTGACCGAGGGCCCGGCCGGTGAGCGGGCGGTGGCGGTCCGTCCGTTCGCGGCGCTCGGCCGGGATGACCGGCGGGCGGCGGAGGCGGAGGCCGAGCGGGTGCTGGCCTTCGCCGGCGGGGGCGGGGCGGTCCGCTTCGAGGAGGCCGGGTAGGTCCGGCGTTCGACCGGGCCACAGGGGTGCGAGGCGCCGTTCCCGATGGGGTGAGGCTCCGCGATTCCTCCGGGCCCGGCCGGGCCGGGCCCGGTTGAATCGGCTCTGCCGGTGGTCGGCGACGGGCGTGGACGTCCGGAAGCCCGATCCCGCCGTGCGGTCGCGCCGGGCACGCCAGGGGTCGGACATAACGGGCGATCGGTCAGATCATCTGCTGAGATGGGGAAATTGGACCGGTCGAGCCAGGCGGAGGTGGACATGGCGGGGGAGCTTCCGCCCGACAGGGCTCCCGGCGAGCGGTGGGCGGACCACCGCAGGCCCTATCTGATGCTGCCGCCCCCGGTCCGGGCGGCGGCCGCCTGGTCGGTCGCGGTCATCCTCCTGATCACCGTCGCTTCGCTGGTCGTCTTCGCCCTGGTCGAACTGCGCGCGGCGACCGTGCCGGTCATCCTGGCGCTGCTCGGCACCTCGCTGCTCTACCCCGTGATGCCGTGGCTGGTCCGCCGCGGGCTCGGCCGCGGCGCCGCCGCCGGGCTGACCTGCGCCCTCCTGGTCGCCGCCGTCGGCGGGGTGATCGCCCTGCTGGTCAACTCGCTGGTGCACAGCGCCCCGCAGATCGCCGAGTCGCTCCAGGAGGCCGGGGACCGGCTCGCCGACTGGCTCGGACCGGTCGGCGAGAAGATCCGCCACGCGCTGGACAACGCCTCGGGCGAGACCAGCTCGCTGATCTCCACGGTGACCAACGGCGTGCTCTCCGGCCTCGGCCTCGCCACCCAGATCCTCACCGGCGCCGTGCTGGCGCTCGCCCTGGTCTTCTTCTTCCTCCGCGACGGTCACCGCACCCCGGAGGCGCTCCGCGCGCACCTCCCGGGCGGCGGCGCCGAGACGGTCGTCGCCTGCGCGGACCGGGCGTTCGAGGCGATGGCCGGCTTCATGCGGGGCACCACCCTGATCGCCCTGATCGACGCCTTCTTCATCACCGTCGGCCTGCTCGTGCTCGACATCCCCGGGGCGCCCGGGCTCGGCGCGCTGGTGTTCATGGGCGCGTACATCCCGTTCGTCGGGGCCTTCCTCTCCGGGACGGTCGCCGTCCTGGTCGCGCTGGCCGACGGGGGGCTGGGGACGGCGCTCTGGGCGCTCGGCATCGTCCTCGCCGTCCAGGTCGTCGAGGGGAACATCCTCCAGCCCGTGATCCAGAGCCGCACCGTCGAGCTGCACCCGGCCACCATCATGGTCGCCGTGGTGGCGGGTGCCGGAATCGCGGGCATCCTGGGGGCGCTGCTGGCCGTCCCGATCTGCGCCGCCGGGGTGGGCGTGGTCTCCGTCCTGCGCGGCACCGCGGACCCCGTCGGCCGCGGCCTGCGCGGGGCGGCTCCGGCCGGCGCGGGCGGGGACGCCGGCGGGGGCTCGGGTCAGGAGTAGGCCACCGGGCAGCCGCGCCGGAGCGCGTGCTCGGCCGCCCGCAGGTAGACCGCGGTGTAGTAGGCGGCGTCCAGGTCCTCGCTCCAGGGGCCGGGGGCGGTGGCGGCCGCGACGGCCGCCGGGCCGTCGAACCAGCGGCCCAGGTCGAGGCCGTCGCAGTGCTCGGGTATCCCGGCGGGCAGCGCGAGCCGGTCGGCGAGGCGCCGGGCGGCGGCGAGCGCCCGCCGGGCGCCGCCGACCGTCGTCGGGTCGTCGTCCTCCGACCGCGCCGGCAGGACCACGGAGTCGGCGAGGTCGACCGGCAGCAGCACCTCCCAGCCGAGCAGCGCCTCGTGGGTGTCGTCGGACCGCGCCCGGCAGAGCCGGTCGAAGCTGCCGATCGGACGGTGGAGCTTCTCCTCGAACCGGGTGCCGGGGCGCCGCCCGGCCCGGACGGGCTCCGGACAGACGAACGGCGCCAGGCCGCGCCGGCCCAGCTCGGCGTCGACCGCCCCGGCCACCGGCCCGAGCACCTCCTCGTCGCGCCAGTCGTCGGCGGCCACGCTCACCAGGTAGATCCCCATGGCCCAGGACGATAGACGACGCCACCGACAACGGCCGGTGACGGCGTGACAGCATGGAGACGATCACGTCGCGACAGTCGAGGAGCGGGGATGCGCGGGGAGTTCGAGCGGTTCCGGGTGGCGGACGGGAAGGCCGGTCCGTACGGCATCACGGTGGGGCCGGACGGCGGTGTCTGGTTCACGCTGGTGCACGCCGGGGAG
The DNA here is from genome assembly GCF_040630735.1 of Kitasatospora sp. NPDC005748. Classification (NCBI taxonomy): domain Bacteria; kingdom Bacillati; phylum Actinomycetota; class Actinomycetes; order Kitasatosporales; family Streptomycetaceae; genus Kitasatospora; species Kitasatospora sp. NPDC005748. The sequence continues at coordinate 76,319 of NZ_JBEXYD010000023.1, forward strand.
ATCGGGCGGCTGGCGGCGGACGGGTCGGTGCGGCGGTTCGGGACGGGCTCCGCGGGGTCCGGACCGTCGGTGATCACGACCGGGCCGGACGGCGCGCTCTGGTACGCGCGGATGCGGGACCACCGGATCGGACGGATCGGCACCGACGGCCGGGAGCGGTCGTTCGGGCTGCCGACCGAGGCCGCCGGGCCGTACGGGATCGCGGCCGGCCCGGACGGCGCGCTCTGGTTCACCGAGCTGAACGCGGACCGGATCGGACGGATCACCCTGGACGGCCGGGTGACGGAGTACCCGCTGCCGGTGACCGGCGCCTTCCCGTCGATGATCACGGCCGGGGCGGACGGCGCGCTCTGGTTCACCCTCAACCAGGCCGGGGCCGTCGGCCGGATCACCGTCGACGGCGAGATCACCGTCCACCCGCTGCCGACCGAGGGGGCCGCGCCCGTCGGCATCGCCGCCGGTGGCGACGGTGCGCTCTGGTTCGCCGAGATCGGCGCCGGCCAGGTCGGCCGGATCACGGTGGACGGCCGGGTGACGGAGCATCCGCTGCCCGACCGGGCCGCCCGGCCGCACGCCGTCGCGGCCGCCCCCGACGGCCGGCTCTGGTTCACCGAGTGGGCCGGCAACCGGCTCGGCTCGCTCACCGCCGACGGCCACTACGCCGGGTACGAGCTGCCGGTGCCGGCCGCCGAACCGCACGGCATCGCGGTGGCTCCGGACGGCGCGGTGTACGCGGCCCTGGAACTCGGCGAGATCGTCCGGCTCACTCCCTGAGCCGGGGGCCGGACCCGGAGCCGTCACGGTCCGGCGGCGAGGCCGTGGAGAGCCGCGCGGTCCGCGAGGCGGCACCGGCGGGGCGGCCGGACCGTCACGGTCCGGCGCAGACCTCCGCGGCGAGGTCGCAGAGGGCCGCGCGGTCCGGGCGGCCGGTCTTGGCGAGCAGGTTGGCCACGTGCTTCTCCACCGTGCGGGGGGAGATGGAGAGCGTCCGGGCCAGCTGCTGGTTGCCGGGGCGGTCGGTGAGCAGGGCGAGGACCTCGTACTCGCGCAGCGTCACCCCGCAGCTGCGTAGCCCGGCGGGGACGGCGTCGCGGCCGCCGCGGTGCTGGGCGACGCTGGCGCCCGCCCGGCGCAGCAGGGCCCGGCAGGCGGCCGCCACCGGCTGGACGCCGGCCTCGTGGAAGTACTCCTCGGCGGTGCGCAGCCAGCCCACCGGGTCGCCCCAGCCGTCGGCGAGGGCGGCTTCGGCGGTCAGCCGCAGCGCCAGGTGGTGGGCGAGCGGGAAGGGCGCCGCCGCCGCGCGGGCCTCGTCGACCGCGCGGGCGGCGTCCCGCGGTCGGCCCTCGCGGCCGAGCAGCACGGCCTCCGCGAAGCCCAGGAACTGGCGGTTCCAGGCGAGTTCGGTGGCGGGCGCGGCCATGGCCCGGGTCAGGTCGGGGCGCTGCCAGTGGCCCTCGGCGACCTCCAGCAGCGGGTGCAGCCCGTGCCGGCCGGCCAGGTAGAAGACGTTGGGGTGCTCCTGCTCCCAGGCGAGGCCGGCCGCCAGTTCGGACCGGGCCCCGGCGCGGTCCTCGGCGAGCAGCGCGCCGATGGCGCGGCAGAGGCCGTGCCGCAGAGGCATCAGGAAGGACTCCTCGCCGCCGGCCTGGCGGAACCGGACCAGTTCGCGCTCCATCTCCCGGCCCCGGCCGCGATGGGCGGCCAGGGTCGCCGAGCCGAGCAGCAGGTAGCGGTGCGCGGGGACGTTGTTCAGCCGGGCGGTGGCGTCCAGGCAGCGGTCGACGATCTCGCGGGCGGTCCGCCATTCGCCGCGCAGGACGGCGTTCATGGCGAGCAGGCCGTCGAGGGTCTGGGTGAGCACGATCGCGCCGAGGCCGGCGGCGGCCTGCCGGGCGCGTTCGAGGCGGGCGCCGTCGCCGGTGCGCATGAAGGCGTTGGCGCCCAGCCGCAGCAGCGCCTCCACCCGCCAGACGGGCAGGGCGTGGGCCTCGGCCACCGCGAGCATCCGCTCCAGGCAGGCGTCGGCGTCGTCGAAGCCGCGCTCCCGGGCCAGCAGGGCGAGCAACTGCCAGGCCTGGCAGGCGACCACCGGCAGTCCGGAGCGCTCGGCCACCTCGGCGGCCCGGCGGGCCAGGGCCTCGGTGCGGGCCAGCCGGGCCCGTCCGGGGTGCTCGTCGCCCGGGGCCCCGGCGGCGGTCGCGCCGCCCTCGGGCGCGGTGGGCGCGGTGGGCGCGTGGTCGGGCAGGAGCGCCAGGTGGCCCTCGACCACGACGAGTGCGGCGTCCTGCTCGGGGCGCGGGTGCGCACCCGAGAGGGCGCGGGCGGCGGCGACCTGGGCGGCGGCCTCGGCGGCCCGTTCGGCCATCACGGCCGCCCAGGCGAGCCGGGTGTGCAGGTCGACCCGGCGGTCGGTGGCCGGGCTGCGGACCGCCGCGGCGCAGGCCGCCGCCGGCTCCGGCCGGACCGGGGGCAGCGTGCGGACCAGCTCGAAGGCCCGGTCCAGCTGGCCCGCCTCGGCCAGGGCCGGCAGCAACTGCTCCGTCACGGCGGCCCGTTCGGCGTCCCCGGCGAGTTCGTGCGCCCGCTCCAGCAGCACCACCGCCGAGCCGGCGGCGCCGGCCTCCAGCACGCGTCGGCCGGCCTCGGCGAAGTGCACGGCGGCGCCCGTCCGGTCCCCGCCGGCCAGCAGCAGGGAAGCGACCAACTGGCGTCGTTCGTCGGCGAGTTCCGGATCGGCGCGGAGGATCGCCCGGGCCGCCCGGCGGGCCACGGCGGCCCGCTCGGCCGGGGCAAGGGCGGCGGTGACGGCGGCGGCGGTGAGGGTGTGGCGGAAGGCGTAGCGGTCCGGGGCGGCGCCGTCGGGCACGATGACGTTGGCCTCGGAGGCCGACCGCAGGTGGCTGAAGAGCGTCCGGTCGTCGTACCCGGTGATCAGCTGGACGGTGGCCACCGAGAACCGGCTGCCCAGGGTGGCGGCGGTGAGCAGCAGGTCGCGCACGGGCGGGTCCAGCTGGTCGATCCGCCGGCCCCAGCTGCGGACGATGGTGCTCGGCACGCCGGTGCGCAGGCCCCCGGCCACCTCCCAGCGGCCGCCGGCCCGGTGCAGCGCGCCGCCGGCCAGCATGTCCGCGAGCAGTTCCTCGATCAGGTAGGGCGAGCCGTCGGCGCGGTCGGCCAGCGTCTCCAGGACGGCCGCCGGGACGTCGGCGGCGTCGCTCTCCAGGACGGCGGCGGCCATCGCCCGGACGTCGGCGGGCGGCAGCGGGCGCAGTTCGGTGACGGCGGCGGCACGGCGGCGTTCGGCGGCCCGGACCAGGTCCAGCGCCGGGCCCGGCTCGGCCCGCAAGGTGCCGACCAGCAGGACGGGCAGGCCGGCCAGGTTGTCGACCAGGTACTCCAGGACGGCGACCGTCTCCGCGTCGGTGTCGTGCAGGTCCTCCAGGAGCAGCACGCAGCCCGCGTCCCGGCCGAGCACCGCGAGCAGGCGCAGCAGTGCCTCGGCGAGCTCGACCACCGTCTCGGGGTACGCGCCGGCCCCGGCCGCCGAGGCCGCCGCCCCGCGCCATTCGGGCACCAGCCGGGCCAGGGCGGGCCGGTACGGGTCGAGTTCGGGGTCGGTGGGCGGGCCGGCGGCCCGGAAGCGGGAGGAGAGCGCCTCGATCAGCGGCCGGAACGGGGTGACCGTCCCGGTGGAGCTGCCGCGCCCGCGCAGGACCGGCAGGCCCAGCCCGTAGGCCTGGTAGGCGCACTCGCCGGCCAGCCGCGACTTGCCGATCCCGGCCTCGCCGAGCAGGAAGACCGCCCGTCCGGACCGCTGCCGGGCGGCGGCGAGCGCGCTGCCGAGCCGGCCGAGCTCGGCTGCCCGGCCGACGGTGATCGACGAAGTGGTCCGCATGGCCCGCAGGCTACTTGACGGCCTCTCCGATCTGTAGAGTGGTGAATCGGCCACGAAGCGAACACCTGTCCGGCACGGGCCGGTCACCGTACGGCCACATCGGCGAGACGCCGCTCCGGTCCGCCACCGGGGCGCTGCCCGGTCCCCGGTGGCGGCCGGCCGCGCCCTCAGGGGCGCACGGTCCGGCGTCGGTGGCGTGCGGCCCGTTCGCCGGGCCGTTCACGGCCGGGCCGTGGCGATCGCTGTCGGGGTGTCACGGGCGGTGCCCGGTGCCCCCGGCCGCTCGGATCGGTCCGGTCAGATCGGGACGGTCATGGTGGGGAACTCGAAGTTCGGGGAGACGGAGCCGCCGGCGGCGGACAGGAGCTGCGAGCGCAGGCCCAGCCCGCCGCCGGCCCGCAGCCGGATGTCCCCGGCGGGATGGTCCACCGCCTCCTCGGGCCGGGCGTCCGGCTGGTTCCAGGTCGGTGCCAGGTCGGTGTCGTTCATGCGGTGCGGTACTCCCGTTCGTCGGTGGAGCGCGTGCGGCCGGGTTCGGCCCGGGCGAGCGGTGCCCGCCCGCCGCGCCGCTTCGGTCGTCGTGGACGGTACACGGCGTGCGGTCAGGGGGCCGGCCTTTCGGCCGGGGGGCGGGGGCGCAGCAGCAGGGCGGGCGGCACCCGCTCGGGGAAGCCCAGCCGGAGCAGCCCGTGGCCGATCCCGGCCAGGCCGGTGAGCAGGCCCGGGTGCGGGACGGACCCGGGGGTGCCGCAGCGCGGGCCGTCCTGGTCGACGCCGGCCAGCAGCGAGGCCGCCCGGCGCACCCACGGCGTCCGGCCGGTGGCCGGGCCGCCTCGGCCGAGCAGCTCCAGTACGCCCGACTCGCCGTGGCACAGGCTCTGATCGGCCGTCGGGGCGGCCCGCGCGGTGTTGCGGACGGCGCGCTGGGCCCACTCGGCGAGCCGCCGGTCCGCGCGGGCGGACGGGCTGTCGGCCACCGCGAGGGCGATCCCGGGGCGGCCTCGGCACCAGGAGGACTCCCGGGCGCGCGCGGCCGTGGCGGCGTGCAGGGCCGCCAGGCCCGCCCGGTGGTGCGGTCCGTCGGCGGGTTCGCCGACGGTGTCCGCGTACCGCAGCAGCGCCCAGCCGGTGCCCGCCGAGCCGTGGGCGAAGCCGGCGGCGGCGGGCACCGGCAGGGCGGCGAGCCGGTCGGCGCAGTCCGTCGCGGCGGCCAGCGCCCCGGGCCGGCCGGTGGCGGTGTGCACGGCGAGCAGCGCGGCCAGGCCGCCGGCGGTGCCGCTGTGCACACCGGGGTCCGTCTCGCGGGCGGCGGCGGCCGCGGTGAGCGCGACCGCCGGGCCGGTCCACTGCCGGATCAGCGGGTCGTCCAGGGTGCGGCCGATCTCGGTGAGCGCGTAGGCGATGCCGCCGAGCCCGGCGAAGCCGCCCGAGCCGACGGCGGCCGGCCGGTCGGGGTGCGCGCCGAGGGTGTCGAGCAGGCCGGGAACGGGTGCGAGGGTCCGGCGGGCCACCTCGGCGTAGCGGTCGGAGCCGGTGAGGGCGGCCAGTTGGGCGAGGAACAGCGCGGTGCCGGTGTAGCCGCCGGCCAGGTCGGCGCCGAGCGGGCGGACCCGCCAGTAGCGGTCGGCGAGCAGCTCCAGGCCGAGCCAGTTGGTGCGGGACCGCCCCTGGTAGGCGGCCGCGACCAGCTGGTCGCCCACGCCCCGGGCGGCGGCGAGGAGCTGCTCGGGCTCGGGCGCGGTGGCCCAGACGTTCTCCGGCGCCGGCCGGCCGGGCCGGTGCGCGGGGGTCGGGGCGGCGCCGGCCATCGCGGCCCGGACGATCCACTCCTGGTCCTTGCGGTCGACCTCGCCGAGGGCCGCCAGCTTGGCCTCGACGCGGGCCAGCCCGGTCTCGGCGAGTTCGCCGGGGAGCCGGCGGCCGGTGGAGGTCCACAGGTCGCGGCTGCCGGGGCGGGTGGTGAACAGCGGGACGTCGCCGGAGCGGAGGTCGGCGAGCTCGTGGTCGGCGAGTTCCGGGCGGCCGGGGTCGGCGACGGCGTCGGTGCGCAGCAGTTCCAGGACGGCGCCCCGGGCGGCGGCGTCGCGCAGCACGTCCGGGTGGGTCGACTCGTCCAGCAGCCGTGCGTACACCCGGGTGGCGCGGGGCACCACCCGGACTTCGTCCTCGGCGAAGGAGCGCAGCAGGCCGTGGGCGCCGACGAGTTGGTGGCGCCCGCCGGTGATGGCGGTGTAGCCGGCCCGGAAGCCGGTCACCAGGGCGTCGGTGTACTCGGCCGGGTCGGCGGGCGCTCCGTCCAGCCGGGGCCGGTTGCGGGCCTCGGCGAGCGGGCGGGCGCGCCGGACCAGCCGCATCTCGTCGGTGCCGGCGCCCGTCCAGTCCACGCCCTCCACCGGGGAGGTGGACCGTCGGCCGCCGCCGATGCCGGAGACGTCCACGGCGCCCTCGTCGCCGAGCAGCAACTGCGGCAGCAGGCCGACCCGGTGGGCCGACTCCTCCAGGGCCCGGGCCGCCGGGTCCGGTGCCGGGCAGGCCCGGGCCGGCGGGTGGAACAGTGTCTCGACGTCCACCAGGACGGGCTGGTCCCCGGCCGCGACGAGGTTCTCGTAGTGCAGGTCGGTGCCGTCCAGGGCGTGCAGCAGCGCCAGCAGCGCGCCCTGGCGCCGGTAGAACCGCTCGACCTCGTAGCCGGTGCGGCAGGGGTGGGCCTCGGCGTACTCCGTCCAGCCGTAGTCGCCCCGGTCCAGCAGCCCTAGCGCGCGCAGCCGGGGCACGCCGGGCTGCGCGTTGAACCAGCCGAGCAGGGCGTTGAAGTGCCGGTGGGCGGCGGGCGGGCGGGGTCGGTGGACGACGGCGGAGCCGTTGGCGAAGTGCAGCACGCTGACGGCGCGGCCGCGCCGGTGGCGGTCGCCGGCCTCGGAGTCGACGGCCACCAGCGCCCCGGGGTCGGTGCCGTGCAGCAGGCCGGCGACCAGCAGCGGCCGGTCGGCGGCGAAGCGGGTGAGCAGTTCGGCGTGCGCGTCGGCGGCGTCCAGGCAGGTCTGCGCGAGCAGCCGGGCCAGGACGGGGTACCCGCGGAGCAGCCCGGCGAGACCGTCGCGGCGCGCGGTCAGGGCGAGGAAGGAGCGGAACCGTTCCTGCGGGGTGGTGCCCGCGAGCCGCCCGCCGGTCCGCGCGGTGTGCAGTTCGAGGACCAGGGTGCGGGCGGCGATCCGGGCGAGGCGCCGGGCGAGGCGGGCGGTGAAGCCGGCCCGCAGGGCGGGGACGTCCAGCCGCCCGGGCCGGCCGGGGCGGTGGGCGGCGGGGTCGAGCACGGCCGGCAGCCGGACGAGGGCGCGCTCGGCGAACGGCGCCAGGACCAGGGCGAAGCCGGTCAGCCCCGGGTAGGCGGCGCGCGGCACGATCGGCCGCACGGGGGCGGCGGCGACGGCGGCCTCGGTGAACGCGGCCCAGTCGGGGCGGGCCGGCGGCCGGGGCAGACCGGGGGTCAGCGCCCGCTCCCACCAGACGGCCCGGTCCGCCCGGGTGCGCCGGACCCGGGGCGCCGTGGCGTGCAGCGGGGCCGGGGCGGGTGTGTGGAGCCGGGCCGGCGGGTCGCCGGGCATCGGAGGGTGCGGCGTCGTGGCGGCCTTGGCGGACGCCGGTGCGACCGGGCCCTGAACCGGTACGCCGCCCCCGTCGGGGTGCGCTCTGCGCACGGCGTCCACCTCTGCCACCACCGCACCTCCGATGCCGCGAGAGGGCCGCGTCGCCGTCGAAGCCGCCGCCCTCGTGCTGATCCTTGCCCTGCCCCGGCCGCCGGGGCATGGGGGACGGCCCCCCATCTTTGTGGCGCTCCGCCCGCATGATCCGGGCCGGGCGGCCCGCCCGCCGGGTGGGGTGCGCACGACCCGGGCCCCCGGGGGCCCGCGCGGGCGCGGCCCGGGCCCGGTCGGCGCGCGCGAACGGGCCCTTCGGCCCTTTCCGGCTCCGACCGCCGGCGGGATCGTGAGCGCCTGACGGGTGTGCGGGGCGTACCGGTGGGCAGACGTGACGGGACGGCGGACTTCGTGACGGGACAGGAGAGGCCTGAGGTGGGCGAGTTGGTCGCGATACAGGTGGACGAGGGGCTCGCGCGAGGGGTCGCGATCGACGCCAGGGCCCGGATCGCCGCGGTGGTGGGCGGGGCGGACGCGCTGGTCGAGGCGGTCCGGGTACGGATCCGGCCGGTCGGCACGCGGGCCGTGCTGGCGCAGGTGAACGCCGAGGTGGACGGGCGGCGGATCCGCGTCCAGGAGGCCGCCGCCGACCGGGCCACCGCCCTGGACCGGCTGGCCGACGGGCTGCGCGCCCGGATCACGGCCGTCACCACCGGCTGGACGCCGCTGCCGTGGCCGCGCCGGGCGGCCGGGGCCGGTCTGCTCTCCGCCGTTCCCGCGCAGGGCGGGCCGTCGCGCGCCGGCCGGGCGCCGGTGGCCGCCGTGGCGGCGCCCTTCGCCGCGCACCCGTGCACCGGGTTGCCGCGCGCCGGCGTCCGGCCCGCCCTGGCGGCGTCCTCGGCCGGCCCGCGCCACATCGCGCGGCGCAAGGAGGCCCACCTGGTGTGGTGCTCGCCCGACGCGGCGGCCCGGACCATGGACGCGATGGACTTCGACATCCACCTGTTCACCGACCCGGCCACCGAGACCGACGCCGTCGTCTACCGGACCGGCCCCACCGGCTACCGGCTCGCGCGCACCGGCGCCGCCGGGCCGCCCACCCGCCCGGCCGTCCCGTTCACCCTCAGCCCGGTCGGTGCACCCGAACTGACGGAGGCCGGAGCCGTCGACCGGCTCTGCGCCGCCGACCTGCCGTTCCTGTTCTTCGCCCAGCCCGGGACGCGGCGCGGCCGGGTGCTCTACCGGCGCTTCGACGGCCTGCTCGGCCTGATCGCGGCCACCTCGTGAGAGCCGGGGCCGTCCGCCACCGGCTGCGGACGCTGCGCCGCCTCGCGGGGCAGCCGCCCGGCGGCGGTCGGCCGCCGCACACCGGGGCCCCGCCGCGCCGGCTGGTGCCGATCGACCGGGCCGAGGCGCTGCGGCTGCTCGGCAGCGCGCCGTTCGGGCGGATCGTCTTCACGCTGCGGGCGCTGCCCGCCGTCCGCCCGGTCAACCACCTGCTGGTCGACGACACCGTGGTGATCCGGACGGACGACGCGGCGGCGCTGGGCGCGGCCACGCTCGGGGCCGACGCGGCGGGCGTGGTGGTCGCCTACGAGGCCGACGCCATCGACCCGCGGACCAGGCTCGGCTGGAGCGTGGTCGTCACCGGCTACGCCCGCCCGGTCACCGACCCGGTCCTGCTGGCCCGGTACCGGGCGCTGCTGACGCCCTGGGTGGACGCCGGGACGGACCACATCGTGGCCATCCGGCCGGAGCTGGTGACGGGCTACCGGCTGACCCCGGCCGGGGCCGCCGGCCGGTAGCGCCGGTCCGCCGCCGGTGCGGTGTCGCGGTGGCCCCCGGGCCCCGCGGCGGCGCACCGGCGCTTCGGCATGTCCGGCTTCCGGCCCGCACCGGCGCTTCGGTGCGTCCTGGTCCGGGCCCCGGCGGGATGCCCGGGCCCGGGTCCCGGCGGGATCCGACGAGCGCCGGACGCCCGTCGGAGGTCCCTGGCCCCGGCCCGGGACGGAGGCCCACCGACCCGGGACCGCCGGGCCCAACGGCCCTGGGGCGCCGGGCCGTCGAGTTCTGATCATGGATCACCATCCATTCGCAGAACTTCGAAGGAGTGCGTCCTTGAGCGCCATCGAGGCACCGGGCGACAGCGCGCCGCCGTCGCCGCCGTCGGCCGCCCGGCCGGCCGGAGTACGGGCCCGCCGGCCCGGCTCGGCCCTGGTCAGGCTGCTGACGACCACCGACCACAAGACGATCGGCTCGATGTACCTGGTGTCGGCGTTCGGGTTCTTCCTGATCGGCGGCGTCCTGGCGCTGGTGATGCGGGCCGAACTCGCCCGGCCGGGGACGCAGATCCTCTCCAACGAACAGTTCAACCAGGCCTTCACCATGCACGGTTCGGTGATGCTGCTGCTGTTCGCGATGCCGCTGTTCACCGGTTTCGCCAACTGGATCATGCCGCTGCAGATCGGCGCGCCGGACGTCGCGTTCCCCCGGTTGAACATGCTGGCCTACTGGCTGTTCATGTTCGGCTCGCTGATCGCCGCCGCCGGCTTCGCGACCCCGCAGGGCGCGGCCGACTTCGGCTGGTTCCTCTACGCGCCGCTCTCGGACGCGATCCACTCGCCGGGCGTCGGCGCCGACATGTGGATCATGGGCGTCACGCTGTCCGGCTTCGGCAGCATCCTGGGCGCGGTCAACTTCATCACCACCATCATCTGCATGCGCGCCCCGGGCCTGACCATGTTCCGGATGTCCATCTTCTGCTGGAACGTTCTGCTCACCTCCGTCCTGGTGCTGATGGTCTTCCCGGTGCTGGCCGCCGCGCTGCTGGCGCTGGAGTGCGACCGCAAGTTCGGCTCGCACGTCTTCGACCCGGCCAACGGCGGTGCGATGCTCTGGCAGCACCTGTTCTGGTTCTTCGGCCACCCCGAGGTGTACATCCTGGCGCTGCCGTTCTTCGGGATCGTCTCCGAGGTCATCCCGGTCTTCTCCCGCAAGCCGATGTTCGGCTACGCGGGTCTGATCGCCGCCACCGTGGCGATCGCGGGCCTCTCGGTGACGGTCTGGGCGCACCACATGTACGTCACCGGCCAGGTGCTGCTGCCGTTCTTCTCCTTCATGACCTTCCTGATCGCGGTGCCCACCGGGGTGAAGTTCTTCAACTGGGTCGGCACCATGTGGAAGGGCTCGCTGAGCTTCGAGACGCCGATGCTCTGGACGGTCGGGTTCCTGGTCACCTTCCTGTTCGGCGGGCTGACCGGGGTGCTGCTGGCGGCGCCGCCGATCGACTTCCACGTCTCCGACTCGTACTTCGTCGTCGCCCACTTCCACTACACGCTGTTCGGCACGGTCGTCTACGCCATGATGGCCGGCTTCCACTTCTGGTGGCCGAAGATGACGGGGAAGATGCTGGACGAGCGGCTCGGGCGGATCAGCTTCTGGACCCTCACCATCGGCTTCCACAGCACCTTCCTTGTGCAGCACTGGCTGGGGGCCGAGGGCATGCCGCGCCGCTACGCCGACTACCTGGCCTCGGACGGCTTCACCCTCCTCAACACCGTGTCCACCCTCGGCTCCTTCCTGCTCGGCCTGTCGATCCTGCCGTTCCTCTACAACGTCTGGAAGACCGCCAAGTACGGCGAGCGCGTCACCACCGACGACCCGTGGGGCTACGGACGCTCGCTGGAGTGGGCCACCTCCTGCCCGCCGCCGCGGCACAACTTCGCCACCCTGCCCCGGATCCGCTCGGAGTCCCCGGCGTTCGACCTGCACCACCCCGGGATCGCGGCGCTGGACTTCGTGGAGAACAACGGCGAACCGGCCAAGCACCTGGCCGGCGTCACCCCGGCCCGGTACGACGTCCCCGCCCCGCGGGCCCGCCGGGCGGTGCGGCGCGGCGACGGACCACCGGACCGGTCGCCGGACCGGTGACGGCCTGCTGACGGCCCGCGCCCGCTGACGGCCCGCGCCCGCCGCCGCCCGCGCCGCCCCGAACGCCGGTCCCGCCCGTTCCGCTGCCCCCGGGCGGGCGGGGCCGGTCCCACCCCTTCCCTTCCACCCGCTTCGGAGCGGCCCCCGGCGACCCGGGGGAGGCCCGCCCGGTCGAGGAGCACCCGGTATGTCCCACCCCGTCCTGGCCCTCGGTACCGCCGCGCTCACCGCGGCCGGCTACGTCTGGTACCTGCCCGCCGTCGCCGACCTCCGGGCGGGCGAGGACCGCCCCCGGTCCGTCCGCACCGCCGCCGCGGCCTGCGTGGTCTGCTGGGCGGGGCTCGCGCTCGCCGGGGGAGTGCTGCCGGCCGTCCCCGACTGGCGGCCCGCCGCCGGGTTCGCCCTGACGGGCCTGGTCGCCGGGGCGGTCCTGCGGGTCCGCGCGTACCGCCACCGGCGGGGCGAGCAGCGTGAGTCCGGGCGGCGCTGGGCGATGCTCGACGCCGGTCCCGTGCCACGCGGCCCGCGCCCGGCGGCCCGGATCCTGGCGGGCTGGCTGCTCGTCGGGCTCGCCGTCGCCGCGCTCGGTGCGCTGTCCCTGCTGCTCACCGCCGGCGGGCCGGTCGCCTCCCGGCTGGGCGGAGCGGCAGCCGGCGCGGGGGTGGTCTCGACGGCGTTCCTGCTGATCGGTCTCGCCAACGCCCGCCGCCACCGGCCCTGACCGGGCGCCGCGCCGGGCCGGCGTCGGCCGGGAGGCGCCGGGTGGGAGGCGCCGGGTGGGCCGTGCCGTCGGTGGGCCGCTTCGGGGCAGCCGGCCCGAATGGGGTCCTTGGGCCCTGGGCCGGCACCCTCCGGTCGGCGATGATGCGGTGGGCCCGCGGCAGTGTGCCGGGCGCGAGGAAGGTGGAGCCGCGAGATGGCGAGCGAGACGGCCGGTACCGACACCCCGGCACCGGTCAGGGTGTTCCTGCTGGACGACCACGAGGTGGTGCGCCGCGGCGTCCACGACCTGCTGGACTGCGAACCCGACCTGGAGGTGGTCGGCGAGGCCGCCACCGCCGCGCAGGCCCTCGTCCGCGTCCCCGCCCTGCGCCCCGACGTCGCCGTCCTGGACGTCCGCCTCGGCGACGGTGACGGGGTGTCCGTCTGCCGCGAACTGCGCTCCCGGATGCCCGACCTGGCCTGCCTGATGCTCACCTCCTTCGACGACGAGGAGGCGCTCCTCGACGCCGTGATGGCGGGCGCGGCCGGCTACGTGCTGAAGCAGATCAGCGGCACCGACCTGGTCACCGCCGTCCGTACGGTCGCCTCCGGCCGGTCGATGCTCGACCCGGGCGCCGCCACCCGGCTGCTCAACCGGCTGCGCAACGACGCGGCCCCGCCGCCGCCCGCCGCCACCGGGCCGGAGCTGACCGGGCGCGAGCAGGAGGTACTGGCGCTGATCGGCGAGGGCCTGACCAACCGGCAGATCGGCGAGCGCCTCTACCTCGCCGAGAAGACGGTGAAGAACCACGTCTCCCGGCTGCTGGCCAAGCTCGGCGTGGAGCGGCGCGTCCAGGCCGCGCTGATCGCCACCGAGCTGCGCCAGTCCGCCGCCGCCCAGCCGGCCTACCCGCGCACCCTCGGCAGCGGGCGGGGATAGCCCCGCGCTTCGGGAAGGTGGGACCCGCGGCGGGACCATCGGCCCTCGCCCGGGCCCCGTCCGGCGGGTGAGCATCGCTGGTATGAACCCCGATCCTCAAGCGCCGTCCGCGCCGTCCGTGCAGGTGGAACCGGAGGGTCGGCGGCCGCCCGGCCCGCCGGAGCTCGACCGGACCAGGGCGCTGGAGCTGCTGGCCGGGGCGGCGGTCGGCCGGGTGGTCTACACCGTCGGCGCGCTGCCCGCCGTGCTCCCGGTGCACTTCCGGCTGGACGCGGCCGGCGGCGTGCTGCTGTCCGCCCGGGCCGGCTCCGAGCTGGCCCGGGCGGTGGACGGCGCGGTGGTCGCCTTCGAGGCCGACGAGTGGGACGGCACCGACGGCACCGGCTGGTGCGTCACCGTCCTCGGCCGTGCGGAGGTGCGCCCGGCCCCGGCGACGGCCCCGGCCCCGGGCGACGCACCGGACCGGCACACGGACCGGGGGCGGGTGCTGATCCGGGTCGGTCCGGAGCTGGTGGTGGGCCGGCGGCTGACCACCGAGGGCTGAGGCCCCGCCGCCCGGCGGTATACGGACCGGCCCGTCAGACCCCCAGCGGGGCCTCCCAGACCACCCGGGTGCCGCCGCCCTCCGCCTCCCGCAGGGCGAAGCTCCCACCGGCCCGTTCCGCCCGCTCGGCCAGGTTGCGCAGGCCGCTGCGCCGCCCGCCCGCCGGTACGCCCACCCCGTCGTCCGTGACGGTGAGCGTCACCCGCCCGCCGAGCGCCCGCAGCGCGACCTCCACCCGGCTCGCCCGGGCGTGCCGGGCCGCGTTGCTGAGCGACTCGCCGAGGACGGCCAGCACGTGCTCGGCCAGCTCCTGCGGCACGTCGGTGTCCAGCAGGCCCTCCATGCTGAGCCGCGGCGCGAAGCCCAGGGTGGTCTGCGCGTCGCCGACGGCCCGGGTCGCGCGGGCCCGCAGGCTCCGGTCGGGTTCCCCGTGGGCGCGCAGTCCGAAGATCGTCGAGCGGATGATCTTGATCGTCTCGTCCAGGTCCGCGACCGCGCGGCCGACCCGGTCGGCCGCGCCCGGGCTCTCGATCAGCCGGCCCGCGCTCTGCAGCGTCATCCCGGTGGCGAAGAGCCGCTGGATGGCCAGGTCGTGCAGGTCCCGGGCGATCCGGTCACGGTCCTCCAGCAGCGTCAACTGCTCGGCGTCCCGGCGGCGTTCGGCCAGCTCCAGGGCGAGTGCCGCCTGGTCGGCGAAGCCCAGCAGTGGGCCGGTCTCCTCGGCGGTGAACGGCGGCCGCCCGCACTCCCGGGCCAGCAGCAGCACGCCCCGGCCGTACCCGGGCCCGGTGCCCAGCGGCACCGCCACCGCCGGGCCGAGGCCGTCGAAGCGCCCGGGCGGCCCGGCCGCGAACCGGGCGTCGACCGCCAGCCCCTCACTGGTCACCGGCGAGCCGGAGGCGTACGCGGCGCCGGAGAGCGTGCCGTCGACGGGGACCGTCACCCCGAGCCGGGCGCCCGGCTCACGGCCCAGCGCCACCTCCACGGTGAGCTCGCCGGCCCGCTCGCCGGGCTCGGCCAGCGCGACCGAGACGTCCGCCAGCTCCGCGCCGGCGATCTCCCGGGCCCGGCGCGCGATCAGCTCCACCACGGCGAGCCGGGGCGCGCCCGACAGCAGGCTCCGGGTGATCTCGGCGCTCGCCCGCAGCCAGCGCTGCTGGCGCTGCGCCTCCTCGTACAGCCGGGCGTTGTCGATGGCCACCCCGGCGGCCACCGCCAGGGTGGAGATGACCGCCTCGTCGTCGGCGTCGAAGTCCACGCCGCCGCGCTTGTCGGTGAGGTACAGGTTGCCGAACACCTCGCCGCGCACCCGCACCGGTACCCCGAGGAAGGTGTGCATCGGCGGGTGGTGGGCGGGGAAGCCGACCGAGGCCGGGTGCTCGGAGAGCACCGGGCAGCGCAGCGGCTCCGGGTGGCGGATCAGCTCGCCGAGGATCCCGTGGCCGGCCGGCAGCGGGCCGATCGCCGCGATCTCCTGCTCCGTCAGGCCGACCGTGAGGAACTGCGAGAGGGTGTGGCCGTCGGCGCCGATCACGCCGAGCGCCGCGTACCGGGCGTCTACCAGGTCGGCGGCGGCCGCCACGATCCGGTGCAGCGCCTGGGAGAGGTCGAGTTCGCGGCCGACCGCCAGCACCGCCTCCAGCAGGCTGTGCACCCGGTCCCGGGTGCCGCGCGCCGCGTCGATCCGCCATTGGAGCTCCTCCAGCAGCTCGTCCAGGCGCAGGTGCGGCATCCGCGCGCGGGCGCCCGCGCCGCCGCCGGGCGACCTGTCCGCCGAAGGGCCGGCGCCTGTCCGCGTACCGTCCGCGCCGCCCACCGGCGTCCTCCTCAGGGTCCCGTTCCAGCTGTGCCGTCCCCGGTCGAGCGACCGGGAGGATTGTCGGATTTCACGGTAGTGCCCGTGCACACCCGCCCGGGACGCCGGGGTCCGTCGTGTACACACCCGGCGGGACTTCCGGCCCCGGTGCCGGGGCCCGCCGGTCCCTGGCACCGGGGCCGCTCCCGGGACGAGGGTGGGGGAGTCGACGGCGGGTCAGGACGCACCGCCCCCGGCCGCAGTGGTCCGTGATCCGCAACGGAAGGAAGACCGATGACGCCACCCGTTCTGGCCGGAGTCGACGGCTCGCCCGCGAGCACCGCCGCCGCCCACTGGGCCGCCGAGGAGGCGCTGCGCCGGGGCGTCCCGCTGCGCCTGGTGCACGCCTGGCCCTGGCTGACCGACGGCCGGGCCGGGTTCGCCACCGCCGAGGCGCCGCCCGCCGCCGCCCAGCAGGTGGTGCAGGGCGCCGCCGAGGCGATCCGCCGCCGCCACCGCGGCCTGGCCGTGCACGCCGACGTGGTGCTCGACGGCGCGGAGGACGGTCTGGTCGCCGAGAGCGCCGACGCGGGCCTGCTGGTCCTCGGCTCGCGCGGACTCGGCGGCTTCGCCGGGCTGCTGCTCGGCTCGGTGAGCACGGCGACGGTCGCCCGCAGCGCGTCACCGGTGGTCGTGGTCCGGCCGCCGGCCGCGAACGGCGGGCCGCCCGAGGTGCCCGAGGTCGTCGTCGGCGTCGACACCCGGGCGGTGGACGAAGCCCTGCTGGCCTTCGCGTTCGACGCGGCGGAGCTGCGCGGCGCCCGCGTGCGGGCCGTCCACGGCTGGGAGCTGCCGGCCGCGTTCGCGACCGTGGGCGTCGTCCCGTCCCAGCCCGAACTCGCGGAACTCGAAGCACTGGAGGCGAAGGAGCTCTCGCTCGCCCTCGCCGAGTGGCGCGAGCGCCGCCCGGGCACGGAACTCGTCGAGCAGGTCGGGCTCGGCGCCGCCCGCACCCTGGTGGCGGTCTCCGGGGCGGCCGACCTCGTGGTGGTCGGCCGGCGCCACCGCCCGTACGACCTCGGCCGGCGGCTCGGCCCGGTCACCAGCGCCGTCCTCCCGTACGCGGACGCCCCCGTCGCGGTGGTGCCGCACCCGTGAGGGCCCGGCCGGGCGGCCCGCCCGCCGCCCGGCCCCGGCCCGTCGCCTGCTCTCAGCCCGCCGCCCGGCCCCGGCCCGTCGCCTGCTCTCAGCCCGCCGCCCGGCCCCGGTCCGTCGCCTGACTCAGCCCGCCGCCCGGGCTCAGCCCGCGCGCCGCCCACCGGGCGGTACGACCTCGGCCCGCACCCGCAGGTCCGGACTGTGGCGGAAGCTGAGGGTGAACTCCACCCACTGCCCCGCCCGCAGCTCCGGCGGGTCGACGATCATCAGGTCGGCGTCCTCCGGCGCCATCGCCAGCTCGCCGCGCTCCGGCACGGGCAGCACGGCGGCCGGCTCCCAGCGGCCCGCCGCGCCCTCGTGCCGATGCCGCTTCAGCGTGATCCGGCCGCCGAACTCCCAGCTCGCACCGGTGAGTTCGTCGGGTATGTCGCCCGGGTTGCGGACGGTGAAGAACGCCGCCGTGGCGCTCGCCCCGCTGGTCGCCGGCAGCAGCACCCAGCCCGGGCCCGCCTCCACCGGCCGCTGGCGCCCGGCCCCGCCGACCGCCGTCCAGCCGGCGAGCAGGGCCAGCGCCACCGCAGCCGCGGCCACCGGCGGCCCGACCACCCGCAGCCGTGCGGCCCTCCGGCCGCCGGACCGGGCGCTCACCCGGCCACCCCCGCGGCGCCCCGGCGCGGCCCGCCGCCCGGACGGCCCGCGCCGCGCCCCGGCTGCCACGTCCGCAGCCGCAGGCTGTTGCCCACCACGAGCAGCGAACTCAGCGACATCGCCACCGCCGCCAGCATCGGGTTCAGCAGTCCGACCGCCGCCAGCGGGATCAGCACCAGGTTGTAGCCGAACGCCCAGAGCAGATTGACCCGGATGGTGGCCAGCGTCCGCCGGGCCAGCCGGACGGCGTCCACCACCGCCTCGATGTCGCCCCGCACCAGGGTGAGCCCGGCCGCCCCGATCGCGGCGTCACTGCCCGAGGCGAGCGCCACCCCGAGGTCCGCCGAGGCCAGCGCGACGGCGTCGTTGACCCCGTCGCCGACCACCGCCGTGGTCCGCCCGGCGGCCCGCAACTCGGCGACCACTTCGGCCTTGCGCGCCGGAGAGGCCGAGCAGTGCACCCGCTCGATGCCCAGCTCGGCGGCCACCGCCCGGGCCGCCCCCGGGCCGTCCCCGGTCAGCAGGACGGTCTCCAACCCCAGCGCGCGCAGCCGGTGCAGCGCTCGCCAGCTGCCGGAGCGCAGGGTGTCCCCGACCGCGAGCAGGGCCACCGCACGGCCGTCCAGTTCCACCAGGACCGGTGTCCGGCCGGCCGCCCCGGCCCGGTCCCGCGCTCCGGCCAGGACGGCGGGCAGCTCCGCCGATGAGTCCTCCGGCCGAACCACCCGGACGGCCCGCCCCTCGACGCTGCCCGTGACACCGACCCCGGCGGTGGCCGCGAAGGCCGCCACCGCCGGCAGCGACCCGCAGCGCGCCCGGGCCGCCGACAGGACGGCCCGGCCCACGGGGTGCTCGGAGCGTTGCTCGACCGCGCCCGCGAGCCGCAACACCTCGTCCGCCTCCACCCCGGGCACGACGGTGAGTTCACCGAGCTCGGTGCGCCCGGTCGTGAGCGTCCCGGTCTTGTCCAGGACCACGGTGTCGATCCGGCGCAGGCTCTCCAGCACCTCCGGCCCGCGCACCAGGACGCCCAGCTCCGCGCCCCGGCCGGTCGCCGCCAGCAGTGCGGTCGGCGTGGCCAGGCCCAGCGCGCACGGACAGGCCACCACCAGGACCGCGACCGCGGCCGTCACCGCCGCCTGCGGATCGGCGCCCGCCCCCAGCCAGAAGCCGAGCACCGCGACCGCCACCGCCAGGACGCACGGCACGAACACCCCGGCCACCGCGTCCGCGAGCCGCTGCGCCCGCGCCTTGCCGGCCTGCGCGTCCGCCACCAGGGCGGTGATCCGGGCCAGTTGGGTGTCCGCACCGACGGCCGTGGCCCGGACCACCAGCGCGCCGCCGACGTTCACCGTGGCACCCGCCACGGCATCGCCGGGGCCGACCTCCACCGGCGCGCTCTCGCCGGTGAGCAGACTGAGGTCCAGCGCCGAGCCGCCCTCCACCACCACCCCGTCGGTGGCCACCCGCTCGCCCGGGCGGACCACGAACACCCCGCCGGGCAGCAGCTGTTCGATCGGGATCAGCCGCTCCTGCCCGGACCGCGGATCCCGGACGCACACCTCCTTGGCCCCCAGCTCGGCCAGCGCCCGCAGCGCCGAACCGGTGCGCCGCCGCACCCTGCCCTCCAGCAGCCGGCCCGCCAGCACGAACAGCGGCACCCCGACGGCCGCCTCCAGATAGACGTGCGCGCCGCCCCCGCCGTCGGCGGTCAGCGAGAACGGCATCCGCATGCCGAGCCCGCCCGCCCCGCCGAACACCAGCGCGTACGCGGACCAGCCGAAGGACGCCACCACGCCGAGGCTGACGAGCGTGTCCATGGTCGCCGTGCCGTGCCGCAGCCCCTGCCGGGCCCGCCGGTGGAAGCCGGCCGACCCCCACGTCACCACCGGGACGGCCAGCGCGAAGCACACCCACTGCCAGGCCGGGAACTGCAGCGTCGGCACCATCGACAGCACCACCACCGGCACCGCCGCCAGCGCGGTCACCAGCAGTCGCCACCGCTCCGCGGGCTCCTCGGCGCGGTCCACCGGCGGCTGCCCGGCCCCGGCCGGCGCGGCCGTGAACCCGGCCCGCTCGACCGCGGCGACCAAGTCCCCGACGGCCACCCCGGCCGGGTGCAGCACCCGCGCCCGCCCGGTGGCGAGATTGACGCCGGCCGTGACCCCGTCGATCCGCGCCAGCGTCCGCTCCACCCGGCCGACGCAGGCCGCGCAGGTCATCCCGCCGACCGTCAGGTCGGTGCTGACCGGCGCCCCGGCCGGCGCGTCCGCGACGGCGCTCACCGGCCCGCCCCCATGTCGTGCCCGCTCATCCCCGGCGCGCCCCCGCCCCCGCCGCTCCCGGGCGTCAGCCCCGGCGACACCGGCCCGGACCCGCGCCCCAGCGCGAACGCCGCCACCAACACCACCACCAACAGCAGGGCGAACCCCGCCACCACACTCCACGGCCGGCCACCCGGCGTCATCTCACTCACCCCCCACCAGTCGGCCCGCCACCCCCACCGGTTCCCACCACCCCCACATCACCCCGGAACACCACGCCCGAACCATCACCCCGGCCCTCACCCCGGGACCGCGCCGGGGCCGCCGTCCATCAGCGGGGTGTCGAGCCGGAAACAGGAGCGCCGGCCGCCGCCGGCGACGGTGTCGGTGGAGGCCGGGGGTACCCGAACGGGGGAGCAGGTTTCGCGGCGGGGGCGGTCGTTGCGAAGCATGGGGACGGAGCGGTCGTCGGCCGCTGGACGCCGATCAGAAGAGGGAACTCCGGTGCGTGAACTCCATAGCTTCCCGAACCGTCCTGCCGAGGGTGCTCGCCGGGGGTGGTCCGGGCCGCGGGCCGTGGCGCTGGTGGCCGCGCTGACCGGGGCCGCGGTGCTGGCCGCGTGCAGCAGTTCGTCGACCAATCCGTCGGTCACCCGCTCGGAGGCCTCGACGCTGAGTACGGCGCCCAACCCGTCGTCGTTCTCGGGGGAGCCGCCGTCCGCGCTGGCCTCGACCGCGGAGTCGGCGCTCGCGTCGGCGTCGGCGGCCGCCGAGTCCGGCTCGGCCGCCGCCGCCTCGTTCGCGGCCTCCGCCTCGGCACAGGGCGAGCAGGCGCGGCAGAACGCGGCGGCCGCGCTGGGCACGCTGGAGAACGGCGGCAACGCGCTGGGCGACGTCACCATCACCGGGGTGCCGCGGGCGCAGACCGGTGGGCTGCACGCCGTCGTGGTCACCATCACCAACGACGGGGTGAACACCGCCTCGTACGCGGTGCAGGTCGACTTCACCGACACCAGCGGGAAGACCGTGGACAGTTCGATCGTCGGCGCGGAGCACCTCGCCGTCGGGGCGCAGGCCTCCCCGGTCGCGTTCAGCCGCCGGCCGGCGGAGGAGACGCTGCTGCCGGTGGTGGTCAGGGCCGTCCGGTACTGAGCGGCCGGCAGGGCGCACCTCTTGCCGGGCGGGCTACTCGTCGGTAATCCTTGCTGACATCGCGTCCAGCAGAGGAGCCGCATGCCCGCCGACGTCACCTTCGCGCTGCCCGCCCCGCACGGACCGGGGGAGGTGACCGTCCGCTACCAGCGGCTCGGGTCCGGCAGCCCGCTCCTGCTGCTGCACGGCGTGGGCCACCACTGGCAGGCCTGGGAGCCCGTGCTGCCCGCGCTGGCCGAGCGGCACGAGGTGATCGCCGTCGACCTGCCGGGCTTCGGCGCCTCGCCCGCCCTGCCGCCGGGCGTGCCGTACGGGCTGGAGGCGGTGGTGCCGGTACTCGGCAGGCTCTGCGCCGAACTCGGGATCGAACGCCCGCACGTCGCCGGGAACTCCCTCGGCGGACTGCTCGCCCTCGGCCTCGGCCGGGCCGGCCTGGCCCGCTCGGTGACGGCGCTCGCCCCGGCCGGGTTCTGGACCGAGGCCGAACGCCGCTACGCCTACGCGGTGCTGGGCGGGATGCGGCTCGGAGCGCGGCTGCTGCCGCCGCCCGCCGTGGGCCGGATCGCCCGCTCCGCGGCCGGCCGCGCGCTCCTGGTCAGCTCCATCTACGCCCGCCCCGGCCGCCGGGAGCCCGCCGCCGCCGTCGCCGAGACCAGGGCGCTGCGCGAGGCGACCGGCTTCGGCCCCACCCTCGCGGCCGGCCGCGGGCTGCGGTTCACCGGGGCCGCCGGCGACGTGCCGGTCACCGTCGCCTGGGGCAGCCGGGACCGCATCCTGCTGCGCCGTCAGGGCGTGCGCGCGCTGCGGGAACTCCCGGCGGCCCGGCTGGTCCGGCTGTCGGGCTGCGGGCACGTGCCGATGAACGACGACCCGGAGCTGGTCGCCCGGGTGGTCCTGGACACCTGCGCCCGGGCGCAGGACCGGCCGGCCCTGCCGGAGCCGCTCAGTCCGTCAGCGTGATCCGGATGCCGACCGTGCCGCGCTCGCCGCGCCGCACCCGGCTGCCGAGCAGGGTGAGCACACCCAGCAGGCCGTACTTCTGCCGCAGCAGCGTCCGGTAGGCGGCGGTCCGCTCGGGGCCGAGGACCTCGGCGGTGGCCGGGTACTGCTCGCCGGTCGGTCGGCCCTTGACGTCGCACGGGCCGACCAGGACGTCGGCGCGGTTGCGGATCCGCTTGACCTTCCAGGAGTCGGCGACGGTCCAGACGCCCAGCGCGTCGCCGTCGCGGACCACCCAGACCGGGGTCGGTACCGTGCTGCCGTCCTTCTTGTAGGTGGTGACCAGCAGGTAGTTCCCGGCGGAGAGCCGGACCAGGCGTGCGAGCCGGTCCTGCGAGGCGGGGTCGGGGGTGGCGGCGCTCATGGCCGCATTCTAGGCCGCGCCGTGGGCCGGGGGAGTGGCCGTCGTCAGGGGGTGACCACCGGAAACGCCCGCTCCGGGGTGGTGACGAGGGCGAACAGCCGCGGCAGCAGCCCCGGGTCGCCCTCGTGCCGGACGGTGTCGAGGGCCTGGCCGGCCAGCAGGCCGAGCAACTGCGGCCTGGTCAGGGTGAGCGTCAGCCCGGCCGGCGACCGGGGCGCGTCCCCGGCGGGGAACGACCGGTGGGTGAGGGCGCCGTGCCGCAGTGTCACCCGGTACCGCAGCCGCTCGTCGGTCAGCACCAGGTCGATGGTCAGCGCCTCGTCCCAGGCGCGCGGCCCGTCGATCCGGATCGCGATCGAGTCGAGCAGCATGGCGGTGGTCAGGGCCGCCGTCATCCCGGGGTTGGTGGCGTCGAGCAGGACCGTCCCGGGGCCGTCCAGCAGTTCGCCCGCGGCCGCCAGGTAGAAGTTGCGCCAGGGGCCGTTCTCCGCGCCGTGCCCGAGCTGCCGGTAGACGCCGGCCAGCGCTTCCCTGGCCGCCCGGTTCGACGGGTCGGCGAACACCACGTGGTTGAGCAGGGTGGCCGCGAAGCGGAGGTCCCCCGAGTCGGCGTAGCCCCGGGCCTTGGCCAGTGCGGCGTCGCCGCCGCCGGCCACCTCGACGTACCGCTGCGCCTGGGCCACCGGCGGGTGCTCCCACAGGTGCGCCACGTTGCCGTCGAACCAGCCGAGGTAGCGCTGGTAGACGGCCTTGACGTTGTGGTTCAGCGAGCCGTAGTAGCCGCGCGCGTGCCAGCGCCGCTCCAGCGCGGGCGGCAGCCGCAGCTCCTCGGCGATCTCCGTCCCGGTGAGCCCGTCGTTGAGCCGGCGCAGGGTCTGGTCGTGCAGGTACGCGTAGAGGTCGCGCTGCTCGGAGAGGAAGGCGACCACGTTGTCGTGGCCCCAGGTCGGCCAGTGGTGCGAGGCGAACGCGACGTCGTACCGGCCGTGGAAGTACTCGATCGCCTCGTCCAGGTAGCGGGCCCAGATCCGGGCGTCGCGGACCACCGCGCCGCGCAGCGTCAGGATGTTGTGCATGGTGTGGGTGGCGTTCTCGGCCAGGCAGAGTGCCCGCAGGTCGGGGAAGAGGAAGTTCATCTCGGCCGGGGCCTCGGTGCCCGGGGTGAGCTGGAAGACGATCCGCACGCCGTCGACGGTCTCCTCCTGGCCGGTGCGGGTGACGTCCACCGTCGGCGGGACGAGCGTGATGGTGCCGGTGGAGGTGGTCATGCCGAGGCCGGCGCCGATCTGCCCGTCGGGGGCCTTCGGCAGCCGGTCGCCGTACATGAACATGGCCCGCCGGGTCATCGCGTTGCCCGCGTAGACGTTCTCGCTGACGGCGTGCTCCAGGAAGCCGGCGGGCGCGATGACCGGGACGCCCTCCTCACTGCCCGGCGGCAGGACGCCGCGGGCGCCGCCGAAGTGGTCGCCGTGCGAGTGGGTGTAGACGAGGCCGGTGACGGCCCGGTCACCGCGGTGCTCCCGGTAGAGCGCGAGGGCGGCGGCGGCCGTCTCGGCGGAGATCAAGGGGTCGATCACGATCACCCCGCGCTCGCCCTCGACCAGCGTCATGTTGGACAGGTCGAGGCCGCGCACCTGGTAGACCCGCTCGGCCACCTCGTAGAGCCCCTGCCGGGCACAGAGCCGGGCCTGGCGCCAGAGGCTCGGACGGGCGGTGTCCGGGCAGTCGGCGGCGAGGAAGCCGTACGCGTCGTTGTCCCAGACCACCCGCCCGTCGGCGGCCCGGACCACGGCGGGCACCAGCGCGCCGAGGAAACCCCGGTCGGCGTCCTCGAAGTCCGTGGTGTCGTCGAAGGGCAGGTCGGTCATCGCAGGCTCCGTTCCATCGGTGGTGTGCGGGCGGCGCCCGGCCGCACGCCGGGCCGGCGGAGCACCGCCCGACGGACGACGCGGTCCGAACGGCCGCGGTCGGCGGCGCGGTGGCCGCCGGGGAGTCAGGCCCGGTGGTTGTGCAGCCGCCGACGGGTCGACCGCACCGTCGACCGCAGGGCGCGGGCCGCCCGCCGGCGGCCGCGACCGCCCACCGCCGTCGAGCCGCCCAGCGCGGTGGCACCCGTCCGGGCGAACGCGAGCGGGGCGGCGGCGGCCTCGGCGGCAGCCGGGCGCAGCCGCAGTCGCCGGGCCCGGGTCCGGCCCGCCGCCCACAGCGCCAGCGCCCCGCCGAGCACGAGCGCCGTCCACCCGGCCGGGCCGAGCGCGTGGTGGGCCTGCTGGATCGCGTGCGGCACGACGCCCGTCGCGGGGGCCTCGGTGGGGGCCTCGGCGGCGGCGGCCGGCTCGTCCACCAGGTGGCCGACCGGTTCCACCCGGCCCGCCGCGGCGAAGCCCCAGTCGAGCAGGCTCGCCGCCTCGTCGTACACCTTGGTCTGCGACTCCGGGTGCATCACCGTCACCAGCAGGGTGCGGCCGCCGCGTTCGGCGGCGCCGGTGAAGGTGGCACCGGCGCCGGTGGTGTAGCCGTTCTTCACCCCGATCAGGCCCGGGTACTTGCCGAGCAGCCGGTCGGTGTTGGCGATGTCGAAGGCGGTGCGCTGACCGGTCGTCTTGTCCACCCCGCCGGGGAAGCGCGCGGTGCGGGTGGAGCAGTAGGAGCGGAAGTCCTGGTTGCGCAGCCCGGCCCGGGCGAACAGCGTCAGGTCGTAGGCCGAGGAGACCTGCCCCTCCTGGTCGTAGCCCTCGGGCGAGACCACGTGGGTGTCGCGGGCCTGGAGGGCCACCGCGCGGTCCTGCATCTGGGCCACGGTCCGGGCGAGGCCGCCGTTCATGTGGGCCAGGACGTGCACCGCGTCGTTGCCGGAGCTGAGGAAGACGCCCCGCCAGAGGTCCTCCACCCGGTAGGGCAGGTTCTCCTTGATGCCGACCAGGCTGCTGCCCACGCCCAGGTTGGCCAGCTCGGCCGGGGCGACCTTGTGCTCCAGGGAGCGGTCCAGCTTGGGCAGCACGGTGTCCGCGAAGAGCATCTTCAGGGTGCTCGCGGGCGGCAGCGGCAGATGGGCGTTGCGGGCGGCCAGGACGTCACCGGT
Source organism: Kitasatospora sp. NPDC005748 (assembly GCF_040630735.1). Taxonomy (NCBI): domain Bacteria; kingdom Bacillati; phylum Actinomycetota; class Actinomycetes; order Kitasatosporales; family Streptomycetaceae; genus Kitasatospora; species Kitasatospora sp. NPDC005748. The sequence goes on from NZ_JBEXYD010000023.1 coordinate 101,430, forward strand.
GGTCGCGTCGGCGACCAGCCAGGACCGGCCGGTGAGTTCGACCGGCAGCGCGGGCGCCCCGGCCAGCGGGGCCACCTGGACGGCGGGGCGGCCCAGCCGCTCGCCGCCGACCACGGTGGTCGCGTCCTGCGCGACGGCCGCGGACGCCGCGGTGGCGAGCACCAGCGCGGCGGCGACGGCACCGGCCGCGGCCGGTCCTCTGACATGGTGTGACCTCTGCTGCACACCGCGAACGTACCCGCGGCGCGGCCGGGGCGCCGTGTGCGCTGCTCCGTCCGGGCCCCGGCACCCGGACGTGGCGGGCCGGCCCGGACGCGCCGGACCCGCCGGAGCAGAGGGTGCTCCGGCGGGTCCGGCGTACCGGGCGCCGCGCCCGGGGGGCGGGGGGCGGCAGTCGTTCGGCTAGCAGTCGTCGTCGTGGTGGTGCCGCTTGTTGGTGAGGTCCACGGTGACGCAGTCATCGGCGTCCACCCGGTACGGGCCGGTCACCGGGTCGTGCGGGAGCTGGTAGCCGTCGGGCGCGGCGGTCTCCCGGAGGTAGTACTGGCCGGCCGGCAGGTGCGTGAAGGCGCAGCCGCCCTCGGCCGAGGTGGTGCAGCCCGGGCCCGTGCGGGTGTCCGGGTTCGCTCCGCCGGTCTGCAGGCCGGCGACTCCGTTGGTCTCCCGCCAGAGCTGGAACTGCGCGCCGCCCAGCGGTTCGCCGGTCTTGGCGTCCCGCTTGGTCAGCTCGATCGAGCCGTCCGGCGGCGGCGTCGACGAGGGGCAGTCGCGGGCCGTCACCTGGACGCCGGTGGTGGCGTTCTGGGGGGTGAGGACGAGGGGGCCGAAGACGGGGTCGGTGGGGAGGTCGTAGCCGGTGGGTGCGGTGGTTTCGC
>NZ_JBEXYD010000023.1:102401-109589 GCF_040630735.1 Kitasatospora sp. NPDC005748
AGGGGGCCGAAGACGGGGTCGGTGGGGAGGTCGTAGCCGGTGGGTGCGGTGGTTTCGCGCCAGTAGTAGGTGCCGGTGTCGACGGTGCGTCGGCAGGTGCCGTCGGCGGGGGTGGTGCAGGTGGCGCCGAGTCGGGTGTCGGGGTTGGTGCCGGTGGTCTGGAGGCCGGGGGTGTTGTTGGTCTCGTGCCAGAGTTCGAAGACGGCGCCGGCGAGGGCGGTGCCGGTGGTGGCGTCGGTCTTGAGGACGCGGACCTCACCGGTGACCGGCGGGGTGGTGCAGGAGGGGAGGTCGCCGTTGAACGGGTAGGAGTGGAACTCCTGGCCGCCGCCCCCGACGGGGAGGCTGGTGTGGGTGAGCGAGCCGGTGGTGAAGAAGCGGCCGTTGATCCCCGCGAGGGTGACGGTGGTCAGCGAGGCCTGACGGCCGATCAGGAAGCTGCCCTGGAACTGGCCGGTGCCGGCCAGGGTGACGGCGGTGGCGTCGGGGAAGTTCCACAGCAGGTGGTCGCGGTAGGCGTTGAGCGGGTCGTCGGTGTCGTTGATGCCGCCGCTGTAGGTGTTCAGGGCCCGGGTGGCGCCGAGGACGTTGACGAGGATCGTGGCGCCGGAGGGGATGCCGGCGAAGACGATGCCCTGCTGGCCCCCGGTCGGCCCGGTGAGGTCGAAGTCGACGTTGAACACCTGGAGGGCCGAGCTGCCGTCCCCGGTGAACAGGGTCTGCCCGCCCTGGTTCACGGCGGTGCCGGTCGGGGTGCGCGGCGTGCCGCCGACGCGGGCGTAGCAGTCGGACGCGGTGGTGAGCTGGTCGCGCAGTCCGCTGTAGGGCCGGACGGCGTCGGGGTCGGTGACCAGGGTCCCGGTCACCGTGCCGGTGACCGTGCCCGCGTGCCGGACCACGCCGCCCTCGGCGACCAGGGTCTGGCCGGGAGCGATGGTGATGCCGCCGCCGGTGGTGAGGAAGTCGGCGCCGTCCGGCGGGGGGACCCGGGAGCCGACGCCGGCGATGCCGATGTTGTAGATGGAGCTGACGCCGGCCTCCTTGGCCTGGGCGAAGCTGTCGAGGACGACCACGCGGCCCTCGGCCTCGGCGGCGCGCCCGGCGACCTGGAACTGGTTGCCGACGAAGATGTTGATGCCGTTGTCCCGGCCGGTGAACGGGAGGTTGTTGATCGACGTCGGATAGCTGGGCGGGCAGCTGCCCGGTACGCACGGGCCGAGGCCGCCGGGCAGCGGCGCCGCCACGGCGGGGACGGCCCCGGCACCGAGGGCGAGGACCGGCACCAGGGTCGAGAGCACCGTACAGGGGAGAGCCAGGGCGCCGGCCCGTCGGCGGACGCGGGTGAGCAGTCGGTTGAAGGAAGACATAGTCGAAGCGTCCGCCAGCTCGTGCGAACAGGGTGACCGGTGGAGCGCCCGCCTACGCTGATCGGTGACCGGGCGTACCCGCTCAGACCAACCGTCACCTGGGCAGCGGACAGTGCCGGTGGGCCCGCCGGGCGCTACGACCGGGCGGCGGCCGCCTCGACTCCGTCGAGGAGGACGGCGAGCCCGGTGCGGAAGGCCTCCCGGGTCCGTTCCTCCAGGTCACCGGCGCCGTCCCCGGCCTCGGGGGCGCCGCCGCCGCTCTCCAGCGCGGTCAGCAGTGGGAAGCGCTCCGCGAAGTCCGGTGCGAGGGAGGCGAGTTGGGTGGACCGCGCGTACCACCACTCCTCGTCGGCCACCCCGGTGTCCACGGCCGCGGCACGGGCCTCGGCGGCGGTCCGGGCCATTCCGCGGACCAGCTGCCAGAAGGCGGCGACCACGCCGCGCAGCTGTCGGGGCGCCAGGCCGGCGCCGTCCAGGATCCGCAGCACCGCCTCCATCGCGCCCAGCTCGGCCGGGCCGAGGACCGGCCGGGCCTGGGAGATCTGCAGGACCCACGGGTGCCGCAGGTAGCAGGTGAAGGCCTCCTCGGCCCAGGCGGTGGCGGCGGCCCGCCAGCCCTCGGCGGGGTCGTGGCCGGTGGGCAGCTCGGCGAGCACCCGATCGTGCATCAGGTCGAGCAGCTCGGCCTTGCCCGGTACGTACGTGTACAGGGCCATCGCGGTGCGGCCGAGCCGTTGGCCGACCGCGCGCATGGACAGTGCGGCCATCCCCTCGGCGTCGGCGACCGCGATCCCGGCCGTCACGATCGCGTCCACGCTGAGGGCGGGCTTGGGGCCGCTGCGCCCGGTGCGCGGCTCCTCCGGCCCGCGCCAGAGCAGGGACATCGAGCTGTGGGCGTCACCCTGGCCCGCGAAGACGGTCACGGTAGCGAACTCCTTATGCCGTAAAGTATCCTCGTCGAGGTAATCGCTTATGGCGTAAGGTTATCAGTGGAGCCGAAACCGGAGGGTCCGACGGTGGCATTGCCCGTCACATACATCCAAGTCGTCGCGGTCGAGCGGGTCACCCCGCGGACGGCCCGCATCACCTTCGAGGCCGATGCGCTCGACGACAGCGTCGGCCGCACCCCCGACCAGCAGGTCAAACTCTGCTTCCCCAAGCCCGGCCGGACCGAGCCCGTGCTGCCCGGCGGCGGCGACGATCCGATGGGCTGGTACCAGGCCTACCTGGCCGTCCCGGAGGACGAGCGACCGTGGATGCGCAGCTTCACCGTCCGCGGCCGGCGGCCCGGCACCCGGCGGCTGGAGGTCGACTTCGTGCTGCACGGCGACGGCGGCCCGGCGAGCGCCTGGGCGGACCGCGCCCGGCCGGGCGACCGGCTCGGCATGGTCGGCCCCTCCGAGCTGTACGCCCGGCCCGTCCCGCTCGCCACCGCCGTCGCCGGGGCCGACTGGGTCCTGCTGGCCGGGGACGAGACGGCGCTGCCCGCGATCGCCACCCTGCTGGCGGCGCTGCCCGCCGGGATCCGGGCGGTGGTGTACGCCGAGGTGGCCGACGAGGCGGAGCGGCAGCCGCTGGCCACCCCGGCCGACCTGACGGTGCACTGGGTGTACCGCGACGGCGCCGCCCCCGGCGGTCCGCTGACCGACGCGGTCCGCGCCGCCGACCTGCCCGGCGGTACGCCGTTCGCCTGGCTGGCCGGGGAGGCCTCGGCGGTCCGGGCGATCCGGCGCCACCTGGTGGAGGAGCGCGGACTGGCCAAGGCGTCGGTGGAGTTCGCCGGGTACTGGCGCCACCGGCTCACCCAGGACGACGCGCCCACCGCCGAGGACTTCGCCGACGCGCGGGAGAAGCTCGCGCAGGCCGGGTGACCCCACCCCGGGCGCGGCCGCGGGAGGGGGAATCCGGGGGTTCCCGCGGCGTTCCGCTGGGCAGGGTGGATAGCGACCGGTCGGACGTCATCCGTCCGGCGGCGGTCCGGACGGCGTGAGGAACAGGGGTGGGCGACGTGACCAGGGACACCGGCGAGGCCTTCGGCGGGCGGACCGGCGGCGGGCAGGTGGGCGGCGGGCGGACCGGCGGCGGGCAGGTGGGTGGCGGGCGGACCGGCGGCGGGCAGGTGGGTGGCGGGCGGACCGGCGGCGGGGCGGACGGCGCCGCACGCGAGGCCGGTTCCGCCTACGGGGACCTCGCGTACGGCGACATCACGCACCGCGACATCGAGGTGAACGGCGTCCGGCTCCACCTCGCCGAACAGGGGGAGGGCCCGCTCGTGCTGCTGCTGCACGGCTTCCCGGAGAGCTGGTACTCGTGGCGGCACCAGTTCGCCCCGCTGGCCGCCGCCGGCTACCGGGTGGTCGCCCCCGACCAGCGCGGCTACGCCCGCAGCGAGCGGCCCGCGGCCGTCGACGCCTACACCCTGCTCCACCTGGTCGGTGACGTCACGGCCCTGATCGCCGCGCTCGGCGAGGGGCCCGCGGTGCTGGTCGGCCACGACTGGGGCGCACCGGTCGCCTGGTCGACCGCCGCGCTCCGCCCCGACCTGGTGCGCGGGGTCGCCGGGCTGAGCGTGCCGCCGCTGCCGGTCTCCGGGCTGCCGCCGCTCGCACTGTCCAGGGAGCGGTTCGGCGAGGGCTTCTACCAGATCTACTTCCAGCGGCCCGGGGTGGCCGACGCCGAGTTCGCCCGGGACCCGGGCTCGACCTTCCGCCGCGTCCTGTTCAGCGGCTCCGGCGACCGCCCCGGCGCCGAGCGGCCGCAGGCCTGGGTCGTCCCCGACGGGCAGACGCTGCTGGACACCGTCCCGGAGCCGGAGAAGCTGCCGGACTGGCTCACCGAGGACGACATCGCGGCCTTCGTCGCCGACTACGCCGGGCACGGCGAGCACGCCTTCACCGGTCCGCTGAACTGGTACCGCAACATCGACCGCAACAACGAACTGCTCACCGCCTTCGCCGGGCGCGGCATCGACGTGCCCGCGCTCTACGTGGCGGGGGACCGGGACATGGTGTCGGCGCTGATCGGCCCGGACGCGCTGCGCGGGATCCTGGAGCGCCTCACCCCCAGGCTGTACGGGCACGTCACGCTCCCCGGCGCGGGCCACTGGACGCAGCAGGAGCGGCCGGCCGAGGTCACTGCCGCCCTGCTGGACTTCCTGCGCGGGCTGGACGGCTGACGCGCCCGCGGGCTCGGAACCGGAACCGGAACCGGAACCGGAGCCGGAGCCCGCGCCCGGCGGCGCCGGCCGCTCCCCGGCCGGTCAGACCGGGAGCAGCCGGGCGATCAGCTCGCCCAGCCGGCGGGCGTTGCGGCAGGAGTGCATCTCCACCACCTCCGCGTACGCGCTCGCCGCCGAGTCGCCGCCGCCCCACAGCGAGGGGTGCTCCGGGTTGAGCCAGTACACCCGCCGGGCCCGCCCGGCGATCCGGCGCAGGGCGGACAGGTTCGGGTCGCGGTGGTTGTTGCGGGCGTCACCGAGGATCAGCACGCTGGTGCGCGGGCCGACCGCGTCCAGGTGCCGGTCGGCGAACTCGCCCAGGGCGGAGCCGTAGTCGCTGTTGCCGTGATGGCCCATCACCTTGGCCTCGGTGAGGATGCGCCGCGCCAGCCCGGCCGGATCGGCCCCGCTGCCCGCCAGCAGCTCGGTGACCTCCGCGGTGCGGTTGACGAAGGCGAACACCCGGACCTTGCTGAACTGTTCGCTCATCGCGCGGACCAGCAGCATGGTGAAGTCGGCGAAGCCGGCCACCGAGCCGGAGACGTCGCAGAGCAGCACGATCTCCGGGCGGGCCGGCCGGCGCAGCCGGTAGGCGGGGCGCAACGGCACGCCCCCGGTGGACAGCGAGCGGCGCAGGGTGCGGCGGAGGTCGATCTGCCCACGGGCCGCGCGCCGCCGCCGGGCGGCCAGCCGGGTGGCCAGCTTCCGGGCCAACGGGTGGACGGTGCGGCGCAGTTCGGTGAGCTGGTCGCGGCCGGCCGCGAGGAAGTCGATCCGGTCGGCGCTGGGTGCGACGGCCCGTTCGGCGATCCGCTCGGTGCCGCGTACCTCGGCCACCCGGCGGCGGGCCTCGGTGCCGACCATGGCGCGGAAGGCCTGGACGCGGCGGCGGATCTCGTCGGCGAGGAGGCCGTCGGAGAGGTCGGCCGGGGTGTCCGCCGCGGTGCCCGCGCGCAGCGCCGCCAGGACGCGGGCCAGCAGGGTCTCGGGGGCGAGCCGGCCGAGGGTCTGGTGGGCGGACCAGCCGTCAGAGCCGGGTACCGAGCCGGCGCCGTAGCGGCCGAACGCGGCCACCGCCTCGCCGGCCAGCCGGGCCTGGGCGGCCCGGTCGTCGGCGGCGAGGGCGGCGGCGAGGCGCTCGCGCAGGTCCTCGCGCACGGGGTCGGCCAGACCGCGGGCGGCGGCCCGGGCGTCGTCGGCGTGCTCGGGGCCGTCCGGGGACGGGCCGCCGCGGGCCGACTCCGGGGCGCCCACCCCGAGCGGGAAGTAGAGGTCGAAGGTGGCGTCGTAGACGGCCCGCTGTGCCTCGGAGCGCAGCAGCGCGGCGGCCAGGCCGGCCCGCAGCTGCTCCCGGTCGGTGAGGCCCAGCACGTCGAGGACGGCCGCCGCGTCGACGGTCTCGGCCGGACCGGCCCGCAGCCCGTGCCCGCGCAGGGCCCGGACCAGCCCGGTCAGCCGGGCCGCGAGGTCGGCGGCCCCGGTGGTCGCGGCCGCCGCGGGGGCGGGGCGGTCCGTCATGCCGGGGTGAGCTTCCGGGTGGCCTTCAGGATGTCGTCCTGGTGCTTGAGGATCACCCCGAGGGTGTCCCGGACCACCGCCTCGTCCAGGGTGTCCGCGCCGAGCGCCAGCAGGGTGCGGGCCCAGTCGATGGTCTCGGCCACCGACGGCGCCTTGCGTAGGCCCATCGCCCGCAGCGCGCCGACCACCCGGACGAGCGACTCGGCCAGCGTCGCGTCCAGGCCGGGGACCTTGAGCCGGACGATCCGGCGCTCCAGTTCGGCGTCCGGGTAGTCGAGGTGGAGGAAGAGGCAGCGCCGGCGCAGCGCCTCGGAGAGCTCGCGGGTGGCGTTGGAGGTGAGCAGGACGAAGGGCCGCCGGGTCGCGGTGATGGTGCCCAGCTCCGGCACGGTGACCTGGAAGTCGCTCAGCACCTCCAGCAGCAGGGCCTCGACCTCGACGTCGGCCTTGTCCATCTCGTCGATCAGCAGCACGGTCGGCTCGTCGCCGCGGATGGCGGTCAGCAGTGGCCGGGTGAGGAGGAACTCCTCGCCGAAGATGTCGGTGCGGGCCTGGTCCCAGCCCTCGTCCCGGCCGGCGGTGATCCGTAGCAACTGCTTGGCGTGGTTCCACTCGTAGAGCGCGCGGGCCTCGTCGATGCCCTCGTAGCACTGCAGCCGGACCAGGCGTGCCCGGTTGATCTCGGCCACCGCCTTGGCGAGTTCGGTCTTGCCGACCCCGGCGGGGCCCTCGACCAGCAGGGGCTTGCCCAGGCGGTCGGCCAGGAAGACGGTGGTGGCCACCGCGGTGGAGGCCAGGTAGCCGGTTTCGGCCAGTTGGGCGGCCGCGTGCTCCGCCGACTCGAAGAACCCCGTGCCGTCGCCGCCCATGTGCCCCACTTCCGTCGGTCCGTCCGTGCAGCAGCACCCTACCGGCCGGTCACTTCGCCGTCCCGGGGCTCCGGCGAGCACGGGTCCGAATCCGCTTCCGACGGGACGTCATACGCCTCGTCGATGATCCGTGACCGAATCGAGGGCGGGAGTCCAGCCACGCGGGCGGGGCGGTCCCGAGCAGGGGGGAGCGGCGTGCGGCAGTCATGACTGCCGC
>NZ_JBEXYD010000024.1:0-106700 GCF_040630735.1 Kitasatospora sp. NPDC005748
CGCCCGGTTACATTCCGAACCCGGAAGCTAAGCCTCACAGCGCCGATGGTACTGCAGGGGGGACCCTGTGGGAGAGTAGGACGCCGCCGAACAATTATTCAAGGCCGCGGCCCCAGCGATTCGCTGGGGCCGCGGCCTTTTTGTTTTTACGCACGTATGCACCCCGGCACGACAGGGGACTTTCGCCCAGGCGCGGGGTCCCGGTCGATGCCGGACAATGGAGATGGTGCTCGGCCAGGAGGCCGGCATCGAACCGCGCGAGGGCAGTGGTGTCGCCTCCATCCGCGGTAGAGCTGAAGCAACAAGAGGAGTCACCACAATGTCGAACCAGCCCCAGGACCGTCCCGAGCGTCGATCGGACGACGGCCGCGGCTACGAGCCCCGGTCTCGTGGGGGCTGGTCCAACGACCGAGGTCCGCGTCGCGACGACCGTGACGACCGTCCGCGCCGTGACGAACGCCCCTCGGGCGGTGGCTTCAACCGTGACCGTGATGACCGTCCGCGTCGTGACGACCGCCCGTCCGGCGGTGGCTTCCGTCGTGACGACCGCCCCTCCGGCGGTGGCGGCGGTTTCCGTCGCGATGACCGTCCGTCCGGTGGTGGTTTCAACCGTGACCGTGATGACCGTCCGCGTCGTGACGACCGCCCCTCGGGCGGTGGCTTCCGCCGTGACGACCGTCCGTCCGGTGGCGGTGGCGGCGGCTTCCGTCGTGATGACCGCCCCTCCGGCGGTGGTGGCGGTTTCCGTCGCGATGACCGTCCGTCCGGTGGTGGTTTCAACCGTGACCGTGATGACCGTCCGCGTCGTGACGACCGCCCCTCCGGCGGTGGCTTCCGCCGTGACGACCGCCCCTCCGGCGGTGGCTTCCGCCGTGACGACCGCCCCTCGGGTGGTGGCTTCAGCCGCGACCGCGACGACCGTGGCGGTTTCCGCCGCGATGACCGTCCGTCCGGCGGTGGTTTCAACCGTGACCGTGATGACCGTCCGCGTCGTGACGACCGCCCCTCCGGCGGCGGTTTCCGTCGTGACGACCGTCCCTCGGGTGGCGGTTTCAACCGCGACCGTGACGACCGTCCGTCCGGCGGTGGCTTCCGCCGTGACGACCGCCCCTCGGGTGGCGGTTTCCGCCGCGACGACCGTCCCTCGGGCGGCGGGTTCAACCGTGACCGTGATGACCGTCCGCGTCGTGACGACCGCCCCTCCGGCGGCGGTTTCCGCCGTGACGACCGTCCCTCGGGCGGCGGTTTCAACCGCGACCGTGACGACCGTCCGTCCGGTGGCGGTTTCCGCCGCGACGACCGTCCCTCCGGTGGCGGGTTCAACCGTGACCGTGATGACCGTCCGCGTCGTGACGACCGCCCCTCCGGCGGCGGTTTCCGCCGCGACGACCGTCCCTCGGGCGGCGGTTTCAACCGCGACCGTGACGACCGTCCGTCCGGCGGTGGCTTCCGTCGTGACGACCGTCCGAGCGGCTTCAACCGTGACCGCGACGACCGGCCCTCCGATGGCGGTTTCCGCCGCGACGACCGCCCGTCCGGCGGTGGCTTCAACCGTGACCGTGACGACCGTGGCGGCTTCCGTCGCGACGACCGTCCGTCCGGTGGCGGCGGTTTCCGTCGTGACGACCGCCCGAGCGGCTTCAACCGTGACCGTGACGACCGTCCGCGCCGCGACGACCGCCCCTCCGGTGGTGGCTTCCGCCGCGACGATCGCCCCTCCGGCGGTGGTGGCTTCCGTCGTGACGACCGTCCCTCCGGCGGCTACAACCGCGACCGCGACGACCGCGGCGGCCGGGACTACGACGACCGCCGGGGCAACTTCGAGCCCGTCAAGCGGCTGCCGATCCCGGAGGACGTCACCGGCTTCGAGCTGGACGCGGATGTCCGCCAGGAGCTCAAGAGCCTGCCCAAGACGCTCGCCGACGATGTCGCCCGCAACCTGGTGATGGTCGCCCGCCTGCTCGACACCGAGCCGGAGGAGGCCTACCAGTACTCCCGCGTCGCGCTGCGGCTCGCGTCCCGCGTGCCCGCCGTCCGTGAGGCAGCCGGCTTCGCGTCGTACATGACCCAGCGCTACTCCGAGGCGCTGACCGAGTTCCGCGCCGCCCGTCGGATGACCGGTCGGGCGGACCTGTGGCCGGTGATGGCGGACTGCGAGCGCGGTCTGGGCCGCCCGGAGCGGGCGCTGGCGATGGCCGGCGAGGCCGAGGTCAAGCAGCTGGACAAGGCCGGTCAGGTCGAGATGCGCCTGGTCGCGGCGGGTGCCCGCGGCGACATGGAGCAGTTCGAGGCAGCGGTGGTCACCCTGCAGAGCCCGGAGCTGGCCTCCAGCGCCGTGCACCCGTGGACCGCGCGCCTGCGGTACGCGTACGCCGAGGCCCTGATCGCGGCCGGCCGGGGCGACGAGGCCCGCGACTGGTTCGCCAAGGCCGCCGAGGCCGACACCGACGGTGCCACCAACGCGTCCGAGCGGCTGGCCGAGATCGACGGCCTGGAGTTCGTCGACGCGCTCGACCCCGAGATCGAGGACGAGGTCGCGCGGGACGAGGCCGAGGACGAGGCTCCGGCCCCGGCTCCGGCGAAGTCGCGCGGCGGCGTGCCGGACGAGCGGGAGATCTTCGAGGACGAGGAAGACGTCGAGGAGTTCTACGACGAGGACGACCTGGAGATCGACGAGGACTTCGACGGCGTGGTGCCGGAGCGGTCCACCGACGCCAAGGGCTGACACGCGCGGCCAGTAGGTGAGTGAGGCCCTGCCGCACCCCGGGAAACTCCGGGGTGCGGCAGGGCCTCACTGCTGTCCGGGCGCGACCGGACGGCCCGGCCGCAGGACGCTCAGCCCAGTTCGAGACTGCGTAGGACCAGCCCGGTGGCCGGCTTCGGGCCGAAGGACGTGGACTTGCGGGGCATGGTGACGCCCTGCTCGGCGAGCCGGCGGACCACGCTCTCGCGCACCGGGTGGAGCAGCACCGCCGTGCCGCCGGTTCGGGCGGCCTCGCGCTCGGCGGACACGGCGGTGTGCAGGTAGCCGATGTCGTCCGGGCCGTCGGGGACCCGCCAGGTGTGGTCGAGCAGGGCGGCGTGCAGCACGGTCGCGTCCAGGTGGCGCCACTCCTCCGGCCGGTCGTGCGGCACGCTGGCGTCGAGCAGGGCCTCCTCGGGCTCGCCGATCAGCCAGTAGACGCCGTCGCCGCCGGTCAGCACGAACCCGTTGCCGCCCTGCCGCTTCTGCTCGGCGAGGGCCTGGAGGGCGGTGGCGAGCGGGCCGGGTACCTCCTTGACCCGCCACTGGTCGCCCAGCTTCTCCAGGGCCGCGGCGATCGGCAGCCGGTACAGCACCCGGTGGATCGCGCGGACCCGCAGCGGGTAGCGGGCGGTGTCGACCAGCAGCACCAGGCCCCGGTCCCAGGGGCTGCGCGGCAGGTGGCGGTGCTCCCGCTGGAGCCGCAGGTACATCTCCCAACGGTGGTGGCCGTCGGCGATCAGCGCCCGGCAGGTGGCCAGGTCGCGGCTGATCTCGGCGATCCCGGCGGGGTCGGTCACGGCCCACAGCCTGTGGTGGGTGCCGTCGGTGGTGGTCGTGGTGAGCAGCGGGTCGTCCCCGACGGCCCGTTCGATCACCCCGGCGGCGCCCCCGTTGCCCCGGTAGGTGAGCAGCAGCGGTTCGAGATTGGCGCGGGTGGTGCGCATCAGACCGACCCGGTCCGCCACCGGCCGGGGCATCACGTCCTCGTGGGGGAGGACGACGCCGGCCTCGCTGCCGCTGACGGCGAGGGCGCCGATCAGGCCGCGTTGGAGCAGCTCCGGGGAGTCGCCGGTGGCGGGGACCCGCTGCTCGTAGACGTACAGCGCCGGCTCCGGGTCGGCGGCCAGGACCCCCTCGCGCTGCCAGGCGCGCAGCAGCCGGGCGGCGTGCCGGTAGCGGGTGTCGCGGTCGGGCCGGTCGCCGGCGTCCTCGGGTTCGGGGCGCGGCAGGATCAGCCGGACCACGTTGTGCGGGTCGGCGGTCTCCAGATCGAGCCGGCGGCCGGGGTCGACGACGTCGTACGGCGGTGAGGTGACCGCGGCCAGGGCGCCGACCCGGTCGGGGACGTAGCGGAGGCCGCGGAAGGGGGAGAGGGACAGACCTGCGGTGGCGACGTGGCCGGGGTTACCGGGGCCGCCCTGCGGAGACTCCGCTCCGCTTTCTGCACTGGGTGTGCTCATTCTGGGCATCGTAATCGGGTACGCGTTGTTCAGAGATCGGAACACCCGTGCTGGTCCGGAGCGGGCGGGTGTCGTGACCGAGGGCGAGGTACGGCGTGAGAGAGCGCAGTGGGCGGTCGACGCAGCGTTGTGCGTCCCGCGAGGCGGTCGGCGCGGGCGGCGAGGTGGGCGCATGAGTGGTGGGCAGGAGCGGTTGGACGGCGGCGGCGGGGCGGACGGCTCCGCGGACGGTGTGATGAACGGGTCGGCGGGCGCCGGGAGTTCGGGCGAGGGCTTCGACGGCCCCGGGGGCGGGGCGGAGCAGGGCCGGGCCGGGGAGCCCGCGGGGGACGTCTACGAGTGGTTCCGCCGGGGCGGGAAGCTGCTGGCCCAGGGGCATCCGGCGGCGGCCGAGCAGTTGCTGGCGCGGGCGGCCGCGGCGGAGCCGCACTCGCGCAGCATCCGGGAGATGCTGGCGCGGGCGCAGTTCGACGCCGGTTCGTACGCGGCAGCGCTGGAGAACTTCCGGGCGGTGGCCCTGGCCGATCCGTCCGACGACTACGCTCAGTTCGGGTGGGGCGTCTCGGCGGCCCGGCTGGGCGACTTCGAGACGTCCGCCGAGCACCTGGCCCTGGCCGTCGCGATGCGGCCGGACACCGACCACTACCGGTCCGCGCTGCGGCAGACCCGGGCGACCCTGGCGGCCCGCGCCGGGGCGTTTGGCCCGCTGCTCCCGGGGGCGCCGGGGTACACCGGACCCCGCCCGTCACCCGGCGGGCTGCCGGCGGCCGCCGACCGGGGCGCGGGGGACGACGAAGTCCTCGACGGCAGGACCCGGGACGAGACGGATGACGGGAAATCGACGCAGTGAATGAGGTAGCGAAGGCATGACCGAGACGGCCACCACCGAGCGACGGACCGCCCCCGGCGGCAGTGAGCGCCCGCTCACCGAGGCGTACGACACGGCACTGCTGGATCTCGACGGCGTGGTCTACGCCGGGCCCGACGCGATCGACCACGCGGCGGACTCGCTGGCGTCGGCGCGTTCGGCCGGGATGCGGTTGGCGTACGTGACCAACAATGCCTCCCGCCCGCCGCGGGTGGTGGCCGCGCACCTGACCGAGCTGGGAGTGCCGGCCGAGCCGGACGACGTGATCAACTCGGCGCAGGCGGCCGCCCGGGTCGTCGCCGAGAAGGTGCCGGCGGGGTCGAAGGTCCTGGTGGTCGGCGGCCTGGGCCTGGAGGAGGCGCTGGCCGAGCGCGGCCTGGTGGCCGTCCGCACGCTGGCCGAGGAGCCGCTCGCGGTGGTGCAGGGCTTCGACGCCTCGGTGGGCTGGACGCACCTGGCGGAGGCGTCCTACGCGGTGCGGAGCGGGCTGCCGTGGGTGGCCTCCAACACCGATCTGACGGTGCCGACCGCGCGCGGGATCGCGCCGGGCAACGGTGCGCTGGTGGCGGCCGTGCGCGCGGCGACGGGTGTGGAGCCCGAGGTGGCGGGCAAGCCGCTGCCGCCGATGCACCGGGAGACCGTCCTGCGGACCGGTGCCGAGCGGCCGCTGGTGGTCGGGGACCGGCTGGACACCGACATCGAGGGTGCGTTCAACGGCGGCGTCGACAGCCTGCTGGTGTTCACCGGGGTCACCACGGCGGCGCAACTGCTCTCGGCGCCGGTGGAGCACCGGCCGACGTACCTCGCGGAGGACCTGCGGGGGCTGCTGGTGGCGCACCCGCCGGTCGCCGTGCAGCCGGGCGGCGGGTTCGGCTGCGGCGGCTGGGTCGTGGTGGCGCAGGACGGGGTGCTGAAGCTGGAGGGCACCGGTTCGGACCGCTGGGACGGCCTGCGGGCGCTCTGCGCGGCGGCCTGGACGGCACTGGACGCGGACGGCGGTCCGTCGGACGGGCGCAAGGCGCTGGCCGAGCTGGGGTTCTGAGCCCCGGGGCCGGCCGGCCGGGCGGTCCGGGCGGCCGGCCCCACGAACGGGTGCCGGGGCGCGGGCCGGTCGGGCCGTCCGGTCAGAGCAGTGTGCGCAGCCGCAGCAGGTCGCGGAAGCCCGCCTCCAGCCGGACCCGGCCACTGGCCCAGGCCGCCGCGAAGTTGAGCGTGCCGCCGACCAGGGCGACCAGGTCGTCGCTGCTCATGGTGAGCCGGATCTCGGCCTTCGTGGCGGGCGGGCCGGGTGCCTCGGTGACGTCCTCGATCCGGCCGTCGCGCAGCCAGCCGGTGAAGGTCAGGTCGAGGTCGGTGATCCGGCAGGTGAGGGAGCGGTCGAGGTCGGCCGCCTTGCGGACGTTGCCGGTGGACTTCGCCAGGTTCCGGCTGAGCTGCTCCAGTGCCGTCCGGCACTCCTCGGCGTTGGCCATGGCGGCTGGTCCACTCCCTGTGCGACGGCGGCGGTCACTGCGGGGCCACGGTACCGCAGGCGGGTTTTGGCGGTAGCGTCGTCGGTGGGGTGCCCGGAACCGGTCCGGGCACCCACGGCGACGGAGCGATGCGCGCAGGCGCTAAGGAGGCACCCGGATGCTGCCGAAGACGGTGCGGGGAGCGGTGGAGGTCGCCGCCGGGCTGGTGGAGGAGGTCGGCAAGCGGGTCGTCGGGACGGCGGCCGGGCTGCTGGAGATGAGCGGGGTCGACGTCGCCGAGGTGGAGCGGCGGTTGGGCGGGCCGTTCCCGCCGTCCGCGAAGTCGCTGCAGACCCTGGCCGAGGAGGCGGTGACCGCCGGCCGGGCCGGGGTGGACCTGGCGGTCGGCGTGGCGCGCAGCGAGGTGGAGAAGGCCTTCGAGAAGGTCGGCGACCAGGTGACCAAGGTCGGCGTGGTGCTCGCCTACCTGGAGAGCAAGCTGCGCGAGGTCGAGGAGGAGGCCGTTCCGGCCGCGTCGCCGCAGGAGGAGGAGCCCGGCACGGCGGCGCCGGCGCCCCGCGCCGACGCCCTGTTCGGGCACGGCTGGGAGCTGGACGACGAGCCGGCGGCACCCGCGGCGCGGGTGGGCGGCGAGCCGATAATGGCCGAGCGGGTCGAGGTCGACGAGCCGGTGGAGACCGATCCGCCGGTGCCGCCGGCGGTGGCGACGAAGCCGGCGGCCGAGAAGCCCGCCGAGCGGAAGCCCGCGGCGAAGAAGCCGGTGGCGAAGAAGGCCGCCGCGCAGAAGCCCGCCGCGCAGGTGCCTGCCGCGCAGAAGCCCGCAGCCCAGGCGCCCGCCGTGAAGAAGGCTGCCGCGAAGAAGGCTGGCACCAAGAAGCCCGCCGAGCAGCAGCCCGCCGAGCGGCAGCCCGCCGCCAAGCAGGCCGCGGCGAAGAAGGCTCCCGCGAAGCGGACCGCCGTCAAGAAGACCGCCGCCGCGACCACCGAGCGGGCCGCCGCGAAGAAGGCGGCGCAGGCCGCCGGCCAGGAGCCGCCCGCCAAGAAGCGGACCGCGACCAGGAAGACCACCGTCCGCAAGAGCAGCACCAGGAAGCCCGATGCCTGATCCCGGCCCGGGCACCGCCCCCGCGCCCGTCATCCGCCCGGCGGACCCGGCCCGGGGCCTCGCCGCGGACTCAGCCGCGGGCGCCGTCCCGGACGCCTTCCTCGGCATCGATGAGCCGCTGCCGCTTGGCGTCGAGCCGACTCCCACCGGCCACCCGGCCGTCGACGCCGCGCTGGCCCGGCTGGAGGCGTTGGACGGGGTGCCGACCGAGGCACACGTCGCGGTGTACGAAGATGTTCACCAGCGGCTGACCGACACGCTGGCCGCGCTCGACCAGGATCGACCCGCTGGGTCCGACCGTTCGCGATGACCCGTAGGAGCTGAAACACCAGTGGCAGTGGCACGACGCCGTCTCGACGCGGAGCTGGTCCGCCGCAAGCTGGCCCGGTCGCGCGAGCACGCGTCCGAGCTGATCGCGGCCGGCCGGGTGACCGTCGGCGGCACCACCGCGACCAAGCCGGCCACCCAGGTGGAGACCGCGGCGGCGGTCGTGGTGGCGAACGACGAGAACGACCCCGACTACGTCTCGCGCGGCGGGCACAAGCTCGCCGGGGCGTTCGCGGCCTTCGTCCCGCAGGGCCTGGTGGTCGAGGGCCGCCGGGCGCTGGACGCGGGCGCCTCCACCGGCGGCTTCACCGACGTGCTGCTGCGCGCCGGGGCGGCCGGCGTGCTGGCGGTGGACGTCGGCTACGGACAGCTCGCGTGGTCGCTGCAGAGCGACGAGCGGGTGACGGTGATGGACCGCACCAACGTGCGCGAGCTGACCCGGGAGCTGATCGGCGGTTCGCCGGTCGACCTGGTGGTCGGCGACCTCTCGTTCATCTCGCTCGGCCTGGTGCTGCCCGCGCTGGCCGGCTGCGCCGCCGAGGACGCGGACCTGGTGCTGATGGTCAAGCCGCAGTTCGAGATCGGCAAGGAGCGGCTGGGCAGCGGCGGCGTGGTGCGCAGCCCGCAGCTGCGCGCCGAGATGATCCGGCAGGTGGCCGGGAAGGCGTGGGAGCAGGGGCTGGGCGTGCGGGCGGTCACCGCGAGCCCGTTGCCGGGGCCGTCGGGGAACGTCGAGTACTTCCTCTGGCTGCGCCGGGACGCCCCGCCGTTGGACCCGGCGGAGGCGGACCGGGCCGTCGCCGAAGGCCCCCGGTAGGGTGCTCTGCGGACGTCCGGTCCGTCATGCTGAGTGACGCGGCCGCACCGGGCCGAGGGCGACCCGGCCGACGTAGGGAGAGGGCAGCGGGCATGAGCGAGCGAACCGTGGGGGTAGTCCCGGCCGAGATCCGGGGGAGAGCTGTCGAGGGGTACGCGTCGCCCGCGGCTACCGTGGGGAGACGGGGGCACCTCGGAGCTGTCGGGACGGGCGGAGAGGGGCGCGCATGAGTGAGGGACGTACGGTCTTCCTGATCGCGCACACCGGCCGGGAGGCCGCGCTGCGCAGCGTCGAGGGCCTGGTGCACGGCCTGCTGAAGGCGGGCATCCGGATCAGGCTGCTCGCGGCCGAGGCGGTCGACCTGGACCTGCCCGACGGCATCGAGCGGGTGGCCGGCGGGCCCGGCGCGGCGGACGGCTGCGAGCTGATCCTGGTCGCCGGCGGGGACGGGACGCTGCTGCGCGGGGCCGAGCTGGCCCGGGAGCACGGGCTGCCGATGCTCGGCATCAACCTGGGCCGGGTGGGCTTCCTCGCGGAGGCCGAGCGGGACGATCTCGCGGTCGTGGTGGAGCGGGTCGTCGACGCCGAATACGAGGTCGAGGAACGGATGACGCTCGACGTGATCGTCCGGACCAACGGCGATGTGGTCCACCAGGACTGGGCGTTGAACGAGGCCTCGATCGAGAAGGCGTCCCGGGAGCGGA
Organism: Kitasatospora sp. NPDC005748; assembly: GCF_040630735.1. NCBI lineage: Bacteria > Bacillati > Actinomycetota > Actinomycetes > Kitasatosporales > Streptomycetaceae > Kitasatospora > Kitasatospora sp. NPDC005748. Next base: position 9,500 of record NZ_JBEXYD010000024.1, read on the forward strand.
TGCTGGAGGTGGTGACCGAGGTGGACGGCCGTCCGGTCTCCAACTTCGGCTGCGACGGGGTGGTCTGCGCGACGCCGACCGGTTCGACGGCGTACGCGTTCTCCGGCGGCGGCCCGGTGGTCTGGCCCGAGGTGGAGGCCCTGCTGATGGTGCCGATCAGCGCGCACGCGCTGTTCGCCCGGCCGCTGGTGGCCTCGCCGGACTCGGTGCTGGCGGTCGAGGTGCAGCCGAAGACCCCGCACGGCGTGCTCTGGTGCGACGGGCGGCGCTCGGTGGAGCTGCCGGCCGGGGCCCGGGTGGAGGTCCGCCGGGGGCAGACGCCGGTGCGGCTGGCGCGACTGCACCGTGCGCCGTTCACCGACCGGCTGGTGGCGAAGTTCGCGCTGCCGGTGACGGGTTGGCGCGGCCGGGCCGAAACGCACTGACGGCGGGACCCGGGCCGCCGGTTTCGATCACCGGCGGCCCGGGCCCTTCGTCGTGGGCGGCCCTCAGACCGCCAGCGGCTGGCTGTCGTCGCCCGCGCTCCAGCGGCCGCCGACGGCGGCCCGGGCGGCGACCTCCGCGAGGCGTTCGACGGCGGCGGGCACGGCCGCGGCGGGGAGGGTGAGCGGGATCCGGATGTGGTGCTCGAAGGCCCCGTCCGAGCCGAAGCGGTTGCCCGCCGCGATCCGTACGCCGCCCTGCTCCCCGGCCTGGGCCAGTGCCGCGCCGGACAGGCCCCCGGTGGAGACCCAGAGCGCGAGCCCGCCGGGCGGAGCGGCGTAGCGCCAGGCGGGCAGCCGCTCGCGCAGCGCGCGGGCGAAGGCCTCGGCGGTGGAGCGCAGCCGGTCCAGCTGGTGGGCGCGGACGGCCGCCAGCGGCTCGCCGAGCAGCTCGGCGGCGATCAGCTGGTCCAGCACCGGGGCGCCGACGTCGCTGTAGACCCGGGCGGTGGCCAGCCGGCGCACCAGCGCGGGGGCCGCCCGGACCCAGCCGATCCGCAGGCCGCCCCAGAGCAGTTTGCCCGCCGAGCCGACGGTGACCACCTGGGCGGACCGGTCCAGTGCGGCCATCGGGCGGGGGAGCACGGCGTCCGGCGCGAGGCCCCAGCCGAGCTCGGCGGTGGTCTCGTCGGCCAGCACGATCGTGCCGGCGGCCCGCGCGGCGGCCAGCAGTTCGCGGCGCTGCTCCTCGGGGACGAGGGCGCCGGTGGGGTTGTGGAAGTCCGGGATCACGTAGGCGGCCCTGGGCGTGGCGCCGCGCAGCACCCGGCGCCACTCGGCGAGGTCCCAGGAGGGCTGCCGGGACGGCCCGCCGGGCCAGCCGTAGGGGACGGGCACCAGGCGCGCCTCGCCCAGGCGCAGGGCCTGCAGCGTGTGCGCGTAGCTGGGCGCCTCGACGGCGACCCGGTCGCCGCGGGAGATCAGCGCCTGCCGCACCAGGTGCAGCCCGCCCATCGCGCCGATCGTGATCAGGATCTGGTCGGGGGTGGTCGGCAGGCCGCGCTCGGTGTAGCGCCGGGCCACCGCCTCGCGCAGCACCGGGACGCCGGTGGGGTAGTTGCCGTGCCCGGCGGCGTACGCGGGGAGCTGTTCGACGGCCCGGGCGGCCGCCGCGCCGAGGAAGGGCTGCGGGGCGGGCAGCGCGGCGACCCCGAGGTCCAGCGTGCGGCCCTGCTCGTCCGGCGGCACCGGGTGCAGCGCGTCGCCGGGCGGCGGGGCGCCCTCGGGCAGGGCGGTCCAGCTGCCGGATCCGCGCCGGCTGTGCAGGTACCCCTCGGCGCGCAGCGCCTCGTACGCGGTGGCCACGGTGGTGCGGCTGAGCCGCAGCGCCAGGGCCAGCTCGCGCTCGGCGGGGAGCCGGGCCCCGACCGGCAGCCGGCCCTCGGTGACCAGCAGCCGGACCTGCCCGGCCAGCGTCCGGTAGGCGGGGCGGCGGGCGGTGGCCGGCTCGGGCAGCCGGGCCGCGTCGAGCAGCCGGGCCAGTGCGGCGGCGGTGACGGTGCTGTGCCAGTCGGCCATGGCTGATCAGTCCACTTGCTCGGAATTGGCCCTGGAAGGGGTCGCTTTGGCCTGCCCATCATGGCAGGGCGGCCATCGAGTCCGCCACCGTCGCGGGCCGGGCCCGTACGGTGCAGCACCACCTGCGGGAGAGCCCGATGGCCACCACGACCACGCGACCGACCACCCCCGCGCCCGCCGTCACGGCGCGGCGCCCCTCCCTCGCCGTCCGCCTGCTCGGCGACACCCACGCACTGGGCCGCCGCCTCCCGCAGCTGCTGGTCGGGCTCTCCCTCTACGGGGCGAGCATGGGGCTGATGCTGCGCTCCGGGCTCGGCCTCGACCCGTGGGACGTCTTCCACCAGGGCCTGCAGCGCACCGCCGGCCTCTCGGTGGGCGCCTGGGTGACCATCTGCGGCGCGCTGGTGCTGCTGCTCTGGATCCCGCTGCGCCAGCGCCCCGGGCTCGGGACGGTGGCCAATGTGCTGATGATCGGCGCGGCGATGGACCTCACCCTCCGGGTGACCGGCACGCCCGGACCGCTGCCGGCCCGGATCGCGCTGATGGTCGGCGCGATCGTGCTGAACGGCCTGGCCACCGGCCTCTACATCGGCGCGCGCTTCGGCCCGGGCCCGCGCGACGGCCTGATGACCGGCCTGCACCGGCGCACCGGCCGGTCGCTGCGGCTGATCCGGACCGGAATCGAACTCACCGTGCTGGCCGCCGGAGTCCTGCTCGGTGGTACCGCGGGCGTCGGCACCGTCGCATACGCGCTGGCCATCGGCCCGCTCGCGCAGATCTTCCTGCCCTGGTGCACCGTGCCCAGCCCCGCCGAAACGCCCTGGAAGGGATGAACTTGAGGGGCGTGGAGTTGCCGCTCGTCGCGCGCCGGGGCCGGAACCTCGTAAGGTCGTCACCGTGTTGGACGAGATGCGGATACGGGATCTAGGGGTCATCGACGATGCGGTGGTCGAACTGGCCCCCGGCTTCACCGCCGTGACCGGTGAGACCGGTGCCGGCAAGACCATGGTGGTGACCAGCCTCGGCCTGTTGCTCGGTGGCCGGGCCGACCCCGCTCTGGTGCGCAACGGCGCCGGACGAGCGGTCGTCGAGGGCCGCCTCGAACTGCCCGAGGGCTCCCCGGCGGCGGTCCGCGCGCTGGAGGCCGGCGCCGAACTCGACGACGGCGCGCTGCTGATCAGCCGGACCGTTTCGGCCGAGGGCCGCTCCCGGGCGTACGTCGGCGGCCGGGCCGTGCCGGTCGGGCTGCTGGCCGAGCTCGGCGAGGACCTGATCGCCGTGCACGGCCAGACCGACCAGCAGCGGCTGCTCCGGCCGGCGCGCCAGCGCGGCGCCCTGGACCGGTACGCGGGCGAGGCGGTGGCCGAGCCGCTGGCCCGCTACCGCGAGGTCTACCGCCGGCTGCGGGAGGTCTCGGCCACCCTGGAGGAGCTGACCACCCGGGCCCGCGAGCGCGCCCAGGAGGCCGACCTGCTGCGCTTCGGCCTGGACGAGGTGGCCGCCGCCGAGCCCGTCGCCGACGAGGACGTCGAACTGGGCGCCGAGGCCGAGCGGCTCGGCCACGCCGACGCGCTCTCCTCCGCCGCCACGCTGGCCCACGCCGCGCTGGCCGGCGACCCCGCCGACCCGGAGGCGCTGGACGCCGGCACCCTGCTGGCCCAGGCCCGCCGCGCCCTGGACGCCGTCCGCCACCACGACGAGCGCCTCGCCGGCCTCGCCGACCGGCTCAACGAGGTCGGCTACCTGCTGGCCGACGTCGCCGGTGACCTGGCCGGCTACGCCGACGACCTGGACGCCGACCCGGTCCGGCTGGCCGCCGTCGAGGACCGCCGGGCCGTCCTGGCCCAGCTGCTGCGCAAGTACGGCGGCCCGGAGAACTCCCTCGCGGAGGTGCTCGCCTGGGCCGACAACGGCTCCGCCCGGCTCGCCGAGCTCGACGGCGACGACGAGCGGATCGACGAACTCGGCGCCCAGGAGACCGCGCTGCGCGCCGAGTTGGCCGAGCTCGCGGGCGAGGTCTCGACCGCCCGGCAGGCCGCCGCCGGCCGCTTCGCCGAGGCCGTCTCCGCCGAGCTCGCCGAACTCGCGATGCCGCACGCCCGGGTGACCTTCGCGATCGCCCAGGTCGACGACCTCTCCGGCATCGAGGTCGACGGCCGCACCGTCGCCTACGGCCCGCACGGCGTGGACGAGGTCGAGGTCCTGCTCGCCCCGCACCCCGGGGCCCAGCCCCGCCCGATCGCCAAGGGCGCCTCCGGCGGTGAGCTGTCCCGGGTGATGCTCGCCGTCGAGGTGGTCTTCGCCGGCGCCGACCCCGTCCCCACGTACCTGTTCGACGAGGTGGACGCCGGCGTCGGCGGCAAGGCCGCGGTCGAGATCGGCCGCCGGCTGGCCAAGTTGGCCGAGTCGGCCCAGGTCGTGGTGGTCACCCACCTGCCGCAGGTCGCCGCCTTCGCCGACCGCCACCTGGTGGTGGTGAAGACCAACGACGGCACCGTGACCCGCAGCGGCGTCAAGGTGCTCAACGACGAGGAGCGGGTGCGCGAGCTCTCCCGGATGCTCGCCGGCCTGGAGGACTCGGAGTTGGGCCGCGCCCACGCCGAGGAACTGCTGGCCGCCGCCCGGGCTCCGCGCCACCGTTAGCCTCCGCCGCCCGGCCCGGCGGCCCTCCGGCGGACCGCGACGCGCCCCCCGTGGCGCCGACTGTCCAAGAGGGCCGCCGACCTGGCATGGTGGCGGCTGGACACTGGCTTTCCAGTCCCGAGCGCCGTCGGCGGGCAATCCTCGCGACGCGGCGCGCGAACCTGATCGAGTCGGATGCGAGACGACGTGGACCATTCCGCCGCCCGGGCCACCGCGGCCGCCCCAGAACCGGGTCAGCTGCACGTGGTGCTCGTCCTGGCCGCCAGTACCGGCGGCATCGGTGCGCACGTGCGCTCCCTGGCACAGGGCCTGGTCGCGCACGGAGTGACCGTCACGGTCTGCGCGCCCGCCGGTACGGACGCGTTGTTCGGCTTCTCCCGCACCGGAGCCAGGTTCCACCTGGTCGACATCACCCCCACGGCGGGCGCCCGCAGCGACGCCACCGCGATCGGCGAGCTGCGCCGTGCCTTCACCGGCGCCGACGTGGTGCACGCCCACGGCCTGCGCGCCGGGCTGCTGTCGGACCTGGCGCTGCGCACCGCCGGCCGCTTCCCGGGACTGCGCCCGGAGACCCCGCTGGTGGTCACCTCGCACCACGCGCTGCTGGCGACCGGCATGGAGCGGCGGCTCCAGCGGCTGATGGAGCGCCGGGTGGCCCGGGCCGCCGACCTGGTGCTCGGCGCCTCCTCCGACCTGGTGGCCCGGGCCCGCGAGCTGGGCGCGACCGACGCCCGGCTCGGCCCGGTGGCCGCCCCGCCGGTGCCCGAGGGCCGGCTGGAGCGGGCCGAGGCCCGGGCGGCGCTGCTCGGCGACGGCCCGGACCGTCCGCTGCTGCTGGCGGTCGGCGGACTCGTCCCGCAGAAGGCCTTCGGGGTGCTGCTGGACGCCACCCGCGAGCTGGCCGGGCTGGATCCGCGGCCGCTGCTGCTGATCGCCGGCGACGGCCCCGAGGCCGCCGGGCTGCGTGAGCGGGCGGCCGTGGAGAAGGCCGAGGTCCGGCTGCTCGGCTTCCGCACCGACGTGCCGGACCTGCTGGCGGCGGCCGACGTGCTGGTGGTCTCCAGCCGCTGGGAGGCCCGTTCGCTGGCGGTCCAGGAGGCGATGCGGGCCGGCGTCCCGGTGGTGGCCACCGCCGTCGGCGGCATCCCCGAGCTGGTCGGCGACGCCGCCGTGCTGGTCCCGCCCGGCGACGCGGCGGCGCTCGGCCGGGCGGTGCGCGAGCTGCTGGCCGACCCGGAGCGCCGCCGGCGCCTGGTGGCCGCCGGCCGGCAGCAGGCCGAGACCTGGCCGGACGAGGCCGCCACGGTGGCCCAGGTGCTCAGCACCTACGACGAGCTGGTGCAGCGCACCCCGTAGCCGGGCCGAGCGGCCGGTCCGAACCGCGACGGGTGGGACCGGGCCTGCCCGGGCCGTGGCCGCCCGGGCAGGCACCGCTCAGACCGTGGCCTGCTCGACCCGGTCGACGGCCGGGGCGTCCGGCTGGGCGGAGAGGTAGGCCCCGCCGCAGGCGGTCAGCCGCAGCGCGGTGTCGATCAGCGGGACGTGGCTGAAGGCCTGCGGGAAGTTGCCGACCTGGCGCTTCTCCCGCGGGTCCCACTCCTCGGCGAGCAGGCCGAGGTCGTTGCGCAGCGACAGCAGCTTGTCGAACAGCTCGCGGGCCTCCTGCACCCGGCCGATCATGGCGAGGTCGTCGGCCAGCCAGAACGAGCAGGCCAGGAACGCGCCCTCGTGGCCGGAGAGGCCGTCCACGTTGTTGCCGCTCTCGTCGTGCGTCGGGTAGCGCAGCACGAAGCCGTCCTCGGTGGAGAGCTCGCGCTGGATCGCCTCGATGGTGCCGATCACCCGCTTGTCGTCCGGCGGGAGGAAGCCGACCTGCGGGATCAGCAGCAGCGAGGCGTCCAGCTCCTTGCCGCCGTAGTACTGGGTGAAGGTGTTGCGCTCCGGGTCGTAGCCCTTCTCGCAGACGTCGCGGTGGATGGTCGCCCGCAGCGTGCGCCAGCGCTCCAGGTGGCCGTCGGAGGGGGCGTCCTCGGGGTTCTGCTCCAGCAGCTTGATGGTCCGGTCGACCGCCACCCACGCCATCACCTTGGAGTGGACGAAGTGCCGGCGCGGGCCGCGGACCTCCCAGATGCCCTCGTCCGGCTCGGTCCAGTGGTCCTCCAGGTAGTCGATGAGCCGCAGCTGGAGGTGGTGGGCGTGGTCGTTGCGGACCAGCCCGGTCATGTGGGCCAGGTGCAGGGCCTCGACGACCTCGCCGTAGACGTCCAGCTGCAGCTGGCCGGCGGCGCCGTTGCCGACCCGGACGGGCTGGGAGCCCTCGTAGCCGGGCAGCCAGTCCAGCGAGGACTCGGTGAGCTCGCGCTCGCCGGCGATGCCGTACATGATCTGCAGGTTCTCCGGGTCCCCGGCGACGGCGCGCAGCAGCCACTCGCGCCAGGCCCGGGCCTCGTCGCGGTAGCCGGTGCGCAGCAGCGAGGACAGGGTGATGGCGGCGTCGCGGAGCCAGGTGTAGCGGTAGTCCCAGTTCCGCTCGCCGCCGATGTCCTCGGGCAGGGAGGTGGTGGGGGCGGCGACGATGCCGCCGGTGGGGGCGTAGGTGAGGCCCTTGAGGGTGATCAGCGAGCGGATCACCGCCTCCCGGTAGGGGCCCTGGTAGGTGCACTGGCCGGCCCACTCGTGCCAGAAGTCCGCGGTGGCGTCGAGCATCTCCTCGGCGTCCGGCGCCTTGGGCGCGTCCAGGTGCGAGGCCTGCCAGGTGAGCGCGAAGGCGATCCGCTCGCCGGCCTGGACGGTGAAGTCCGCGTAGGTGGTGAGGTTGCGCCCGTAGGTGTCGGCCTCGCCGTCCAGCCAGACCGAGTCGGGGCCGGCCACGGCCACCGTCCGGTGGCCGCCGTCGGCCTGCTCGACGCGGTGCACCCAGGGCACGACGCGCCCGTAGCTGAACCGCATCCGCACCGCCGAGCGCATCCGGACGGTGCCGGACAGGCCCTCGACGATCCGGATCATCTGCGGGACGGAGTCCCGGCCGGCCAGCGGGCGCGGCGGCATGAAGTCGATCACCCGGACGCTGCCGCCCCGGGAGTCCCACTCCTGTTCCAGGATCAGTGAGTCGCCCCGGTAGCGGCGCCGGTCGGCGGGGACGGCCGGCGCGGCCGCGGTGGGCGGGGGGACCCGCAGGTCGCCGGTGTCGGTGTACCGGACGTGTGGGGTGTCGGGGGCCGGCGCGGGGGTGGCCGGCAGCTCGGCGGCCATCACCTCGGCCGGGCCGATCCGCCAGAAGCCGTGTTCATCGGTGCCCAGCAGGCCGGCGAACACCGCCGGCGAGTCGAAGCGGGGCAGGCACAGCCAGTCGACCGCTCCGTCCCTGCTGACCAGGGCAGCGGTCTGCATGTCCCCGATGAGTGCGTAGTCCTCGATACGGCCGGCCACGTGGATCTCCAGTTCGCAATGTGGTCACGACGCATCGGCGATCCGGGGAGAGCCAGCGGGTCTGCGGGGCCGGGGGTCACCCCGGGACGTCCGGCCTGCCGGGGGTGGTGACAGGCCTTGCTGGAGTGTCCGCGCGGGGCTCGGTCGAGCCCCAGGGTGGGTGGGGAGGTGCTGGATAACGGGGAGGTCCGGTCGCGCATCGGGGACCGAGAGGTGTCCTTGCCCTCCCACGCCCTCCGCTTGCTCGTGCTGTCGGCGATGCGTCCGTGCAGCTTACGACGGACGAAAGGGGCGAAGCACGCGGGCGCAGCCCTGCGTGGCGCCACAATTCGGCGGAAATGCCGTGCATCGTGGGGGAGCCGTCAAGGATGGCTCGGAAGGATCACCTCCGGATGGTCCGTCGGGAGGGGGCTCCATGACCCGCCCGAGCGCCGCGGAGTGGCCCGCTCGGGCCGGTGGTGCGACCGGTGTGACGCGTGCGCCGGGTGGTGCGCCGGTGGTGCGCCGACGGAGTGGTTCCCGAGCGCCGCGAGCGGGCCGGAACGCGTCCGGGCCGGGGCACTGATACCCTGGTATCCCGTGGACCGGTGGGATCAAACGCCCCGGACCAGCCGAACCGACGACTCATCGAGTGCCGTGCACCACACCGCACTCCCGTCGCGCCAGGCGAGCCGAGAGCTTCCCGCCCACGTCACCTTCGACACGCGACCCACGGGAGCCCCCTCTTGGCACAGCCCCATTCCGGCAAGGCATCGAACGGCCGCGCCGTGACGACCAAGCACCTCTTCGTCACCGGGGGTGTCGCCTCTTCGCTCGGCAAGGGCCTCACCGCCTCCAGCCTGGGCGCCCTGCTCAAGGCCCGCGGACTCCGCGTGACGATGCAGAAGCTCGACCCGTACCTCAACGTGGACCCGGGCACCATGAACCCGTTCCAGCACGGCGAGGTCTTCGTCACCGACGACGGTGCCGAGACCGACCTCGACGTCGGCCACTACGAGCGGTTCCTCGACACCAACCTGCACGGCTCGGCGAACGTCACCACCGGCCAGGTGTACTCGACGGTCATCGCCAAGGAGCGCCGCGGCGAGTACCTGGGCGACACCGTCCAGGTGATTCCGCACATCACCAACGAGATCAAGGCCCGGATCCGCCGGATGGCGACCGAGGACGTCGACGTGGTGATCACCGAGGTCGGCGGCACGGTCGGTGACATCGAGTCGCTGCCCTTCCTGGAGGCCGTCCGCCAGGTCCGTCACGAGGTCGGCCGGGACAACGTGTTCTTCGTGCACGTCTCCCTGCTGCCGTACATCGGCCCCTCGGGCGAGCTGAAGACCAAGCCCACCCAGCACTCGGTGGCCGCGCTGCGCAACATCGGCATCCAGCCGGACGCCATCGTGCTGCGCGCCGACCGCGAGGTCCCGCAGGCCATCAAGCGCAAGATCTCGCTGATGTGCGACGTGGACGAGGAGGCCGTGGTCGCGGCCATCGACGCCAAGTCGATCTACGACATCCCCAAGGTCCTGCACGGCGAGGGCCTGGACGCGTACGTGGTCCGCCGGCTGGACCTCCCGTTCCGCGACGTGGACTGGACCACCTGGGACGACCTGCTGCGCCGCGTCCACGAGCCGCAGCACATCGTCAAGGTCGCGCTGGTCGGCAAGTACATCGACCTGCCGGACGCCTACCTGTCGGTGACCGAGGCGCTGCGCGCCGGCGGCTTCGCCAACAACGCCCGCGTCGAGATCAAGTGGGTCACCTCCGACGACTGCGAGACGCCCGAGGGCGCCCAGGCGCAGCTCGGCGACGTGGACGCGATCTGCGTCCCCGGTGGCTTCGGCGACCGGGGTGTGGACGGCAAGGTCGCCGCGATCACCTACGCCCGGGAGAACAGGATCCCGCTGCTGGGCCTCTGCCTGGGCCTGCAGTGCGTGGTCATCGAGGCCGCCCGCAACCTGGCCGGCCTGCCCGAGGCCAACTCCACCGAGTTCGACGCGGCCGCCAAGTACCCGGTCATCTCCACCATGGCCGAGCAGCTGGCGATCGTCGACGGCAAGGGCGACCTGGGCGGCACGATGCGACTGGGCCTCTACCCGGCCAAGCTCGCCGAGGGCTCCATCGTCCGTGAGGTCTACGGCGGCGAGCAGTACGTCGAGGAACGCCACCGCCACCGCTACGAGGTCAACAACGCGTACCGCGCCGACCTGGAGAAGACCGGCCTGCAGTTCTCCGGCCTCTCCCCGAAGGGCGACCTCGTCGAGTACGTCGAGTACCCGCGCGAGGTGCACCCCTACCTGGTGGCCACCCAGGCCCACCCGGAGCTGAAGTCCCGCCCGACCCGCCCGCACCCGCTGTTCGCGGGTCTGGTCAAGGCGGCCATCGAGATCAAGACGGCCGCCCAGTAGTCGGTACGCGGTAGTCGGTACCCGGTAGTCGGTACCCACTGCTCGGCGCCCGGTGGTCGGCGCCGAGCAGTGGGCGCCGGCCGGGAGTAGTCGTCGACACGTCACCGGACGGCGGCCCCGCGATTCCCGCGGGGCCGCCGTCCGGCGTTAGATTGTGTCGTACTGACGAAAAGGGGAGAGCGATGGACGACCAGAGCATCTTTGACGTGGCCGAGGAGTGGGAGACCCGGGGGACCGCGACGCCCTTCCAGGGCAAGGTCACCGGCGTGCGCTCCGAGGAGGTCCGGATGCCCGACGGTAGCTGGGCCCGCCGCGACTACCAGACCCACCCCGGCTCGGTCTCCGTCCTCGCGCTGGACGACCAGGAGCGGGTGCTGATCCTGCGCCAGTACCGCCACCCCGTCCGCCAGCGGCTCTGGGAGCTGCCGGCCGGCCTCCTCGACGTCCCCGGCGAGAACCCGCTGCACGCCGCCCAGCGCGAGCTGTACGAGGAGGCCCACTGCAAGGCCGACACCTGGCGGGTGCTGGTCGACTTCTACACCTCGCCCGGCGGCACGGACGAGGCGCTGCGGCTCTTCCTCGCCACCGACCTCACCGCCGCCGAGGGCGAGCGCTACGAGGCGCACGGCGAGGAACTGGAGATCGAGACCGCCCGGGTGCCGGTCGCCGAGCTGATCCGGCTGATCCACGCCGGGGAGCTGCACAACCCCACCCTGATCACCGGCACGCTCGCCGTGCACGCCGCGCTCACCGGGTCCGGCGGCCTGGCCGCGCTGCGCCCGGCCGACTCGCCGTGGCCGGCGCGGCCCTTCTCGGCGTGACACCTCCGGCGTGACCTCGGCGCGGTGCTGCTCGTGGGGGTGACGACTCCGCGGTGCTGCTTCGCGTGGTGACGCTTCTGCGGTGCTGCTTCGTGGGGTGCTGCTTCCTGGGGTGCTGTTTCCTGGGGTGACCTTCCCAGCGGGCCGGTGGACGGCGCGTCACCCCGCGGTTGACCCGCAGGGGTGACTTACCGGTTCGTACGACCGGATGTCACCTCGGCGGAGCCGGACGGTCGAACTACGCTTCGCAGACAGGGCGCCCGTCCCGGGCCGCCTCCGCTGAGCGCTGGGTGACGTCGGGAGTGGCACGGGTGGCGAGGAAGACGGCGACCATGGACGCGGGGCCCGGCGTATCCGTCGAGGACGTTCCCGGGCTCGACCGGCTGCCCGCCGGTCCCGCGCTGCTCGTCGGCCGGCGTGCCGAGCTCGCCGCCCTGCGGGCCGCCGCCGCACGCCCGGCCGAGGGCCGCAGCCGGGTCCTGGTGCTGGCCGGCCGGCCCGGATCCGGGCGGACCACCCTGGCCGTCCGGTTCGCCCGCACGGTCGCCGCCGACTACCCCGACGGTGTGCTGTTCGCCCGGCTCTCCACCCCGGACGGCGGCCGGGTGCCGCCCGCCAGGGCCGCCCGCCGGCTGCTGGAGCAGCTCGGCGCGGACGTCGCGGGCGTCCCGCTGCCCGGCGCCGTCGAGGACAGCCGGGACGAACCGGCCTGCGTCGCGCTGCGCGAGGCGCTGGCCGGGCGGAAGGCCCTGCTGCTGCTGGACGACGTGCGGGACGCCGGACAGCTCTGGCCGCTGCTCGCGGACGAGCCCGGCTGCCTCGTCCTGGCCACCACCGCCGGGCCGCTCACCGGCATCGAGGACATCGACCCGGTCATCCTCGGCGGGCTCGACCGGGAGGCCTCGGGGGAGCTGCTCGGGGACCTGGTCGGCGGGACGAGGATCAGCTGCGACCCGGTCGGCGGGGCCGACCTGGCCGAGGCCTGCGCGGCCCGGCCGGCGGCACTGCGGCTGATGGCGGGGTGGCTGCGGGGCAATCCGAAGCTGGCGGTGACGGATGCCGCGAAGGAGCTGGCGCGGGCGGTGCGGGAGGCCGACGCCAAGCCGGCGGGGGGCGCGAAGGCGGCCGGTGGGGTGCATGCGGCCGGGGAGACGGCTTCCGGGGGGAAGGAGACCGCCCGGGGCGGTCCCGGCGCGTCCGGTGGGCCGGGGCGTACGAAGGGCGGCGCCCTGCACGCGGGGGCCGGTGCGGGGGTCGGTGCGGGGCCCAAGGCCGGGACCGGGGCGGACGGGCGGGCTCCGGGCGGCGCCGGGGCCGGGGCCGGTCCGGGGGACGGGAAGGGTGTCAGGCGTCCCGCCGGGCCCGCGCGGGGCGGAGCGAAGCGCGGCGAACGGCGCGGCGGGACGCAGCCCGCGGAGCACGTTTCCGCGCCGGCTCCGGAGCAGGTCCCGGCCCCGGAGCGGCCCGGCCGGCCGGGCGGCGCCGGAAAGCCGGGGACCGCCGGTGCCGCTGCGGGCTGTGCAGTCGGTACGGCCGGGACGGCCGGGACGGCCGGTAGGGTCGGTTCGACGGCCGAGCAGGTGGAGTCGGCCGCTGCCGCCGCTGCCGCCGTCCCGGTGACGGACCCCGCGGCCTGGGTGAAGCCCGGGCCCGAACCTGCCGAGCCCGTTCCGGTGCCGGACAACGATCCGCTGATCGGCGCGTTCACCCTGCTCTACGGCACGCTGTCGGCCGCCCAGGCGCGGATGCTGCGGGCGCTCACCCTCGCACCGGGGCAGACGGCCGACCTGCGGACCGCCTCGGCCCTGGTCGGCTGCCCGGCGCCGGAGGCCGCCACCATGCTGGCCGCGCTCGCCGAGCGGGAGCTGCTCGGTGCGGAGCCCCCCGCCGCCGACGGGACCCCGCGCTACCGGGTGCCCGGCCGGCTCTACCCCCGGCTGGTCCGGCTGCGCGAGAGCGAGGACCGGCCCGCCGAGGTCGAACTGGCCCGGGCCCGGCTGCTGGAGCGGCTGGTCCGGCTCACCGAATCCGCCCGCGCGCTGCTCGACCCGGCCGGCGGCCCCGGCCCCGACCCGCTGCCCGGCCCGCTCCGGCTGCGCTCCGCCGCCGACGCCCGGCAGTGGCTGCTCGGCGAGCGCGACGTCCTGCTCGGCGCGGTCGCCGACGCGATCGGCCAGGGCGATCTGGACGGCTCGGCCGGCCGGCTGGTCACCGCCCTGCTCCGGGCGCTGCCGCTGACCGGCGCGGCCGCTCCCGCCGACCTCTACCAGCTGCACGAGCAGGTGCTGACCGTGGCCGAACGCCACGGCAAACCGCGCCGGGCCGCCGCCGCGCTGCTCAATCTGGGGGACCTCCAGGCCGCGGCCGGCCGCTGGGAGCAGGCCTGCGCACACTACCGGGCGGCCCTGGAGCACGCCCGGTCGGCCGACGACGAGGCGCTCTGCGCCCGGGCCCTGGAGGGCGCGGCGGGCTGCTACCGGGCGCTCGGCGAGGCGGTTCGCGCCGCCGACTGGTACGGGCGGGCGCTCGCCCTGCGGCAGGCGATGGGCGACCACGCCGCCGAGGCCCGGCTGCTCGCCCGGGTGGCCGAGGCGCACACCGCGCAGCGCCGGTTCGAGGAGGCCGAGCGGGAGTACCGGGCCTCCCTGTCGGTGCTGCGGAGGCTGGGCGACGAGCGCGGGCAGCAGGTGGTCGGCGACGCCCTCGCGGAGCTGCGGGAACGCCTCGACGGCGGGTGGTAGGGGCGGGTTCCGGAGTATTGTCGGAGATGCCTGGTTGGCATTGCTTTGGCGGGAAGATCGCTGGGGAAGCCTACGAACCTGCCAATGTGTCCGGCAGATTTGTTCGCTTTGGAAGGCTGACACGCCGCCTGGGCTTCATTACACTCGAACTCAGTCGCGCAGCGATCCATGCCCCGGTGTCGTCCGGAGGCTTCCCCACGTGCGCGTCGCCCGCCGGTCTTCTCCGGTAGGGACCCCCATGGCAAGAGGACGTGTTTAGCCGTGAAGGTCGGCATCCCCCGCGAGGTCAAGAACCACGAGTACCGCGTGGCCATCACGCCCGCCGGCGTGCATGAGCTCGTCCGCAACGGGCACGAGGTCTACATCGAGGACAACGCCGGTCTCGGCTCCTCGATCCCCAACGAGGAGTACGTGGCCGCCGGCGCCACCATCCTCCCCACCGCCGACGAGGTGTGGGCCACCGCCGACCTGCTGCTGAAGGTCAAGGAGCCCATCGCCCAGGAGTACCACCGTCTGCGCAAGGGCCAGACCGTCTTCACGTACCTGCACCTGGCGGCCGACCGCGCCGGCACCGACGCGCTGGTCGCGTCCGGCACCACCGCGATCGCGTACGAGACCGTGCAGCTCGCCAACGGCGCCCTGCCGCTGCTCGCGCCGATGTCCGAGGTCGCGGGCCGGCTGGCCCCGCAGGTGGGCTCGTACCACCTGATGCGCCCGGCCGGCGGCCGCGGCGTGCTGCCCGGTGGCGTGCCCGGCACCCACCCCGCCAAGGCCGTCGTCATCGGCGGTGGCGTCTCCGGCTGGCACGCGGCCACCATCGCCATCGGCATGGGTTACGAGGTGACCCTGCTCGACCGCGACATCAACAAGCTGCGCGAGGCCGACAAGGTCTTCGGCACCAAGATCAAGGCCATCGCCTCCAACGCCTTCGAGCTGGAGAAGGCCGTCCTGGAGGCCGACCTGGTGATCGGCGCCGTGCTGATCCCGGGCGCCAAGGCCCCGAAGCTCGTCACCAACGAGCTGGTCTCCCGTATGAAGCCGGGCTCCGTGCTCGTCGACATCGCCATCGACCAGGGCGGCTGCTTCGAGGACTCGCACGCCACCACGCACGCCGAGCCGACCTTCCAGGTCCACAACTCGGTCTTCTACTGCGTGGCCAACATGCCGGGCGCCGTCCCGAACACCTCCACCTACGCGCTGACCAACGCCACGCTGCCCTACATCGTGGAGCTGGCCAACCGCGGCTGGAAGGACGCGCTGCGCCGTGACCCGGCGCTGGCCAAGGGCCTGAACGTGCACGAGGGCCAGATCACCTTCGGCGCCGTCGCCGAGGCCTTCGGCCTGGAGTCCGTCTCCCTGGAGAGCGTGCTCGCCTGATCTCGGGTTCCCCCCGGTCCGGGACGGTCCGCGCCACGCCGGCGCGGACCGCTCCGACCTGGGCCGTTCCCGGTGGGACGGCCCGTAGGCCCCCGACCCTTCCTCCTCGTCCGCCAGCGGGCCGGAGGTCCTCGGATCGGGGGCTTCGCCATGCCCGCGAACGGCGCCGAGGCGGGCGGGTGGGCGGCGTCCACGGGGGCGGGTGAACGGTGCCGACGCGGACGCGTGAACGGGGGTGGTCGGGGTGGGTGAGTGGCGCCGATCCGGACGCGTGAACGGGGGCGATGTGGGCGGGTCGCTCTGTCGTCAATTTCTGTGGGTCGTGTCACCCGACCGCAGAAACGTTAGGGTCAAGGGCCCGCGCATCCCTTGACAGAGGGTTGCCCGATAGTCGACACATCCTGCCCACTACCGTGGATTGTGTTGCTGCGAACGCCTTGAACGGCCTAGAGTCGCAAACCGTCGGCATGCTGCCACGCTGACGAATCGACATAGAGTCCTGGATGCCCAAGGAGGTAAGACGACTTGTGAATGAGTCGACATTTGCTCCCGGGGGTGGTCAGCCAGGACTGGCGGAGCACACCGCCGTCCAGCCGAGTGAGGAGTCCGGGGCCCGGCAGGCCACCGTGGGCTCGGCCGAGGTCGGCTCGGTCGCACTCCGCACTTTCGAAGCACGACAGAACACAGCACAGGTGACCACGGTGACCGACTACGACGTCGACCTGCCGGCCCACGGCCTGGCCTACGGCGAGTTCGCCTACGGCGCCTACGACGACCCGGACGCCGAGTACGAGCCGGACCCGGAGTACGCCGCCACGCTGGCCCCCGACGCCGCGCGCCAGCGGCGCGAGCGGGTCGGCCCGACCGGCCGTCCGCTGCCGTACTTCCCGATCCCCGCACCGGTGGCCGAGCACGGCCCCGCGCAGATCATCGCGATGTGCAACCAGAAGGGCGGCGTCGGCAAGACCACGTCGACCATCAACCTGGGCGCGGCGCTGGCCGAGTACGGCCGCCGGGTGCTGCTCGTGGACTTCGACCCGCAGGGCGCGCTCTCGGTCGGTCTCGGCGTCAACCCGATGGAACTCGACGTCACCGTCTACAACCTGCTGATGGAGCGCGGCCTGACGGCCGATGAGGTGCTGCTGAAGACCGCGGTGCCCGGCATGGACCTGCTGCCCTCCAACATCGACCTCTCCGCCGCCGAGGTGCAGCTGGTCAGCGAGGTGGCCCGGGAGTCCGCGCTGGCGCGCGCCCTGAAGCCGCTGCTGCCCGACTACGACTTCGTCATCATCGACTGCCAGCCCTCGCTGGGCCTGCTGACGGTCAATGCCCTGACGGCCGCTCACAGCGTCATCGTTCCGCTGGAGTGCGAGTTCTTCGCGCTGCGCGGTGTCGCGCTGCTGACCGAGACGATCGAGAAGGTCTGCGAGCGGCTCAACCCCGAGCTGCGCCTGGACGGCATCCTGGCCACCATGTACGACTCGCGCACCGTGCACAGCCGTGAGGTGCTGGCCCGGGTCGTCGAGGCGTTCGGCGAGCACGTCTTCCACACCGTCATCGGGCGGACCGTGCGCTTCCCGGAGACCACCGTCGCCGGTGAGCCGATCACGACGTACGCGACCAACTCGGTCGGTGCCGCCGCCTACCGCCAGCTCGCCAGGGAGGTGCTCGACCGGTGCCGCCCCGCCGAGTGAGTCTCCCGGGTGCCGACGAGCTGTTCCGGACCACCGGCGGGATGGCGCTGTCGCCGTCCCTCGCGCCGCGTCCGGCCGCCGAGGCGCCCAGACCGGAGACCGCGCGGGCCGTCAACGGTGCCGGCCCGGACGGTGCCGAGGGCGCCGACGACGGCACCGGCGGTGCCGCGGGTCGTGCGACCGGAGGCGCCGCGAACGGCGGCGAGGCCGGTCGGCCGCGCGAGCACCACTCGGCGGGCGGCGCCTCGGTGCCGGCCCCCGCCCAGCCGGGCGGGGCCCAGGGCATCGGGCAGTCCGGCGCGGCGGGCAGTACGGCCGGGGGCGCGGCGGGTGCCGCGCAGGCCGGTAAGACGGCTCAGGGCGGCCGTGGCGCCGCTCCGGCGCCGCGCCAGCACGCGGGTGCCACCGAGGACCAGGCGGGCGCCACAGGGCGCCCCAGGCCGCGTGGACGGGCACCGCGCCGCCCCACCGGGCGGGAGCGGCACGACGAGAAGATCACCGTGTACGTGTCCGCCGAGGAACTGATGGACCTCGAACACACCCGGCTGGTGCTCCGCGGTGAGCACGGGCTGGCGGTGGACCGCGGCCGGATCGTCCGGGAGGCGATCGCGGTCGTGCTGGCCGATCTGGAGCAGCGCGGCGAGGCGAGCATCCTGGTGCGGCGGCTGCGCGGGCGCTGAGGCCTGCGGGGCGCCTTGCGGCGCTTGTGGTGCCGGTGGTGCTGGTGGGCTCGTGATGCCTCTGGGGGGGCGCTGGGCCGGTGGTCCGGCGTTGTACCGGTGACCGGCGGCGCCCGGCGGTGCGTGCGGCGTGTCGGCGGCCCCGGCGCGGGGCGGGCGGCGGCCGCCGGGTGAAGATGGACCGTTATGCCGAGCACCCCCGAATCGCCCGCCGCCGGGTCCGTCGCTGCCGATGGGACCGCCGGATCCGATGCGTTCCTCGGGGTTGGCGGGTCGGGTGGGGCCAAGGGGTCCGTCAGGCCCGGTGAGACCGTCGACGCGGGCGTTCGCGTCGCTGCGGGGACCGATCCGGGTACGGCAGAGGGGTCGGCTGCGGCAGACGGGCCGGGGACGGCCGCCGGTTCGCCCGGCGGTGGCTTCCGGGTGCGGCTGGAGAACTTCGAGGGCCCCTTCGACCTGCTGCTGAGCCTGATCGCCAAGCACAAGCTGGACGTCACGGAGGTGGCGCTGGCCACCGTCACCGACGACTTCATGGCACACATCCGGGCCATGGGCGCGAACTGGGACCTGGACGCCGCGACCGAGTTCCTGGTGGTCGCCGCGACGCTCCTCGATCTCAAGGCCGCCCGCCTGCTGCCAGCCGCCGAGGTCGAGGACGAGGAGGACCTCGCCCTGCTGGAGGCGCGCGACCTGCTCTTCGCCCGGCTGCTGCAGTACCGGGCCTACAAGCGCGCGGCGGCCCTGTTCGGCGACCGCTGGGCCGCCGAACTGCTCCGGCGCCCCCGGACCGTCGGACTGGAGCCCCACCACGCGCAGCTGCTCCCCGAGGTCGTGATCAGCATCGGCACGGAGCGGTTCGCGCAGCTGGCGGCGCGGACGATGGCGCCCAGGCCGGAGCCGGTCGTCTACGTCGACCACATCCACAGTCCGCCGGTCAGCGTGCGGGAACAGGCCGGGCTGGTGGTCGGGCTGCTCACCGAGCTGGGCGAGGCGTCCTTCCAGCAGCTGGTCGCCGACGCGCCGGACACCCTGGTGGTGGTCGCCCGCTTCCTGGCCCTGCTGGAGCTGTACCGGGAGCGGGTGCTCGCCTTCGAGCAGCCCGAGGCCTTGGGCGAGCTGCTGGTGCGCTGGGTGGCCGAGGAGGACCGGGGTGTGGTCGAGGTGACGGACGAGTTCGACCGGCCGGCCGGTGAGCAGAAGGAGGAGCGATGACGACTGGGGCGGACGGCGGGAAGCGGCGGGTGCGGCGTCCGCTCGGCGTGCCGGGGCAGCCGAGGGCCCAGGAGTGGCTGGAGCCGGCGCCGGGGGTGGTCGGGGAGGCGGCGGCCGGGGAGGGGGAGGTCGCTGCCGCGCCCGTGGTTCCCGTGACTCCTGGTGCTTTCGCTGCTCCTGGTGGATCGGCTCCTGGTGGGGCGCGGGGGGTCGAGCCCGGTCCGGTGGCGTCCGAGGCCCTGGTGGTGCACCAGAAGTCGGCCCCGTCGACTTGCGGTGCGGGGGGAGGCGGGCGGGTGTCCGCGCCGCCTGTGCCTGTGCCTGCGCCGCCTGCGCCTGCACCAGCTCCTGCGCCAGCGCCTGCGGCGCCCGCGTCCGGGCCCGTCGGGTTGGAGGCGGCGGACCGGCCCGGGCTGAGGGCGGAGCTGGAGGCGATTCTGATGGTCGTCGACGAGCCCGCCCGGGAGGCCCACCTGGCGTCCGTCCTCGAACGGTCGCGGGAGGAGGTGGCGTCGGCGCTGCGTGAGCTGTCCGCCGAGTACACCGCCCAGGGCCGGGGCTTCGACCTGCGGCTGGTCGCCGGCGGGTGGCGGTTCTACACCCGGGCCGACTGCGCGGCGGCCGTCGACCGCTTCGTCCTGGACGGCCAGCAGGCCCGGCTGACCCAGGCCGCGCTGGAGACTCTGGCGGTCGTCGCCTACCGGCAGCCGGTGTCCAGATCACGGGTCTCAGCCGTCCGTGGTGTGAACTGTGACGGCGTGATGCGTACCCTGGTACAGCGAGGACTGGTGGAAGAGGCCGGATCCGAGCCCGAAACAGGTGCGATCCTGTATCGGACGACGAACTACTTCCTGGAACGGATGGGGCTCCGCGGCCTGGATGAGCTGCCGGAACTCGCTCCCTTCCTGCCCGAGGTCGACGACGTGGAAGCGGAGTCCCTGGAGGGCACGATGATCGCGGAGGCGGTCGCCGCCGCTGCCGCGCAGGCTGCGGACGGCAGTGGCGAAGCCGATCGGGCTCCGCTCGATCGATAGGGGGGCGGTGAGGTCGGCCGAAACGACCGCACAGCCCAATCCCAGACGGAACGACGTACGGACACTTTGATGCGTAGCAGTGGCAACGGCAGGAACAGCAGCGGCGGCGGCGGCGGTCGCGGCGGACAGGGCGGGGGCCGGAGCGGCGGCGGCTCCCACGGGGGCGGCGCGGGCCGTGGCGGATCGGGCGCTCCGCGCGGGGGCTCGTCCGGCGGCGGCTCGCAGGGCGGCGGTTCGTACGGCGGGGGTTCCTACGGCGGTGGCTCCGGCTCCTCGCGGGGCGGGTCCGGTTCGTACGGCGGGGGTTCGCGCGGCGGTTCGTCGAGTGGTGGGTCCTACGGCGGCGGCTCCGGCTCCCGCGGTGGGTCCGGTTCGTACGGTTCGGGTTCGCGCGGCGGCTCGTCGGGCGGCGGCTCGTACGGTGGTGGCTCCGGCTCCTCGCGTGGCGGTTCGTATGGCGGCGGGTCCGGCTCGTCGCGTGGCGGTTCGTACGGTGGTGGCTCCGGCTCCTCGCGTGGCGGTTCGTACGGTGGTGGCTCCGGCTCCTCGCGTGGCGGGTCCTACGGCGGCGGCTCCGGCGCGCCGCGCGGCGGGTCCGGTTCCTACGGTCGGCGTGACGACCGCCGGGACGACCGGCGCGACGACCGCGGCTTCCTGGACCGCCCGCTGCGGCCCGAGGAGCGGCGCTACGACCGCCCCGAGTTCGGCGGCGGCCCCAACGCCACGCCGGCCCGCGGCGGCTACTCCGGGCGCCGTCCCAACCCGGCACCGCGGCCGCGCCGTGAGGGCCAGGGCGCCCCGGGCGACCCGCGCCGTCAGCCGCAGCGCTCGCGCGAGCTGCAGGCCAAGATCGAGGACGCCGTTCTGGCCCGGCACGACAAGCCGGCCGTGAACCTGCCGAAGACCGCCGGCGAGCCCGAGGGCGAGCGCCTGCAGAAGGTGCTGGCCCGGGCCGGCATCGGCAGCCGCCGGGCCTGCGAGGAGCTCATCGAGCAGGGCCGGGTCGAGGTCAACGGCAAGCGCGTCACCGAGCAGGGCAAGCGGGTCGACCCGCAGAACGACGAGATCAAGGTGGACGGCCTGACCGTCGCCACCCAGTCGTACCTGTTCTTCGCGCTGAACAAGCCGGCCGGCGTGGTCTCCACCATGGAGGACCCGGACGGTCGCCAGTGCCTCGGTGACTACGTGACCAACCGGGAGACCAGGCTCTTCCACGTCGGTCGTCTGGACACCGAGACCGAGGGCATCATCCTGCTCACCAACCACGGCGAGCTGGCCCACCGCCTCACCCACCCGCGGTACGGCGTGACCAAGACCTACCTGGCCGCGATCCAGGGACCGATCCCGCGTGACCTGGGCAAGCAGCTCGCCAAGGGCATCGAGCTGGAGGACGGCTTCGCCCGGGCCGACAGCTTCAAGGTGATCTCCAACGTCGGCAAGAACTACATGGTCGAGGTGACCCTGCACGAGGGTCGCAAGCACATCGTCCGCCGGATGCTGTCCGAGGCCGGCTTCCCGGTCGAGAAGCTGGTGCGCACGCACTTCGGCCCGATCGCGCTGGGCGACCAGAAGTCCGGCTGGCTGCGTCGTCTGACCAACCCCGAGGTCGGTCAGCTGATGCGCGAGGTCGGCCTGTAGGAATCTGTGGACCGGTCGCTAGAGGGGTTCCTCTGTAGACCGGTCGACATATTCTGGCGATCTCTGTAGACCGGTCTGCATAGTTGGGGGCGTTTCTGTGGACCGGTCTGCATAATCGGGGGCCGGTTCTGTAGACCGACCGACATATTCGCGGAGCGTGTCTGTAGACCGGTCTGCATAATCCGCGCGAGCGGGACTGCGTCGGTAGACCGGTCTACATATTCGGGTGTTTCGGGAGGGTCTCCCCGTCGAGTGGCGGGGAGGCCCTCCTGCTGTTCGGCGGGTCCTGCTGTGAGCAAGGACGCATCGCCTGGTCATCGCCTTGTCAGCGCGATGATCCGTGGCCGAAGATTGCCACCTGACCACGACCCGCCGAGTGGCGGGACTGCGCCACCGGGGGCGCGGTCGGGAGTCGAGACGGGGGAGCGGCGTCGTGTCCGATGCACCACTCAGCACACTGGGACTGGCCGCGCCGGACGGTCAGGTCTACGCGGCGCTGGTGGCCAACCCGCAGTCCACCGCGGAGGACCTCGCGACCTGCTGCGGTCTGACACTCCAGCAGAGCGTCCGCGCGCTGGACCGATTGGCACAGCAGGGCATGGCGACCAGGGCGCCGGTGGACCGCCACCGCTTCCTCCCGGTGGCGCCCGATGTCGCGATCGGCACGCTGATCGGCCATCGCGAGTCCGAGCTGCGGCACGCCAGGGCCGAGATGCACCGGCTGATGGACGCCTTCCGGGAGGCCTCGCGCTACACCGACCCGGCGCACTCGGTCGAGGTGCTGACCGGCGGCGAGGCGATCGCCCAGCGGCTGGAGCACATCACCGAGACCAGCCAGTACCAGGTCCGGGGCTTCGACTGCCCCCCGTACATCCAGGACCCGGTCGCCAACATCCCGCTGCAGCGCGAGCGGATGCGGGAGGGGCTGCGGTTCCGGACCATCTACGACCGGGAGGCGGTCGCCTGGCCCGGCCGGCTGGAGAAGAACATCCTGGCCGGCGTCGCGGACGGCGAGGAGGCGAGGGTCCGGCCGGTGCTGCCGATGAAGATGATCATGTCGGACGACCGGATGGCCATCATCCCGATCAGCGTGGGCGACAGCGTCCTCGACGCGGCCTACGTGATCCACCCGTCGGCGCTGCTCCAGGCCCTGGACACGCTGTTCGAGGCGGAGTGGGAACGGGCGGTCCAGCTCCAGTCCGCGATCGGCGCCGCCGAGGGCGCGCTGGAGCCGGAGGCCGACCACCGCAAGCTGCTCGGCCTGCTGGCGGCCGGCCTCACCGACGAGTCGATCGCCCGCTCGCTCGGCTGGAGCGCCCGGACCACCCAGCGCCGGCTGCAGAGCCTGATGCGCGAGCTGGGCGCCACCACCCGCTTCCAGGCCGGAATGGCGGCCCGGGAGCGGGGCTGGCTGTAGCCGGGACGGTGGCGGTTCAGCTCCAGGGCGTGAGGTTCGCCCAGTGGCCGTCCGGGCCGCGCTCGACCTTCTCCAGGCCGACCACGGCGGACCGGTTCAGTCGCCCGTAGATGTGCGGGAACAGCACACCGGGGGTGGCTCCGGGCGGCGGTGCGCCGTTCGGGGCCTCCCACTTCACCATCGGTTCCACCAGCGACTCCTCGATCAGCAGCACCATCAGCGGACCGGGAGTGTCGGCGTAGAAGGCGTTGGCCACCGCGAGCGCCGTCCGCTCGTCCGCCGAGCAGTGGATGAACCCGTCGGTGAGCAGCGAGGCGGTGGCGTACGGCCGGCCGGGGTCGGCCAGCCAGTCGTCGAGGGGGGCGAGGTGCAGGATCATGTTCCTGTTGTACCTGAACGGTCGTCACGGCGAGGGCGCGGCCGACCGGGTTCGGGCGCCGGTGTCACAGGTGGTGGGGTCACAGGTGAGGGGGCCAGAGGCGCCGGTGTCATAGGTGATGGTGTCGCAGGCAGTGATGTCGCAGCCAGTGATGTCGCAGGCAGTGGGGTCACAGGCCCGCCACCTTCGCGGAGGCGGAGATCTCGTACACCAGCGTCACCGTTCGGCGGGCGCCCGGGCCGAGCGGGAGGTCCCAGCGGACGATGCCCTCGGTGTCGAAGGCGTCCGGAGCCGGGGAGCACTCCTCCTTGCGCAGCCGCACCTCGACTGCCGAGACCTCGGAGACCGGTACCCGCTCACGCACCGTGACAAGCTGCTCGTCCCGCTCCTCCGGGCCCGAGAAGCGCGAGATGTGCAGCCGGACCGTCCGGGTGGTCACCGAGCGCTGGGTGAGCCCCGCGGTGCCCTGCCGTTCGTCGGTCTCCCGGACCACCCGGTAGCCGTCCGAGCTGCCGAACGCCAGCTCCGCCTCGGCGCCCGCGGCGGTGAAGGGCAGCTCGCCGCGGCCGGTGAAGCCGCTGCCGCGGATCAGTTCCACCGGGCCGGCGAGCAGCGCGTGCCCGGCCGCGTTGCGGAACCGGACCACCTGGGTCACCAGCGGCGACAGCTCCGGGGCGCAGGCGTACTCGCCGGCGGCGGGCGCAGTGAAGGAGCCCAGCGGCACCCGGTGCGCCCGGCCGTCCGAGGGCACGGTGGCCGGCGTGGGGGCCCGCAGGATCCGGACCTCGCCGCCGTCGTCCACCCCCGGCACGGCCTCGGACGGGCCGAGGGTGCTGATCGTCTCCTCGCGCAGTTCGACCTCGACCGTGCGCCGCTCCTCGGCGCTGCGCTCGCGCAGGGCCAGCACGTCCTCGCTGATCGCGGGCGGTGCGGTGGCCAGTGCCGAGCGGGCGGTGGAGAAGGTGAGCCGGGCGCCCGTCCAGTCCTCGCCGGTGCGCTGCCAGACCACCGCCTCGGACTCCAGGTGGAGCGACCCCTCGGCGAGGGTGGCCCGGTAGGAGGGCCGCCAGACCGCGCACGGCACCAGGTGGCTGACGGTCAGCCGGGCGGGTCCTGCGGCGGCCGCCTCGACGGTGAGGTCCAGGTGGGCGACCAGCTCGGCGGGCGCCTCCTCGGCCTCGTCGAGGGCCGTCCGGGCCTCTGAGCGCTCGACCTCCAGGTCGCGCAGCCGGGAGTGGGCGGCCCGCAGCTCCTCGCCGTACCGCTCGCGCTCGGCGTCCACCCGGTCCAGCTCGCGGGCCCAGCGGGCCCGTTCGACCTCGCCGGCGCCGGCGCCCTCGCCGACCTCGCGGAGCAGGTCGGCGGAGAGCTGGGCGAGCAGGGCCAGCCGGGCCTCCAGGCGGTGGCGCAGCTGGTCCTCCTGGCGGGCCCGCACGTCGAGCTCGTGGACGCGGTGGCGCAGCGCGGAGTCGTCCGGACCGGGCGCCAGCGGGGCGCGCGGGGTCCAGGCGCGGACGATCCGGGCGTCCAGGACGCGGGGGCCCGCCATCCTGGGCGACTCGGCGTCGGCGGGGGCGAGGCCGGTGGCTTCGGCCCGCAGGGTCCGGTCGACGGCGAGCGCGGTGATCGGGCCGAGGCGCAGCCGCTGGACGCCCGCGGCGAGGTCGACGGTCACGGCGCGCTCGACCTGGCTGCGGTCCTCCAGGCAGGTGACGGCGGTGACCGGGAGGGGGATGGTGTCGCTGCTCATCGTTCAGTTCCTCCGGTTTCCAC
Source organism: Kitasatospora sp. NPDC005748 (assembly GCF_040630735.1). NCBI lineage: Bacteria > Bacillati > Actinomycetota > Actinomycetes > Kitasatosporales > Streptomycetaceae > Kitasatospora > Kitasatospora sp. NPDC005748. Next base: position 34,740 of record NZ_JBEXYD010000024.1, read on the forward strand.
CGACGATGGCCTTTCCGGCCGGGATTCTGATCTGGTACCCGCCGTCGAGTTCGGCCCGCCCGCCCGGCGGCAGTTCGACCCGCCAGAGCCGGCTGCTCGGCGGGCACTCCGGGGAGGGGACGGCGGGCGCGTGCCAGTCGGCCCGTTCCTCGATCCGGATCTCGCTGTCCGGGGTGACCGGCACACGCTCGCGGACCTCCACGGTGACGGCGTGCCCGAGCCGGTTCGCGAGCCCCACGTGCACCCGGTGGTCGAGCACGGTGCTGGTGTTCAGCATGCCCGTGGTGGACTCGTGCAGCTCGGTGCGGCGCGCGACCTCGACGCTCTCGGTCACGCCGGTGCCGAGCCGGCACGTCCCGCCCGGCGCGAGGGTGGGCAGGGCGGCGGTGAGCAGGAACTCGTCGTCGACGGTGACCTCGACCGGACCGGCCAGCACGGCGTGGGCCGTCCCGTTGGCCAGGACCAGCGTCCCGTACACCTTCTCCTCGACGGAGGGGACGGTGACGTACTCGGGCCGGACGGTGACCGGGATCTCGCCGATCGTGACCGTGTGCCAGGTGCCGTCGGACGGGATGTCGGCGGGGGCGGCGGCGTCGAAGCGGTGGTCGAAGGAGCCGGCCGAGGCGCGCGGCGGTACGGCGTGGCGGGGGAGCGGCAGGCCGCTCAGGGTGGAGCCGGTGAAGGTCGGGCGGGTCGGGGCCGTGGGGTGGAGGGTGCCCCGGCGGGCGGCGGGCTCGTCGGGGCCGGCCAGGACGAGCGTGGGGTAGTCGAGCAGCGTGGCGCCCGGGGCGGGGGGAGCCGGGGGCGCGGGCGGGGCCGCGGCGGCGCCGAACTCGTCGGCGAACGCGGCCTCGGCCGCCCCGCCCGCGGCGGAGCGGCGCGCGGAGCGATCCCGGCGGCCGAGCGGCGCGGGGGCCGCGGCGGCCGCCGGCGGGGGCAGCGGGGCACCGGGCTGCGGGGCGCCGGGGTGCGCGGGCGGCGGCCCGCCGTAGCCGGCGAAGCCGAGGGACGGGGCGGGCGCCTCGAAGGCCTGGACGCCGCCGCGGGTGCCGCCCGCCAGGGGTGCGCCGCCCGGTGCCATCGGGGCGGGGGGCGGTACGGGGCGCGGGAGCGGGGCGGCGGCCCCGACGAGGGCCGGTCCGCTACGGCGGGGCTCGGGGCGGGGACCCACCGCGTCGTAGCCGGTGAAGAGGTCGCTCAGCCCGGCCGGGGGCTCGCGCCAGCCGGAGGGCGGCGGGGCGGGCTGGCTGCGGCCGATCCGCAGCGAGCGCAGCTTCGGCAGGTCGGTGCGCCGCTCCAGGTCGGCGGTGGAGAGGGCGAGGCGGACGCCGGTCCAGTCCTCGCCGGTCCGCTGGGCGACGGAGGCGCGCAGGACCAGCCGGCCGGTGTCGGAGCCCTGCTGGTAGGAGAGCCGGTAGGCGGGCACCCAGCGGGCGGCGGGGACGCCGTATTCGAGTTCGATGTCGATCTCGGGGGCGGGTGCGGTGTCCTCGGGCCGGGAGTTCGCGGGCGCGGGAGCGGTGAGGGTGAGCAGGACGGTCGCGGAGGTCTCCACCGGCCGGGCCGGTCCGGCGGTGGACGAACGCGCCAGCCGGTCGGCCAGCGTCTCGGTCGCGTGCTCGGCCCGTTCGAGCTCCTCGGCCAGCTCGTCGGCGCGGAGGTGGAGCCGGGTGAGCCGCTCGTCGACGAACTCGGCCAGCTCCAGCCAGGCGTCGGCGGGCGTGCGGCGGAGCGGTTCGTCCCGGCGGCGGGCCGGCGGGACGGCGCGCAGCGCGGTCGTCTCCGCGATGGTGTCGAGGACCAGGCGCTGCCGCTCGCGGACGGCGGACTCGTGCTCCCGGGCGGCCTTCAACCGGCTGTGGAGCTCGGGGAGTTCGTCGAGGGAGCGGAGTTCGGCGACCGGTTCGAGGCGGGCCTCGGTGACGGCGGTGCCGGGCGGGCCGGAGAGCACCCGGGCCCGCAGCGACCGCCCGTCGAGCACCTGCGGCAGCCCGGTCAGCCGCAGTCGCCCGCCGGGCGGCAGGGCCACCCGGGCGCGCCGGCGGCAGACCGCGCCGACGGCGTGGACCACGACGGAGTCGAGCTCCGACGGATGGGCCGGTACCGCGGTTCGGTCGGACTGCTGTTCGTCGTCTGCCCTGTGCTGGTCGTCCACCCGGCCTACCCCTTCGTTCGCGCCGCTCGCGCCGACGGCGCGCTGCCGCCCCCTGGGCGGTCAGTCTGCCTCGCATCGGCGCGGGCGTCCTCGGATTTCGCCCGTGCTCGGCGTGTACGGCGTGCGTGTGCGGCGGTGTGTGTCCGCGCGTGTGCGGTGCGTGCGTGCGTGCGTGCTGGTGCGGTGCGTGGTGCGGTGTCCTGTGGTCGCGGTGTGTCGTGTTCGCGGTGCGGTGCGGTGCGGTGCGGTGCGGTGCGGTGCGCGTGCGATGTGGTGTGGTGCGGTGCGGTGCGCGTGCGATGTGGTGCGCGTGGTGTCGCGTCAGGGGGGACGGAGCCGGTGGCCGCGCGGTTGCGGTCGGCGGGGGTGGACTGTGGCCGCGGGGGTGGTGGGGATGCGAGAGGATGGGCGGGCACGTCCAGGCCAGCCCCTTGAGGAGAGCCACCCCGCCATGCGCACTGCCGCCGTCGTCGGTACCGGACTCATCGGCACCTCCGCCGCCCTCGCCCTGACCGGACGCGGGCTGACCGTTCATCTGGAGGACGCCGACCCGGACGCGGCCCGTACCGCCGCGTCGCTCGGCGCCGGCACCACCGAGCCGGCCGACGGCCCGGTGGACCTCGCGATCATCGCGGTGCCGCCCGCCCTGGTCGGCAAGGTGCTCGCCGACTGCCAGCGGCGCGGACTGGCGCGCTGGTACACCGACGTGGCCAGCGTCAAGGACGGGCCCAGGGCCGAGGTGGCCGCGCTGGGCTGCGACACCGTCCACTACATCGGCAGCCACCCGATGGCCGGCCGCGAGCGCTCGGGCCCGCTGGCCGCGCGCGCCGACCTGTTCGAGGGCCGGCCCTGGGTGCTCACCCCCACCGCCGACACCGACACCGAGACGCTCAACGCCGTCCTGGAGCTGGTCGCCCTCTGCGGCGCGATGCCGATCGTGATGGACGCCGCCGCGCACGACCGGGCCGTCGCCCTGGTCTCGCACGCCCCGCAGCTGGTCTCCTCGCTGGTCGCGGCCCGGCTGGAGAAGGCCGACGAGACGGCCATAAGGCTCTCCGGCCAGGGTGTTCGGGACGTCACCAGGATCGCGGCCTCCAACCCGGGCATGTGGGTGGACATCCTCTCCGCCAACGCCGGCGCGGTCGCCGACATCCTGGAGGAGGTCGCCGTCGACCTCGGCGAGACCGTCGCCGCCCTGCGCTCGCTGCAGGCCACCGAGGAGGGCGAGCGCCGAGCGGGCGCCGCCGGGATCGAGACCGTGATGCGCCGGGGCAACGCCGGCCAGTCGCGGATCCCCGGCAAGCACGGTGCGCCGCCGACCCGGTACGAGACGGTGGCGGTGGTCCTCGGCGACCAGCCCGGCGAGCTGGGCCGGCTCTTCGGCGAGGTCGGCGCCGCCGGGGTCAACATCGAGGACGTCGTCATCGAGCACTCGTCGGGGCAGCAAGTGGGCTTCGTCCAGCTGTCGGTCGCGCCGGGCGCGGTGACACCGCTCACCGTGGCGCTCCGGGCGAGCGGCTGGAGCGTCCGGGACTGAGGACCGGTACCCGAGGGGCCGGTGCGCGGCCGCCGGTAGGGGTGCCCGGCCGGTGCGGGGGCCGGATCAGGGGCCGGTTCGCGGGTCGGTACGCGGGCTGGTGCGGGGGCGGCGGTACGCGGGCCGGTTCGGGGGCGGCGGTACGCGGCCGGCACGGGGCCGCTTCCGGTGGAACGGAGCACCGGGGCGGGGTCTGGCGCCGGTCCATTAACCTGGAGGGAGACATCCCCCGGTTTTCAGGCTGTGCGGCTCGCGCCGTACAGGATTCAGGTTCGGGCTCAGGCCCAGAGAGAGGTTCGCCCCGTGGACACTGCCGACCGAGCGCACGCCCCGGTCGTCGTCGCCATCGACGGACCCTCCGGCTCCGGCAAGTCGACCGTCTCCCGGGCGGTCGCCGCCCGGCTGGGGCTGAGCTTCCTGGACACCGGCGCCATGTACCGGGCGCTGACCTGGTGGATGCTGGCCAACGACGTGGACATCGACGACCCGGAGGCCGTGACCGTGGCCTGCGGCAAGCCGGTGATCGTCTCCGGCACCGACGCGGCCGGCCCGACCATCACGGTGGACGGCCAGGACGTGTCCGGTCCGATCCGGGGGCCCGAGGTGACCGCGCAGGTCAGCGCCGTCGCCGCGGTGCCCGCCGTGCGGACCCGCCTGGTGGAGCTGCAGCGCGGCTGCGCCGAGGTCGCCGAGCGCGGCATCGTCGCCGAGGGCCGGGACATGGGCAGCGTGGTGTTCCCGGACGCCACCGTCAAGATCTTCCTGACCGCCTCGGTGGCGGCCCGGGCCGAGCGGCGGGCGGCCGAGCTGCGCGCCAAGGGCGTCGACGAGGCCACCATCGCCGAGATGGCTGCCGACCTGGTCCGCCGGGACAAGGCGGACTCCTCGCGCGAGACCGCTCCACTGACCCAGGCCGCCGACGCCGTCCTGGTGGACACCAGCGAACTCAGCCTGGAGCAGGTCATCGGCACGATAATCATGCTGGTGGAGGAGCGGGCCGGGCTGTCGGCGGTCTGAGCCGCCACCGGGCGCCGCCCGGGGGTCCCGTCCCCCGCGCCGTCCGGGATCCATCACTCCGGGCCCACCGCCCGGGGCACACCCTCCGCGGCCCTCGCCGGTCGCGGCCCGCTGTTCGGGAGCGCCCACGGGGCGCCTCCCTGGAAGTACGGAAGCGCCCGCGGGGCGCCTTCCTCGAAGTACTCGCGCTGCCCCGACCGGGGCAGGTACGCACGGCACGCCCCTGGGAAGGGCCGCGCCGGGAAACGGAAAACACGAACATGACCGCAGAGCACTCCGCCACCGAGCACGGTGAGCTGGACGCCGCCGAGTACGCCGAATTCATGGCGCTCGCCGCCGAGGAGGGGTTCGACCCCGAGGACGTCGACGGGCTCGGGGGCGCCGACCACGCGCCGCTGCCCGTGCTGGCCGTCGTCGGCCGCCCGAACGTCGGCAAGTCGACCCTGGTGAACCGCATCATCGGCCGCCGCGAGGCCGTCGTCGAGGACAAGCCGGGCGTCACCCGCGACCGGGTCAGCTACGAGGCCACCTGGAACGGCCGCCGCTTCAAGGTCGTCGACACCGGCGGCTGGGAGATCGACGTCCTCGGCATCGACGCCATGGTGGCGGCGCAGGCCGAGCTGGGCATCGAGACCGCCGACGCGGTGCTGTTCGTGGTCGACGCCACCGTCGGCGCCACCGACACCGACGAAGCCCTGATCAAGATCATTCGCCGGGCCGGCAAGCCGACCGTGCTCTGCGCGAACAAGGTCGACGGCCAGTCCACCGAGGCGGAGGCCGCGTACCTGTGGTCGCTCGGCCTCGGCGAGCCCTTCCCCGTCTCCGCCCTGCACGGCCGCGGCTCCGGTGACCTGCTCGACGCCGTCATGGCCGCCCTGCCCGAGGCCCCGCCGCAGACCTTCGGCGTCGCCGCCGGCGGCCCGCGCCGGGTCGCGCTGATCGGCCGGCCCAACGTCGGCAAGTCCAGCCTGCTCAACAAGGTCGCCGGCGAGGAGCGGGTGGTCGTCAACGAGCTGGCCGGCACCACCCGTGACCCGGTCGACGAGATGATCGAACTGGGCGGCAAGACCTGGAAGTTCGTCGACACCGCCGGTATCCGCCGCCGGGTCCACCTGACCGCCGGCGCGGACTTCTACGCCTCGCTGCGCACCTCCGCCGCCCTGGAGAAGGCCGAGGTCGCGGTCGTGCTGGTCGACGCCAGCGAGACCCTGGCCGAGCAGGACACCCGGATCATCTCGATGGCCGTCGAGGCCGGGCGTGCCGTCGTCATCGCCTACAACAAGTGGGACCAGCTCGACGAGGAGCGCCGCTTCTACCTGGAGCGCGAGATCGAGCGCGATCTCGTCCAGGTGCAGTGGGCGCCCCGGGTCAACGTCTCGGCGAAGACCGGCCGGCACATGGAGAAGCTCGTCCCGGCCATCGAGACCGCCCTCGCCGGGTGGGAGACGCGCATCCCGACCGCGCGCCTGAACGCCTTCCTCGGCGAGCTGGTCGCGGCGCACCCGCACCCGATCCGCGGTGGCAAGCAGCCGCGCATCCTGTTCGGCACCCAGGCGGGTACCCGCCCGCCGCGCTTCGTGCTGTTCGCCTCGGGCTTCCTGGAGGCCGGGTACCGCCGCTTCGTCGAGCGCCGGCTGCGTGAGGAGTTCGGCTTCGTCGGCACGCCGATCTCGATCTCGGTGCGGGTGCGGGAGAAGCGCAAGCGCAAGTAGTCGCCGCCGCTGCGCCCGGTCGGCCGCCGCGCCCTGGTGGCGGGCCGGCCGGCCCGGTGGTCCGGTGGTCTGTCGGCCGGGGGGGTCGACGTAACGCTTGGACAGGAGGGCCCCCGCCGTTTCGACGGCGGGGGCCCTCCTGCGTGCGGGGGCGGGTGCCCCGGCGGGTGCGGGCCGGTGCGGGCCGGTGCGTGGGCCGGGTCAGTGCTGGTCGCTGCTGCGGCCCGGGGGGAGCGAGAGCAGGTTGCGGTGGCGTCCGCCGGTGGCCGGACCGGCGGTGGTGCCGCCGCCGTTGCTCATCACCGGCGCCGGTGCCGGTGCCGGGGCGGGCATCGGGTGCGGCACGGGCCCCAGGTAGCCGGCCGCGACCCAGCCCTGGCCGTTGGCGAACTGGGCGGCGGGCTGGGCGGGTTGGCCGACCTGGCCGAGCCCGTCGCTGGTGGGGTCCGCGGGAGTGTGCGGGGCGCCGGTGTACTGGGTGCCGGTGTGCTGGCTCGCGGTGTGCTGGGCGTGGTTGGTGTGGGTGCCGCTGCTGTGGGTGCTGCCGGTGTGGTGCCCGGTGTGGCCCTGGCCGTTCTGCTGGTTCGGCATGAACTGGGGGAGGCCGGCGGCCTGGCCAGCGTACGTCTGGAACGCCTGGTGCTGCGGCGGGTACGGACGGGGCTCGGCGAGCACCGGGTAGCCGTCGCGGACGGCGAAGCCCGTGAACCTCAGGTTCTCCTCGCCCGAGCGGTCGCCGGGCAGCGCGCGGAACAGCCGCCGGTACTCGGAGTACAGCTCGTCGTAGATCGGCGTGGCCGAGTGCGGGTGCTCAGCGTCGAACGACGGGCGCATGCCCGGGATCACTCGGGGGGCGGTGGTGGACCGGCGGTGGGATGCGGAGACGTCGTAGCTGTACACACAGGGGCCAACGAGCGAGTCCCCCGGGGGATGCGGGGTGCCCGGCCCCGGCCGGAAGGTTGGCCTGTGCCGGTCGGGGTGCGGACCGGTCCGTGGCGGGCCTTCCGGCCGGGGCCGGGCTCCCGGCAGGGGGTTCGGCCGGGGTTGGGCTTCCGGCCGGGGCGGGGCGGGGCGAGGCGTGCCGGGGGTGTCGGGGAGGCTCAGGTGCCCGCGAGCGGGAGGGAGGCGCCGACCACCTGTCCCAGGGCGACGGCACGCTCCAGCGCCTGGCGCAGCAGGTCCTCGCGCGGCTGCCGGCCCACCATGCCCGCCGGGACCGCGTACATGGTCACCTCCGTGAGCTGGTTGGCGGCGAACCTCCAGGCGTCGGTGACCTGGAGCGGCTGGTGGGCCTGCCACCAGCCGGTGCTGCCCCCGGCGGCGGCGGGCTGCAGGATCGCGTGCAGCTTGCCCATCGCCACCAGGACGGACCAGCCGGCCAGTTGGTCCGGCGTCTTGTCGAGGTCGGTGACGGGCTGGAAGCCGGCGTCCTGGAGGAGGTCCAGGAACTCGTCGGTGCCCGAGGTGTTGCCCGGCCGGCCGACCGGTCCGGTGGGCTCGACGACGACCGCGGCGTGACCGGTGTCGCCGTGCAGGACCAGCCCGCAGGTGATGCCGAGGATGGCGGCCTGGCCGGGCGCGGTGGCCTGGGCGCCGGCGGACGGGGCCGGGTTCGGGACGGCGGGTCCCGGGATCGCGGGGCCCGGGACGGCGGGCGCCTCGGTCTGCGCCTGGCTGATGCTGCGCACCGCGCCCACCAGCTGCTCCTCGGAGACCGGCACCACCTGGGAGGGGATGCAGCGGGCATGGGCGAAGGCGAGCACCGCCGTCTCCTCGCCGACGAACAGCACCGTGCTGGTGGGCTCCTGGAGCGAGTCACCGGGGGTGCGGCAGGACGTGCACTCGTAGCTGTCGGGTGTGTGGGCGCCGCCGAGCAGGCGGTCTGCCTCGTCGTCGCCGATCTCGGATCGGACCTCGTCGCTGACGGCGAGCATGCGCGGCACTGGGACTCCTCGGTTGTCGGGTTCGCCGGCGGTCAGGGGTGACGCGGGCGGGGGAGGGGAGCGGGCGGTGGGGCTGGGTGTGGCTGGGTGTGGCTGGTGCAGTAGGTGGAGCGGGTAGCGCTGGTGGGGCTGGTGGGGCTGGAAGAGCTGGTGGATCGGGTGGAGGGCCGCTGGGGTGGGCGCTCGGGTCGGGCCGGGGTCGTTCGGGGGGGTGGGACCGGGTTGGGACGGGGCGGGACGGGCGGTGGGGCGAGGGGCCTTTCCGGCCGCCTTTACCAACGGACCCCTGTGGCAGGGGTCACGGGTGGACACCGAGGGTGACGGGAATTGCCCCTGATCCGACCGCGTGACGTGGTCGAATGCTCACAATCTGTCGATGTCGGCGGCAGGAGTGCCGGAATGAAACCGTGAGGTGGGTCACGGCCGGGCAATGTTTGATCTAGGAAATGACGGTTATATCGGACATTGTGGACATGCTTGCATGGTCATTACCGCCGGTAACGCCCTGCTGAGCTGGGCAGACCGTCGGGTGTTTGGTTCCGTGGCGACCTGACTCGTAGCTTCATTGGCGGTGCAACGAGCACCACCCGGGTTCACTCCGACGCACAGCCCACCGGCTCACCCCGGCGCGGGCCGTGCCCACTGATGCGACCGCTCGATCTGGTCGCCGGTGCGTGGTGGGTGGCCGGGGCGGCGCGGCACGTCCGACACGTGCCCGGCCGCCCGATGGACGCGGCGAGCGATTCGACTCCTTCGAGGGTCTGGTTCCGCATGCCCGCCCGGGGCTGTCGAGAGGAACCTCATGACCTTCCGTAACGAGACCGCCGCTGCCACCACCTCCACCGTCACCAAGCGCAACCGCGTTCGGATGGCTGTTGTCGCGGGTGCCGCTGTCGCGGCCCTGCCGGTGGCCGGCCTCGTCACGGCCAACTCGGCCTCCGCCGCCTCCGTCTCGACCTGGGACGCGGTTGCCCAGTGCGAGAGCGGCGGCAACTGGGCCATCAACACCGGCAACGGCTTCTACGGCGGCCTGCAGTTCACCTCCAGCACCTGGGCCGCCTTCGGTGGCACCGCCTACGCCGCGCAGGCCAACCTGGCCACCAAGGCGCAGCAGATCTCCGTCGCCGAGAAGGTGCTCGCCTCGCAGGGCCCGGGCGCCTGGCCGGTCTGCTCCGTCAAGGCCGGTCTGACCAAGGGCGGCACCCCGGCCGCCGTCGACACCTCCGTCGCCGCGAAGCCGGCCGCCCCGGCCGCCACCGCTGCGCCGAAGGCCGCCGAGGCCCCCAAGGCCGCGCCGAAGACCGTCGAGGCCCCCAAGGCCGCGCCCAAGGCTGCCGAGGCCCCCAAGGCCGCGCCGAAGTCCTCGGACGCCGCCGCCTCCTGGAAGGCCGAGAAGCCGGCCAAGCCCGCGAAGCCGGCCGCTCCGGCCTCGAACGACGCCAAGCCGGTCACCGGTGGCAGCTACACCGTGAAGGCCGGTGACACCCTCAGCACCATCGCCGCTGCCCAGGGCACCGACTGGCACGAGCTGTACAACGCCAACGCCAAGGTCATCGGCGGCAACCCCGACCTGATCTTCCCGGGCCAGACCCTGACCGTCTGACCTTTCGGGGACTGTCTGATCCCCGGGGGACCGTGTGATCCCTCGGGGTCGGCCGACTTCTCGGGTCCGACGGACCTCTCGGGTCCATAAGGATCCCGCCCGTCCGTCGTGCCCTCTGGTCCGTCGTGTCCTCCGGTCCGTCGTGCCCTCCGGTGCGACCAGGGCCGCCGGTTCGGCTGGGCCGCCTGTTCCAGGTGGCCGCCGTACTCCGGACATGCTGTTCGAACGGCCGCTTCTCCGCTGTGCGGGGGAGCGGCCGTCGGCGTGTCCGGCGCGTCGGGACGGGCCGGGGAGAGGTGCGCTTAGGGTCGGCTGCTGTGCCTTCTCAGCGTTCATAGGATCAGCCGTGAATCCTTCGTACCGACCGGTCACCCGGTTCGGTCCTCGGCTGCCGGCGCCCTCCTCGCGCCCCTCGTCGCCCTCGTCCTCGCCGTCGCGCTGGCCCTCGTGCTCCTGCCGGCCGTGGTGCCGCTCCCGGCCGGCCGGGCCCGGGCCGCTTCGACGGTGGCGGACATGATCTGGGACGAGCTCGCCGAGTGCGAGAGCGGCGGCGACTGGCGGGCCGCCACCGGCAACGGCTACTTCGGCGGCCTGCAGATCTGGCCGCCGACCTGGGAGGAGGCGGGCGGTCTGCGTTTCGCCGACCGCCCCGACCGGGCGAGCCGGCGCCAGCAGACCACCGTGGCCGAGGAGATCCTCCATCTGCAGGGGTGGGAGGCGTGGTCGGCCTGTGCCCGGGAGATCGGGATGATCGGTGGAGGGTCCGACCGCGACTGATCGGGTCCTGCGCCCGCTCGCCCTGCCGGGCGCCCGGTGAGTGCGGGAGGATGGTGGCGTGATCCAGGGCGAACTGTTCGGTACGGGTTCCGGTCGCGACCTCGGGTCGGGTGCCGGTCGCGTCCCGGGGTCCGGTACCGGTCGTGACCTCGGGTCCGGGCGCGTGCTCGGGTCCGGTGCCGGGTCGGGCGCTGACGGGACTTCCGTGCCCGAGCGGTCCGAACCGGCGCCCGGCGCGGTGCTCGTCCCCGGCTGGCTCGACGCCGAAGCCCAGCTCCGCCTGGTCGCCGCGTGCCGGGAGTGGGCCCGGCCGCCGGCGGGGATGCACACCGTCCGGATGCCGACCGGCGGCATGATGTCGGTCCGCATGGTCGCCCTGGGCTGGGACTGGTACCCCTACGGCTACCGTCGCGTCGCGGCCGACGGCGCACCGGTCAAGGCGTTCCCACCGGAGCTCGCCAGGCTCGCCCGCGGCGCGGTCGACGCGGCGTACGGCGAGGCCGTCGACACGATCGCGGGCGCCGCCGGGTACGAACCGGACATTGCGATCGTCAACCACTACCCGCACGGCGCGAAGATGGGGCTGCACCAGGACCGCGACGAGCGCACGGACGCGCCCGTGGTCTCGCTCTCCCTCGGCGACACCTGCCTCTTCCGGCTCGGCAACACCCGCACCCGCACCCGGCCGTGGACCGACCTGGAACTGCGCAGCGGTGACCTGCTGGTGTTCGGCGGACCGGCTCGCTTCGCGTACCACGGGGTGGTGCGCACGCTGCCCGGCACGGCGGATCCGGCGCTCGGGCTGACCGGCCGGCTCAACATCACCGTCCGCCAGTCGGGCCTGTGACGGCGGCGCGGCCGGCGTCCGTACGCGGAGCCTTCGGCGTCCGGGCGGTGCTCGCGGTGTCCCTTCGCGGCGCCGGCGGTGCCCGTTTGCGGCGCTCGCGGTGCCCCGTCTGCGGCGTTCGCGGTGTCCGGGCAGAGCTCCCACGCCGGCACGTTCGAAGCGATGGGCCCTCGTTCGAGTGAATCGGTGGAGAGGTGCGGGGTCGAGGGGAATGCCCTGGCTCGCTGAAGGATTCGACTGGGCGGGAGAATTCGATAGAACGGGCGTCGGCAGCCGGGCGGGCATCTCCGTCCGGGCCGGCCACCCGGAGAGGAAGCGCACGCATGGGTACCCCTGTCGACGAACTCGTCGAGCTGCTGGACCTTGAGCAGATCGAACTGAACATCTTCCGCGGGCGCAGCCCGGAGGAGGCGCTGCAGCGGACGTTCGGCGGCCAGGTCGCGGGCCAGGCGCTGGTGGCGGCGGGGCGCACGGTGGACGGCGACCGCCCCGTCCATTCGCTGCACGCCTACTTCCTGCGCCCCGGTGTGCCCGGCGTGCCCATCGTCTACCAGGTGGACCGGATCCGGGACGGCCGCTCCTTCACCACCCGCCGGGTGCTCGCCATCCAGGGCGGCCGCTCGATCTTCGCCCTCACCGCCGACTTCCACGTCCCCGAGGAGGGCAGCATCGAGCACCAGTACCCGATGCCCGCCGTCGCCGCCCCCGAGGACCTGCCGAGCGCGCTGGAGGAGGTCGGGTCCCGGCTCGGCGAGCTGCCCCCGTTCATCAGCCGCCGCCAGCCCTTCGACATCCGCTACGTCGACCGGCTGCGCTGGACCAAGGAGGAGCTGGCCGGCGTCGAGGCCCGCAGCGGTGTCTGGCTGCGCACCAACGGCGCCCTGCCCGACAACCCGCTGATCCACGTCTGCGCGCTCACCTACGCGAGCGACATGACGCTGCTCGACGCCGTCCGCGCCCCCGTCGAGCCGCTCTGGGGCACGCGCCACTTCGACATGGCCTCGCTGGACCACGCGATGTGGTTCCACAGACCGTTCCGGACCGACGACTGGCTGCTCTACCAGCAGGAGTCCCCGATAGCCCACGGCGCCCGCGGTCTCGCGCGCGGGCAGATCTTCGACCGCCACGGGCAGCTGGTCGTGTCCGTGGTGCAGGAGGGGCTCTTCCGGCCGCTGAAGGGCTGACCCGCCCCTCGGCGCCCGGGTGGGGCCCGCCGTCCGTCCCGTCGGACCTGCCGGGAATGATCCACCCCGGTGATCGGCGTTGACGTGATGACGGACACCGCACGGGTGGTGCCGGACCGTCCCCCGGGCCCCGGTGCCCGGCGGACAGTCCGGCGGGCCCGGACCGATTGGGAGGGCACACCGATGACGGCGACAGCCGCGGAGGACTGGAAGCACTGGAGCGAGGGCCGCGCTGCGGCGGTGAGCGCCCGCCACGGCCAGCTGGCGCTCACCGGTACGCACTGGCTGGAGCCGGACCCCGCCGGGATACCCGGCGTGCCCGGCCGCTGGTGGGCCGACGCGGAGGGCGTCCGGCTCCGGGCGACGGCGTCCGACGGCATCACCGTCGCGGGCGCGTCCGCCCCGGTCGACGGCGAGGTGCTGCTCCGCCCGGACACCGACCCGGCCGCGGACACCGCCTCGGTCGGGGACGTGCTGCTCGTCCCGATCGAGCGCGAGGGTGAACTCGCCCTGCGGGTCTTCGACCCGGCCTCGCCCGGGCGGCACTCCTTCGCCAGCATCTCCGCGTACCCCTACTCGCCGGAATGGGCCGTGCCGGCGCTCTACACCCCCTTCGAGGGCGAAGCCCGGGCCGTCCTCGTCCCCAACGCGGACGGCAAGGACCGCCCGCTGGCCCTCACCGGCCGGATCTCCTTCACCGTGGCGGGCGAGCACCGCACCCTGACGGTCGGCAGCGCGGGCCGCGGGCTCAGCGGGGTCATCGCGGACGCGAGCAGCGGCGCGGACACCTACCGCTTCCGCTTCATCAGCCTTCCCGAACCCGATGCGGACGGCCGTACGGTGCTGGACTTCAACCGCGCCTACCTGCCGCCGTGCGCCTTCGCCGACCACTTCATCTGCCCCTTCCCGCCGCCGGGCAACCGGCTGGACTTCGTGGTCGAGGCGGGCGAGAAGCAGGTCCTGACCCGGTAGCCGCCGCCACCGCCGTCGCTGCCGCGGCTCACCGGGGGCGCGGTCGGCCGGTGACGCCGCCCAGCCCAGCGGGGCCGCGGCCGCTCGGCCAGGACCCCGGTGGGCTGGGCGCGCGGGCGGAGGTCGAATATGGGGGGCTGTGTCGACCAATCATCCTGCCAATTCGGATGCCGCGCCGCCCGCGGCCGCCTCCGCGCCCCCGGTACCTGTCGTGCCCCGGGCACCTGTCGTGTCCCCGGTTCCCGCGGCGCCCCCGGGGCCGGCCGCGCCCCCTGGGGGCCTTGAGGGTGGTCCCTCCCCGGCCCCGGCCGTGAAGCCCCCCGCCTCGTCCGTCGAACCCCCCGCAGCGTCGGCAGAGCTCCCCGCCCCGTCCGCGCGCTGGTACCGCAAGGCCTTCGCCGACCTCAGCCCGCTGCGCGACAACGTCGACTACCGGCGGGTCTGGTTCGGGCAGGCGGTCTCGTCCATCGGCCAGCAGATGACCGCCGTGGCCGTCTCCGTCCAGGTCTACGACATGACCGGCTCCAGCTTCGCCACCGGCCTGGTCGGGCTCTTCTCCCTCTTCCCGCTGGTCGCCTTCGGCCTCTACGGCGGCGCGATCGCCGACACCGTGGACCGGCGCAAGCTCGGCCTGATCGGCTCGGCCGGCCTCGCCGCGGTCTCCGCCGTCCTCGCCGCCCAGGCCTTCGCCGGGCTCGGCCTCGTCGCCGTCCTCTACGCCGCCGTCGCCGTCCAGGCGGGCTTCTTCGCACTGAGCTCGCCCGCCCGGTCGGCGATGATCCCCCGCCTCGTCCCGAGCCACCAACTCCCCGCCGCCAACGCCCTGAACACCGTCAGCATGAACCTCGGCCTCACCGTCGGCCCCATGCTCGGCGGCGTCCTCATCGGCGCCTGGGGCACCCAGGCCGCCTACCTGGTCGACACCGTGGCCTTCGCCGCCACCCTGTACGCGATGTGGCGCCTGCCCGCCATGCGCCCGCTCGGCGACCGCCGCGGCCGCGCCTCCGTCCTCGACGGCCTGCGCTTCCTGCGGGAGCAGCCGAACCTGCGCACCAGCTTCCTGGCCGACCTGGCCGCGATGATCTTCGGTATGCCGCGAGCCCTCTTCCCCGCCATCGCGGTCACCTTCTACGCCGGCGACGCCCGCACCGTCGGCCTGCTGGTCGCCGCCCCCGCGGTGGGCGCCCTGACCGGCGCCCTGTTCTCCGGCTGGGTCGGCCGGGTCAACCGCCAGGGCGTGGCCGTCCTCGCCGCCGTCGCCGCCTGGGGCCTCGCCATCGCCGCCTTCGGCCTGATCCACAACCTCTGGCTCGGCCTCCTCCTGCTCGCCGTCGCCGGCTGCGCCGACACCGTCAGCATGATCTTCCGCAACACGATGATGCAGGTCGCGGCCCCCGACGAGATGCGAGGCCGCCTCCAGGGCATCTTCATCGTGGTCGTCGCCGGCGGCCCCCGCCTCGGCGACTTCGAGTCCGGCACCGTGGCCTCCCTCACCAACCCCGCCACCTCCGTCATCAGCGGCGGCCTGGCCTGCGTCGCCGCCATCGCCCTGCTCGCCGCCCGCCGCCCCGCCTTCCTCCGCTACGACGCCCGCCACCCGACCCCCTGACACCACCGCCATACCTGGCAGCGAGCACCCCCCGACGTGCTGTATTGTTTTCCACGTCGCCGGGACAACGGCGACAAGGTCGAGAAGCCCCACAGCAGAGCCCCCCAGGCCCCGCCGAAGGCACCGAGACCACGGGACGTGGCGCAGCTTGGTAGCGCACTTGACTGGGGGTCAAGGGGTCGCAGGTTCAAATCCTGTCGTCCCGACCAGCGTTTTCGCAGGTCGGAGGCCATTCCTATCGAAAAGATGGGGATGGCCTTTTCTTTTGGTGATCGCACGATGGTCATGAACGCTCGCTCGCGTCACCCTGCTGAGCGCATTGCCGCAGGTCTGGGGCATCCGCTGGGTTGACGGGGCGTTTGTTCAGTCATCCGGGAATCAGCGCGCCGTTGATCGCCGGCCGGTCATCTCTTCGGTGCGGGAGTTCTCCAGCATCGAGGAATGGCTCGGCCGGGCCCGCAACACCTACCGCTACTACGACATCCTCGCTGATATCGGTGGACCGGTCCGAACTCCCGTCGAGACACCCTGTCCTGGATCCGGCTCTGCCTGCGCGCCCACCATCGGCAGGCCCAGAGCGTCAAGCGCCAGGTGAACACTGCCCGCGAGGTCTGGACCGCCCTCGACGATGCCGTCGACAGCGCGGCTGGCCCGACCGCATGCTTGACGCCCTCTTCCCCGCGGTGATGGGCAACCGCCTGCGCCGCGCAACCTATCGGGCCGACGCCGGACTCAGCGAACAGCAGGCTCAACGCGACATCCGCGAACTCGTCGGCGCAGGCTGGCTCGTGGCCAAGGGCGAGGCCCACGGTCGCTGCTGCGCCGCCGGCCCGCCTTGCCGGAGGGGGTCACCCGCGACGTTTGGGAGCCCCGTACACGGCGGGACCCGTACGCGTGATCGACGGCAGCCGATTTCGGGTGTGGCGTTCCATGGCCGTTCGGCGACGCGGGGCCTGACGGGAATTCTTCGTGGTCGGCTCAGTTGCCAGCTCGCCGTCCCGGCGGCTGTTGGTCACGATTGCTGGCGGCGGCGATCCCGGTCTGCTTTCTGTCCGACGCCCACAGCGATCTCCTCCAGGATCTTCCTGGGCACCCGATCCACGATCCGTCGATCTGCCAGCCACGAAGGGTCCCGGCGGAGGAACTCGACGTCCATCTCGAAACCGCCGCCGTCATCGACCAGCAGGTTGTGTTCTTGGACGTACCAGCGCCGGCGGTCGCCGGGCTGCGTCACCTCGAACGAAGTCTCGCAGTCCACATCGTCGCCGTGGGGGCAGTTGTTGTAGTCGCTGCAGGTAAGCACGCCGTCGTCGGTCATGCAGAGATTATGGCGTTCCAACTGCGCATCTTCCAGGCACCAGTTGACTGAGCACCAGTTCGATCGTCCGGGGCGCTGATTTGGTTATCGGTAGATTTTTCGTGGCGACTGATGAGATGTGCGGCCGGTGACCAAGTCGGAGTGGATGCCGACCTGGTCGGCGAACGCCCGGTGATCGTGGAGCGGTCGGCCCCGAACAGCAGGCGCAGAAGGGCGTGCCCCGTCACGGCGGAATCTCCCGTTCGAACCATGAACCCATCACCACCGCTGCCCATCAACGAGCCCTGTCAGTGAGTCCGGTGCCAGCGAGGAGCCGGGTTAGCCTGCCACCGGTTACAGCATCCGAGCGGGCCGTAGCAAGATATGCTGCGGGAAATGTATCGACTGCATGGGACCAGCCGCGGACGGCCACCGCCCTGCCATCTGGGACTGCTGGGTTGGGATGAGCCAGAAGTTGACCTTCGCGTCAGACGGCACGGTAAGAGCCGGCTCTGCCTGTCTCACCGCTCCCGAAAGTGCCGGGAACGGTTCCCCGGTTGCGATGTCCGAGTGTGTCGGGGCGCGCGGCCAGCAGTGGGTGCTGCGTGCCGACGGCTCCTTGTACAACCCTGCCGTCGACCGCTGCCTGGAGACTCCCGGCTGGGTCACCATCAGCGACACCGGCTTGGGAGTCTGGTCCTGCCTCGGTAATGCGAATCAGCGGTGGAACCTCACCGTCAATCCCGCGGTCTGAGCGCCGCCCCGCTCACCGCGCCCGTGCCGGGCGGAGGATGACCCTCCGCCCGGCACGGGCGTGTCCGGTCGCGACGGCTCGTGCGGTGGTTGCCCCATCGCTGACTTTCGAGGCGGTGTGCCGGGAGGTCCGGTCGGCGAACAGGGGACGGGCCGGGGCTGACTCGATGGGACAGAATGGCCCCGCCGGTCGCGCGGCGTTCGGTAGGGTGCGGAGTCGAACGAGCTGGTGGGCTCGGTGGGTCAGCAAGCTCGGTGAGTCAGTAAGCCACCCTCAATGCTGAGTTCGACATTCGGCGACTACGATCTGACTTACGCAGTCGGCGGGTCTCAGGAACCCATCCCTGGCGATGGGCCCTCCGGTCCGGGGTGCTTCGGTGCTGATCACATCAGGTGTCCGGGGTCGGGCCCCGTGCTTGCACGGGGTGGCGGAGGGGATACAGCGGACCGCCCGGGAAGGGGCGGTGAAACGCTCAAGGTGAGGCTCGCCGACCGCGTCTCACAAGCGGGAACGAGGCGGCTCGGTGACGACGGCAGACGACTTCGCGGACCTTAGCCCGGCGCAGTTCCTCAAGGCGGTGGTCAGCGGCTCGATCTACCCGTACATCGAGCATCGGATCCCCAAGCGCAGCGGTGGGACGAGGGTCCTGCACGCCCCGGTTCCGCGGTTGTCCGGGCTCCAGCAGGAGATCCTTGCCCGGCTGGAGACCCTTCCGGCCGAGTCCCAGCCGCACCCGGCGGCGTTCGCCTACCGAGGTGGCCGTTCGGTCGTGGACTGCGCTGCCGTTCACGTGCGCGCCCACACCGTGATTCGACTGGACATCGCCGACTTCTTCGGGAGCATCCGGGAACGACACGTCCATGCCGCGCTGAAGGACGCCTGGACCGCCCCGACGAAGCGTGAGTACCGGATCGACCTGGTGAGGGATGACGGCCGTCTGGAGGTCGGTTTACGGCGTACGGGCCGCACCCTGGACACCTACACCATGGCCCGGTTGGTCACGGTGTCACCACCTGCGGCGAGGGAGACCTGGACGAACCGTGGAACCGGGCGTCGCGATGTGTACCTGGCGGCCACCGGACAGAGCTTCCGCGTTCGTCGGCCGAGCCTGGTTCACCAGCACACCCGCGAGGGGTTCCTGCCGCAGGGTGCCCCGACAAGCGGGTACCTGTCGAACATCGTCATGCGTGAGGTCGATGCTGTCGTCACCCACCTTGCGGAGTCCCTGGGGCTGCGCTACACCCGTTACAGCGACGACCTGTACTTCTCCAGCCGAAGGCGCGTCCACCACGTCGGCGTCGACCGTCTCGTGGCCGGAGTGAAGGAGGCCCTGGAACCGCTGGGCATGATGCTCAACACGAAGAAGACCTATGTGGCCCGTCCCGGCGCCCGCCGCAGTGTGCTGGGCATCCTCGTCGACGGCCCCGTTCCCCGCCTGACGCGCGAGTACAAGCGCCGCATCACCAAGCATGTGCGAGGGGCGGCCTCGTTCGGTGTGGAGCAGCATCGCCGGCACCAGAACTTCGAGGATCCGGCGGCGCTGGACGCCCACGTGACCGGGCTGCTGTCGTTCGCGCACATGGTCGAACCCGGCTGGGCGGAAGGGCAGCTCACGGACTGGAAGCGGTTGCGCGGGATTCCGCTCAGGACCGTGGACCCGGTGATCGGGCAGCTCGGGCTCGATATGCCGTGGGAGGCGGAGGTCGAAGCCACCCAGGAGAACTTGGCCAAGGCCTCCATCGACGACCTCGTTCGCGGCGCCCAGCGTTATCGTTCCTCATCGGACTACCTGCAGATGCTCGAGTTCGTCGGTCGGTTCAAGCGGTACGCACCGTTCAACGCGATGGTGGTCCATATCCAGAAGCCGGGAGCGCGGTATGTCCTGTCCTCCTCGGAGTGGAAGTCGAAGTACTGGCGGGTGCTCAAGCCCGGTGCCCAGCCGCTGCTGATCTTCCAGCCCCGCGGGCCCTACATGCTGGTCTACGACGTCGGGGACACCGAAGCCCTGCCCGGGGCCCTGCCGCTACCCCAGGCGATCACGGCCCCGGTGTCGGTGTCCTCCCGAGTCGACGAGAAGGACGTGGCCGAGATCTGGCACCACACCGAGACGAACCTGGCGCCGCTGGGGATCCGGCTCACCCTGGTCAACCACGGGGCCGCCTCTTGCGGGCGCGCGTACCGCAGTAGGCAGCGCGGGCTGGTCGAGCGCCCTGGCAGCAGGCCCGGAGGCAGGCCGGAGGCATACCCGGTGCTGTTCGAGATCGAGGTCAACCAGAACCTGCCGCTGCTGGACCGGTACGCCACGCTCGCCCACGAGCTCGGGCACCTGTTCTGCGGGCATCTCGGTGCCGGTCCCGGGGGCATCTGGTCCGACCGGTACGTGAAGCCTTCCTCGGACAGGGAGGCCGTGGAGATCCACGCCCGCAACGAGGTCGAGGCGGAGTCCATCGCCTACATGGTTCTCAAGCGGCTGGACCCTGGTGTCCGGATGGGTGACTACATCGCCGGACATCTCGGCCCCACCCAGGAGGTTCCCGAGACGGTCGCTCTCAATCTCACGGTCAGGTCGGCCGGCCTGATCATGGAGATGGGCCAACGGCGCATTTCCGCCTCCAGGCTTCGGAGGAGAAAAGAGTGATCAGGGTGCTCACCGTGCACCGGCCGCCGGTGCACGCCCTTACCTGACCCTCCGGAGTCCAAGGGGCCGCCTCACGTTCGTTCCGAGGGTGGGAGGAACGCGCTGGGCTCCCCGCTCCACGTCACCCGAAGCGCTTCGCGTGCGCGGGTGCAGGCGACGAACAACAGACAGCGTTCACGCAGCAAGTCGGACTGGTGCTGCAGCGGATCGACATCGGCAGGGGTGATCTCCCGGGGGAAGGGCACGGCATCGGTCGAGGCGCCGAGCACTGCGACGGCCCGGAACTCCAGCCCCTTCATGGAGTGCATCGTCGCCAGCCGCACTCCGGGATCACCGGTCAGGGCCTGTCCCTTGACACGGGCGATCGGCACCCCGGCCGCCTTCAGCTTCTCCTCGGCCTTGTCCAGGGCCAGGTTGAAGCGGGCGCAGACGCCGATCTCACCGGGCACGATGCCGGCCGCGATCCATCGCTCGACCTGTGCGACGAGTGCCATCACCTCCTGCTGCCGGTTCGCGTAGCCGTGCGTCTCCGGCCGACGGCCGTGCAGCAGTGAGCGGTAGCCGGCCAGGGAGTCGGTGCCGTCGCCTTCCAGGGCGTCGACCGTCACCGGGGCGAGCAGCCTCGCCGACCAGGCCAGGATCTCCTCGGTGGAGCGGTAGTTGACGCGCAGCCGGAAACTGCGGCCCGAGGTCTGGATGCCGAGGGAGGCGAGTGTGACGCGCGAATCGTAGATGCGCTGGTGCGGGTCGCCGGTGAGGAACAGGTCGTCCGGGCCGGCGGCGACGGACGCACGCAGTACCCGCCACTGGGCCGGGTGCAGGTCCTGGGCCTCGTCGACGACGACGTGCCGGTATGCCGGCCCCTGCTCGGAGAGCAGGTCGGCGGCTCGGGCGCAGATGCCCAGGTGGGTGGTCTCGCCGCGATCGCGCAGGATCTGTTCGAAGAGCTCGACGCCCTGCCACAGCAGCTTGCGCCGGCCCGGACCCAGCCCGGTACCCCGTCCGTTGCGGGAGGCCGCGAGGTAGGAGTCGAGGTCGTGCAGGTTCTGACCCAGCACGACGTGGCGGTACTCCTGTGCGAGGAACCGCTCGGTGAACGGCAGGTCGAGTCGCTTGGCGACCCTGCCCCACAGCTGCTGCTGTTCCCGGTCACCGATCGGCTGCGGTACGCGCGAGTCCCGACCACGCACGATCCCGTTGGCGTAGGCGTCGACCGTGGTGACGTCGACCCGTCCGAGCAGTGCCTCGTCGTGGTCGAGGAGGAGGTCGAGGTTGTCCCGCAGGCCGGAGGCGAGCGCGTTGGTGTACGTCGCGAGCAGGATCCGACTGTCGGCGGAGCGTCCCAGCAGGTGCTTGACGCGGTGCAGTGCGGCGACCGTCTTGCCCGTGCCCGGACCTCCGGTGACCTGGACCGGTCCGCCGTAGGAGGTACGGAAGGCGACGCGCCGCTGGGACGGGTGCAGGAAGACCCGCCAAGCGGCGAACGGCTTCTCCAGAACCTCCGCCAGCTCCTCCGCCCCGGTGACGATCCGGATGCGCGCCGAGGTGTTCGCGATGACGGTGGCCAGGTCCTCGACCGGCTCGGACGGGGCGTCGGCCGGACGGCGCACCGCGACGACGTCCCGGTAGACATCCTCCGGGGTGAAGCCCTCCGCGAGGTACTGCAGCACTTCCAGCTGGTCCTCCGGGAGCAGCGTGGCGAACGCCTCCAACTGCGCCTTGTCCGCGATGGAGCGCACGGCGCGCAAGACCTGGTCGTCGACGCCCAGGTCGCGCAGCGTCCCGTCGGACACCTTCTCGAAAAGCAGCTCGGGTGCTCGGCGGGCCGCTTCCTCGTACATCGGGGTCAGCTGGTCGATGGCGACGGCGTTGCGGACCTCCAGGGCGCGGGTGGCGGTGTTCGCGCTGTAGAGCCGCTTCGCCGCCCAGGAGTACGCGTCGTCGTGCGGCAGGACGTTGACGAGCAGGAAGACGTCGCTGCCGTCGTCCGGCGCGAGGACGACACCGCGCCAGAAGCCGGTGATCCGGATGGTCCGCATGCGCGGATCACGGGAGTTCTCCACCGACTCCAGATGAAGGCCCTTGTCGGCGTTGAGTTCGGCGGCGCTCAGGGCCTGGAACTTGGCCATGGCTTTGCGGACGCCGGCGCGGACCGGCTTCTCCAGGGTGTCGTAGCCGTCCCAGAAGCTGTGGGCGAAAGCGAGTCGGGGCATGATCCCTCTCGGTCCGAGTAGTGGTCGTGGCGGTATCGCGGGTGTGCCGTGCTCAGGTGGCCCGTTGTTCGGCGGTCACGACCGCAGTCGGATGGGGACCGCTGCCAGCCGGGCGGCGAGGTCGCGGAAGTCCGCGAGGAGCTCGTCCGGGCCGCGGTTCAGGTCGAGGGCGTGCTGATGGAGCCGGATGCCCTGGCCCTGCGGGCCGGCGGAGCCGCGCACCTCGTGGACGTGCCCGTCCGTACGGCCCGCCGCGTACACGAGGTGCCCTTCGTCCAGCCCGAGGACGGTGCAGTAGGCGAGGACCTGGTACAGGTCGGCGCTCGGGTAGCCCGCGGTCTTCTCCGTCTTGTACTTGGCGTCGACGACGCCGACCGGAGTGCGCCCGTCGGCCGCGTACGCGACCAGGTCGGGGCGGATCCGGATGCGCCCGACGGTGTCCAGGTGGTGCCGGTCCTGCAGACGGGCGGTGAGTCCGTGCTCGCGGACGGCCTCGCGCAGCGCGCCGGTGACGAAGTCCTCGAAGAGGGCGTTCATGTCGAACAGGAAGCCGTCCAACCGGAGGTCGCCGGGCCGGTGCTCGGGTGAGGCTCCGGCCAGGATGACCTCGGCCAGCCGGAGAGCGGGCTGGTAGCGGGCATTGAGGCGCGACGGCTGCCAGGCCGGAAGGGCGTGCCCGCGCACCAGCGGCTCCGCGTCGACGAGGCGCACGCGGTGATGCGCCAAACGCCGCCGTACCGGGCCCGGCACGCCGGGCAGCCGCAACAGCGACTCGGCGGCGGCACGGAGGATCCGGTTCTCCGGGATGTCCGCCGTGTACGCGTCGTAGGTGATCTCCACCGGCGGAGTACGGCCGAAGTGCCTTCGGAGCTGCTCCGCCTCGCGGATCCGTCCGCGCACGACCAGCGCGGACTCCTCCACCCGCCGGTAGCCCTGCAGCACGCCCTGCCGCAGCGCCGCGTCGATCTGCCGCTCGACAGCGTGCGCGAGGGCGGGCACCACGTCCTCGTACGCCCCCGCGTCCACGGTGCCGTCCCGCCCGCTCCGCCAGGCCTTTGCCGGGTCGAGGCTGAAGCCGAGGAGGAAGAAGAGCCGGCGTACCGGTGTCTTGGGGGTGATCCGGACGGTGAGTGAGCAGCTGGTCTCCGGCACGCGGAGCCGCACCGCGCCGACCAGGCTCCCGGCCCGCAGCAGCCAGTGGCCGTCTCGGTGAGGGTCCGGTACGGCGCTCTCCAGGACACCCGAGGCGGCCAGCGCCCGTCCGGTGGCGGGGTCCAGCGGCACGGAACGGGCACGGGCGTACTCACGCAGGGCGATGCTCGTACCGGGAGCGTCCTCGGGGTTCACGGCAGGGACTTCCGCAGCGCGTCGAGGCCGTAGCGGGCCTCGATGTCCTCGCCTTCGCCGTAGTGGTGCTCCTCCAGCAGCGGCAGGATCTTCGTCCGCCAGACGCGGCGCAGCCGGTTGTCGGCGTCGATGCCCGGCTTCATCAGGTAGGAGGGGCCTATGGCGAAGTCCGGGTCACCGATCCGCTCGTTGAGGGCGTCGAGGAGCCGGGCCGGCTCCGGGTCCAGCTGTTCGCGCTCCAGCCAGCGGTGCAGCAGGCCCCGGGTGGGCTCGGTGCGCGGGGAGAGCTCGACGAAGGCGAAGCGGCGGCGCATGGCGGCGTCGACGAGGGCGATGGAGCGGTCGGCGGTGTTCATGGTGCCGATGACGAAGAGGTTCGGCGGGAGGGCGAAGTCGTCGCCGGAGTAGGTGAGTCGGACGGACTTCCTGCGGTATTCGAGCAGGAAGTAGAGCTCGCCGAAGACCTTGGCGAGGTTGGCGCGGTTGATCTCGTCGATGATCAGGAAGTGCGGGACGTGCCGGTTGCCCTCGCGCGACGCGAGGTCGGCGAGTTCGCGCAGCGGACCGGCGGTCAGCCGGAAGGCGACGTCGTGGGTCTCCGGGTCCTCGACCGGCCGGAACCCTTCGAAGAAGTCCTCGTAGGCGTAGGACGGGTGGAACTGCACGAGCTTCACCTGCTCGGGCCCACCGCCGAAGTGCTCGGCCAGCTTCATGGCCAGATAGGTCTTGCCGGTGCCGGGCGGCCCGTAGAAGACCAGCTGCCGCTCCTCCAGGAGGAGTTCGCGGACCTCCTCCAGCCAGTCGGTGCCGTCGACGAGAAGTTCGCCGGCGAGGGCTTCGTCGACCGGCGGCAGCGCGAGCTCCTTCGCCTCCTCCGGCGGAAGGTCCACGGCGGGCGCCGAGATCGCCACCGGAGTGCGGAGCCGGACGAGCACGTCCGCGATCGGTGTCAGGTCGACGACGTCGTGCTGGACCGAGAGCTTCTGCTGCACCTCCTCCGGCAGGTTCTCGTACGGAAGGCCCTCCGGCTGCCAGCCGGCCTTCCGCCGCAGGTTGGACAGGCCGCCCGGGGAGTCGGTCTGTTCGGCCGGGCCGTCGATCTCCCCGAGGTGGAGCAGGCCGTCGGCGAGGGTGACGACGGTGTCGCCCACCCGCATCTGCGTCAGGAACGCGTGGATGTCGTCGACCAGGCCGTGCTTCTGGCTGTAGGTGGCGGAACCCTCGTACCCCTCCTCGATGTAACTGCGCAGTGCGCTCTTGGTCGGGTCCGACTCGTCGAGCGGCGGCAGGTGGGCGCCGGAGAGCGAGACGATCCCGTCGGCGAGCCAGAGCCGGCGCACCAGGTTGTGACCGGAGACGTTGGAGCCGCGCACCAGCCACGCCTTGTGCGGCACGCGCCAGCTGCCGGGCAGGTAGTCGGAGAGCGGGTGGCCGTCGGCGGTCCGCCAGGTCTCCGGGCCGCCCGCGTTGTAGCCGAGCACGACGGTGGCGGCCGCCGAGGGCGAGTTGCACTCGATGTCGCGGTTCGCCACCCAGTAGCCGGGGCGGTCGTCCACCAGCGACCAGTCGGACCGAAGCTCGGCGCGCAGTCGGCGGCCGTAGTCGCCCAGCTTGGGCCAGTCGGTCGCGGTCACCGACGAGCCCTCCAGCAGCAGGAACTTGGGCGAGCCGTTGTTGCCGATCGTGTCGAGCAGCCGGCCTCGTGCCACGAGGTCCACGCCGGGCAGCTTGATGCGGAACTCGGGGTGATCCGGGTGGGGCATGGCGAGCCTTTCGTGCGTCGGCCTGGTGGCAGGGTGAAGCCTACGTGTTGACGGTGTCAATCGACGAGAGTCCGGCGCGGGCCCGGTAGTCGATGCCCTGGAGGTGGACCTCGATGCCGAGGTTCTGCAGGGCGCGCGCGGTGTGCAGGAGCGAGATCTTGGAGACGGTGAACAGCGAGTCGGGGGTGAGCGCGGCGCCCGTCTTCAGGGCGATGGCGAAGACCACCCGGCGCGGCTCGAAGCGTCCCGCGGGGAACGAGCGAAATCGCCTCCTGACGGCCGCGACGAAGGCCTCGTTCGCGTCGCTCTCGGCGTGCAGGGCGTCGGCCGACACGTGGCCCTGGACGAACAGATGGCTGAGCGGGCCCGAACCCCTCGCCTGCTTCACGTGAACCAGAGTGCCGTCCGGAGAGACCAGGTCGGCCGCCTCGAAGCCGCGCGGGTGCAGCTTGCAGGTGATCAGCTTCCGGTCCAGACAGGCCCACCCGAGCTTCTGTGCGACGAGTTCGTTGTACCCCTGCTCGTGGGCGTCCTTGAGCCCCCACACAAGGGCCTCGGCCGCCGTCGGCCACGCGGGGAGGCCGTAGTCCGGGGACGCCGCGAACAGCTTGCGCACCTCGGCGTCCACGTACTCCAAGTGGTTCGCGCCGATCTCGTAGCACTTGTTCTGCAGGCGGAGGAAGGAGCTGTTGTCCAGGGAGAACTCCGCCGAGACCCACTTCAGCGCATCCGTGGCCGAACCGACCGGCAGACCGCCGTCGATATCGGTCATCAGCTGGATCCCGACCCTCTTCAGGGTGTCCAGCCGGTCTGCGGCGGGAACGCCGTCCAGAAGGTCCTGGAGGCTGTCGAGCGTCACCTCCTCGGTGAGGAACGGCTTCCTGCCGCAGCGGGGGGACACGCGTGCCGACTGGCTCTCCGCCAGGACATCGAGCAGCGCGGACGGGGGTGCGAGAGTGACGCGCTCCGACGCCGCGGAGCTGTGCAGGGCCCCGGCCAGCCGCTCGTCGAGGGCCTTGATGCGGGGATCGGTCCGGGAGAGACGGCGGACGTAGGAGATCCGCTCGAACCCGGCGTCGGGCTCCCGGTCCAGCCGCGCGCCGATCGCCCGCAGGTCCGAGACGAGGTGCGGACCTTCGAGCGCGAGGCGCACGTTGAGGGAGTCGGAGCCGAGGACGCGCGGGCGGGCCTTCCTGATCCGCGGGTTCCGCTCGGCGCTGAGGCCGATCTCCATGGCCCGGCCGACGACGCGGGTGCAGATCTCGCCGTACTCGTCCAGGTCGAAGGTGCGGATGTGCTGTCCGCGCGCCGTGGAGCTGCGGTCCGTGTACGCGCGGGAGTCCATCCGGGTGTGCGTCAGCTCGCTGACGGTGCCGGGGTCGACCGTGCGCAGGGCGAAGTCCAGGCCGAACGACGGCGTGGTGTACGCGGACTCCAGCAGGAGGTGGCCGGACCCGAAGCAGATCGCGAAGACCCGGTCGTCCACGGGCAGGAGGACGGCCGCCGCCGCGAGGTGGTTCGTCAGGTCAACGGGCTCGCTGACGAGCCGGACCAGGTCTCCCTGCCAGGGCGGCTTCCTTCCCGCGCCGATGACGCCGTACGACGCGACGCCGGGGATGCCGGCGATGGTGATGCTCCTGACCTGGAACCCCTGCTGCTTCTCGTACTCGGCACGCAGGGCGGTACGCAGTTCGGTGGGCGAGGAGCCGACGCCCTGGAGCAGGTAGACGGTCGTCGGCCGGGTCTCGGGAAGGACGTCGAGGTCGAGGGGGAAGGCAAGCTGTCCGCGCATGGGGAACCGCCGATCGCTGGTCGGGAGGCGAGGTGTTAACCAGAGTAGCAGTGAACTCTGTTGGCAATGTTAACAAGCTGGGCTTGGCTGTGCTGTTAATTACTCGCCCGTCCCTACCCCTGTTCGCCCGCCGGGCAGCAGGAAGCCCCCGCTCCGAACGGAGCGGGGGCTGTGCTCGGACTGTCAGACCTCGCCGAACTCGCCGGCCTGGACCGCCGCGACGAAGGCTACGAACGCGGTGGCCGGGAAGACGAGGGCGGGGCCCTGGGGGTCCTTGGAGTCACGGACGGGGACGAAGTCGTCGGCGGCGAAGTTCCGCGCGACCTCGATGCAGTCGCCGCCGTTGCTGCTGTACGAGGACTTGAACCACTGGGGATCGGTGGTCACGGTAGTTCCTTCCTTAGCTGGCGGATCACGGCCACGGACTCAGCCTGGGAAAGGGCGAGGGCCTGCAGCTGATAGTAGGCCGTCAATACCGGGAGCACTGCGTCGCTGTCCCGCTCAAGGTGACCTTGCTGGGCGGACTCCGCGTAGGACATCAAGGAGCGATTCGGGAGCGTCAATACGTTCACCGGGAGGTCGAACGCCCGATCCTCGCCTATGGCGTACGGCGCCAGCTGAACGACGGTGTGCGGCAGCTCGGCGAACGCGACCAGGTGGTCCAGCTGGCCGGCCATGACCGACGGGCCGCCGACCGGCCTGCGGATACAGCTCTCGTCCATGACCACGTGCACCAGTGGTGGTGACTCGCGGCGCAGTTGGGCCTGTCGACCGGCAAGGACCTTGACGCGCTCGTCGGCCTGCTCCGAGGTGATGCTGCCTCGGCGCACTGCCCCAGCGGCGACGGCTGTTGCGTACTCCATGGTCTGGAGCAGGCCTGGCACGATGCCGAGTGTGAAGAGCCTGAGCTCGACGGCGCGGCGCTCATGGGCAACGTACTCCGGGAATCCTTCGAGGAGCGCCGTGTACTTCACGTCACCGGCGTGACGCTTGAACACGCCGTCGGTGCCGAAAGCCAAGTCAAGTTGCTGCGCCAGTCGACGGGTTGGGGGACGTCGACCGGTTTCTACGGCTGATACGTGCGTCGCCGAGTAGCCCGTCGCGCTTGAGAGTTCGTCCTGGGTCCACCCCCGCGCCTCACGTGAACTGCGGAGAAAGGCGCCGAATGCTGCTGCGGGCGACGACTCGGGATCCAGCTCAACCTTGTTCACGGACCAGCTTCCTTACTCTTCGAGCAGGTCTGACACGTTGAAGACTGCTCTGACTGTACGACACAGTAAGTCGCCCTGGGTAGTGAATCGACTACAGAAGGGAGCGGCTGTCATGCCGCGAAAGAAGTCGAGCCCCGCCTACCAGCCCCAAATCGGGGAGATCGCGCGCGACTTGGCCAAGCGAGGATCCGACGGAGGGCTGGCCGAGGGCGTCTACATGGACTGTCTCGCCGGGCTCTACTACCTCCGCGCCGAGGGCGGCGGCTGCGAGTGGACCACCAGACCCGGGAACGTCCAGCGACTGGACGCCCCCCGCTTCGTCACCGTGCAGCACTCGAGCCGGCCGCGTACGGCGGGCTCGGTCGGAGAGGTCGCGTGACGCCCCGACCCGGTTTCATGGCACCGCTGTTGTAAGGGATCGTCGTCGTGCTCAGTGCTCTCGTGGCCCTCGCGGTCGGCTGGCCGCTCCGCAGCGGGCCCGCCGGTCCGTGGCTCCTGGTCGTCGGCCTCGTCTTCGCGGCCGGAGCAATCGGCGCCCTCCCGATCTCGGGAGCCTGATCCCGCGGTTCTCTCCCCTCGCACCTCTCGCTCGCTGGTGCACGGCTGCGCACCGCTCATCCCCTTGGAGGCATCACGATGTTCACGCTGCCCAGTCTCCTGACCGACCCGCCCGGCCGGCGACTCGGCCACCAGGCCCTCATCCTCAACCGGGACGGCGCCGTCCTCCTGATCGGCACCACCTACAAGGAAGGCCTGCTGCTCCCCGGAGGCAGTGCCGAACGCAACGAACTCCCGCACCTCGCCGCCCGGCGACACATCGAGACGGAGACGGGCCTCGTCCTGCCGCTGGCCCGCGTCCTGGCCGTGGACTACGTGACCATGCAGCTCCTGCCCGAGGGCATGAACCTCGTCTACTGGGGCGGCCGACTCGTCCCGACCCAGGAGGAGATCGTCAGACGCCACCGGCCACCGGCGGAGATTGTCGAACTCCGCTGGGTCCACCGCGCCGAGTTCGCCGACGTGATGGAGGCCGACCAGCACCGTCGGGTGGAACACGCGCTGGATGCTCTCGGGCGGGGCGCCCACCTGCCCATGCTCCTGCGGGGCGTCCCGGCGGCGTAGGGCGCGGACGTCACCTGCCCGCCTGGTGAACAACGCCAGGCGGGCAGGGTCGCTCGCGGTTACGCGTCAGCCGCGGGGTGGCGGGGCCCCTGCCCCGGCGGCGGATTGAGCGTGGACCGGTAGGTGCCGGCCTCGCCTTCGATGAGCGGGTTCTCCAGCGTCAGCCCGGCGGCGGCCATCCGGTCGTACTCGGCGAGGACCAGGCGCTTGGTGCGGTACTCGCCGTATTTGGCGATCTCGTTGTTCTTCAGGCCCCCCGACTCCGTCTGGAATGACTCCAGGATGTAGTCGGTGTCCTCGCGGGAGATTCCGTATAGGTGGAAGAAATACGCGTCCAGTTCGCCGCGCAGCTGAGCACGGCGGTTCTCGTCCCACCGGAACGGTTCGCCCTCATCACCCAAGTCGCGGGCAAGTGGAACCATGTCGTAGGCGGTGTAGACGAGTTCGAGAACGCGGGAGAGAAGGGAGGGAACGTGACGTTCGAGATTATCGGGAGTAGGGACAGGTAGCTGTTTCCAGACGAAGAGCCCCATGCTGGTGCCGCCAATTTTTTGGCGGCTGATGAAGTCGAAGATTAGGGATGACTGAGTGGCGATCAACGAGGCCACCAATCGGGGGGTAACACGGGGCATCATCAGGGGGAACTTATGGCCAACGGCTGTTCTTGGAAGAAAGGCGGGAATGGCTGTTCGCTCGTTGGTTGAGGCGGTGACATCGCACCAGCCGCAGAGCCACCTGTGGTCCCATTTTTCCTCGGCTAGACGCAGTTCGATCCCCTTGACCTTAACGTCCTTGTTGTTGCGTCGTGTGGGGATAGTTCCGTCCTGCTGGATCCAGTTGAGGGGCAAGGCAAGTCGCGCGGGGTCCTGATGCGCTTCGGTAGACAGGTATTTGGGCTGATTCTGGCGGTTGACAGCAGTTGGGCTCTTGATGACGTCGGCGGCACGATGGTTGAAGAAGTCGACCATCTTTGCCTCATACAGGGGAAGCATCAGTGCTCCGTCCCGCTCGAAGACATTGCCTCGCAGCTCCCACCCATCGGCTTCGAGCCGCTCACGGCTGCGGAAGAGGTCGGAGTCGTCAGTCATGTCGAAGAGACGTTTGAAGCTCATACCCCACGGGTTGCCGTTCCTACGCCCCTCGTTCCATAGCACCGGCACGCGACGGTAGATATTGGCTGTGATGTCTGCGTCGCGTTGTGTCCGAAACACCGGGAGGGTGCCTGTGTTCGGGTTGATCCGGGCCAAGTCTTCCGGGTCGAGGACGAAAACTCGATCGGCGTCTTCCAGGTCCGTAACGTCGGACAGGAAGAAACCGACGCGGCTGGTATCCGCCCGCGCGGCGCGGCCGGTAAGGGAGAACAAGCAAAACTTGTAGCGAGAGTCGACGCTCTCGAACCACTTGCCGCCCGTGGGCAGCGCTGGCGACTTCGGGCGACGGTTCTCGAAGTCGTACAGCGACGCCAGAGCTCCCCGCCGTGTGAAGTCACCAAAAAGGTACTGGGAGCTCGCACCAGTGGCGACCGCCGTAGGAAGGATTAGGCCGAACCTGCCATTGGCTGCAACCACGCTCGCCATCCGTTCGGCAAACAGCGTGTCAGTCTGAAGCGAGTTAACGCCCTTGACCGTCAGTCCCTTTGCGCACAGCGGGAAAACATCTGAGTCTCCTGCGAAATGGAACGTCCCCTTGACCGCGCGCCGCGCCTCCCGGTACCGCATGCTAGCTTCCGGGTTTTCCTGCTCCCACTCGACGATGCGGGTCCGACGGGCAGTTCCCGCGATCTCCGCGATCTCGGGGTTGACTACGCTGAAGTACTTCTTGTCCTCGAAGTCGACCTTGTCCCATGGTGGATTTCCCACCACACAAGAGAATCCGCCGGCCCAGCCCGACACCGGGTCGACCGCACCTACGTCTTTCTGTGTGTCGCCGATCTCCGGGACGGTGAAGATCTCCGGAAACTCCAGGTGCCAGTGGAAGAAGGTGTACTGGTTCCGCAGGTGAATGATCTCGTCATGCGTCGACTGCGGTGCCGCGTCGCCCTCGGGGTCCTCAAGACTGCGGAACACCTTGTGAGTGATGGCCGGCGGTGCGTCCTCGTGCTTGACCCAGACGAAAGCCGCGCACCAGGCGTCCGCCAAGTGCAAGGCGCGCAAGTACGCGGTCGAGGTTGACCATTCCTGGTAAGCCTCTTCCTTGCGGCGGATGTCGGAAAGGTCGGCGGCCGGGGCCGCAGTGATCCGCCGCAGCCCGCGGGCGAAGGAGGCGTTGGCAACCTTCGTCTCTGTCTCGACCTCGAACAGTTCGCCCTGATGCCCGCGCTCGAGCGAGTTCCGCTTGAGCAGCGAGGTTGCCCAGGCATCGTCGTCGCCCTCGGTCTTCTTGAACGCCTTGTCCGGGATGCCGTCCCGCATCAGCGCTGGGGTCGCCCCGATCAGGCCGTTGCCATGCTTGATGTGCGAGTCGAGGAAGCCGAGGGGTCGACCCGGCTCCATGGCCTCCAACCATAGCGAAACCTTGGCGAGTTCGACTGCCAGGGGGTTAAGGTCCACGCCGTACACGCAGCGCTCGACGACCTCATGCAGGGCATGGCGTACGGCGTCGGTCGTGGGTTCGGGGTTGCGCTCGCGGACTGCGGCGACACGCTTGGCGATACGGCGGGCAGCCGCGACGAGGAAGTGGCCCGATCCGCATGCTGGGTCGCAGACCGTCAGGGAGAGGAGTTCTGCAACGATTGTGTCGGCCGGGTCTGTACGGCCCTCGGCGTTCGCGCGCTGCTCTCCGCGCTTGACGGCATTGTCTATCACCGGGTTAAGCGTTGAGTCGAGCAGGGTTTCGGTGAGTGCGGCTGGCGTGTAGTAGCTGCCGGTCTTCTTGCGGTCGTTGCCGATGCGGTCGACCAGTTCGAAGGTGCGGTCGGCGGCGCTGTGCTTCGGGACGAGTTCCAACAGGGCCTCGTACACCGAGCCCAGTTCCTCGGCGCCCATGTGCAGGTAGTCGACTGGACGCCAACGCGCGGAGCCCGCGTCACGCACCCGGGCCAGATGCTTGACCGCCTCGAAAAGGTGGCGGTTGGCCAGCCGCGCGTCGCGCAAGGGTTCGTCGGCCGGTGTGTCGTTGAACAGGCCGCCGAGCCCTTTCAGGCCCAGCTCGGGGAGGCCCTCCTCGGAACTCAGCGCGTTGATCAACAGCTCCAGGACGCGGTACTGGTCGTCGTGGGCGGTGCCCAGGCGAAGCAGGGCCTTGCGGCGGAGCCGGGCCGTGGAGAAGTAGCGGGCGAAGCGTTCGCGGATCTGTACGCTCGCCTCGGGATCCAGCAGGGCGCCCCGGTCCTCGGCGACGAAGAGGAAGATCATCCGGTAGACGAGACGTAGCAGCGCCGTCTGCATGGCCTGGACGTCCAGATGCTCGCGGAGCTTGTGATTCTGTGGGTGGCTCAGGAACCCAGTTCCGAGGGCGGTGAGGGCCGCCTGGACGCCGTCACGAAAGTGGTCGAGCGCCCGGCTGCCGGATTCGATGGCGACCGTCCGCCATTTCTCCAGCCAGCACCCCGAAGCCGCCGTCCCCTCCGCCACCGCGAACCGGGAGGCGTGCAGTACGCAGTACAGCAGCACGAACTCGCTGAACAGCTCGCCGTCGAACAATGCCTCCAGGTCGAACTCGACGTACGCAGCAGTCGCAAAGGACGACGAGTCGCGCAGCAACCGCAGGCGGCGACCATTGGTGAGTAGGGCCCACTGGTGGGCCTCGGTGCGGTTGAGGCAGTCCTGGAGCATGGACTGCGCCGGCATCTGCCCCGCCGCGGCCCGCGTGTCCAACTCCTGGTTCCACGGGATCTGGTGGATCAGAGCCGGGCCGTGCCGGTGGCTGACCGGGAACCGCTGCCCGCCGTCGGAGTCGGCGACGATGCCCTCCGCACCAACCGGCGTCAGCGCGCCGAAGTCGAGCTTGCGGAACAGCTGCGCCAGCCAGTCCGTCCCCGCCCGCCCCGTCGGGTCGGCGGCCGGTGTGCCCGTGATCGGGTCCGAGGGCAGGGCCGTACGCAGCTCGCGCCAGAGCGGCTTCAGGTACTCCCAGGCCCGCTCGGCCTCGTCCCGCACCGGCACCGAGGCGGGCAGACCGTAGTCGGCGGGCTTGGTGCCCGGCAGGTTCCTGGCCTCGGCGATGCGCAGCAGCATGTCGGTGGGCAGCAGGCCGCCGACGGTGGTCACGGCGGTGAAGACCTGGGCGGTGCGGGTGGCGGCGGACATCAGGCGACGGCTCCAGCGGACGGGGCGGCGGCGGGCGCCGGGGTGGCGGGCAGGTAGACGTACGCGCCGAGGATGTCGGCGTCCTCCTGGGGGACGACCTTCAGGCCGCGGACGATCTCGTCGCCGGCCTTGCGGACCCGCCGGTGCGAGGCGTCGAGTTCGGCGGCGAGGTGCTTGCCGTACTCCTTCAGGTGGTCCGTCAGTTCGTCCTTGCCGTCCAGCGTCCGGACGATCTGGTTGCGGGCCAGCTGCGGGTTGGTGTTGTCCGAGGCGCGCGCCGACAGCAGCTCGGCCGCGGCTTGGTCGTCGAGCCAGCGGGCCCGGGCCGGCATGCCCTCGAAGGCGAGCAGCCGCGCGTCCTCAGCGACCACCTGCTTCTCGCCCGTGCGCGAGGGCAGGGTGAGGTGGAAGCGGTACCGGACGAGCAGCAGCGTGGTGCGGACACTCACCGCGTCCGTGGTGAGTACGCCGCACCGACGGGCCGGCCGGGGGCCGGGGGTGTTGGCGTCGAGGGCGGAGTCGAGGACGTAGGAGGCGACCGCTGCGACGGCCGGGTCGGTGCGGACGAGGGCCGCCTCGCCGCGCGCGATCGCCGGATCGGTGCGGAACGGGATCTGGCGGTCCTCCTCGACGATGCGCCCGCCGAGGGTGGCGGCGAGCGCATCGCGCAGCCCGGCCGGGGTGCCGCCGACCTGCGCGGTGAAGTCGCCGGTGCCGTCCCGGGGGTCGCGGACCAGCGCGTCCAGTCCGTGCAGCGCGGCGAGCGTGAACTCGCGGACCTCCTCCGCCCCACCGAGCGCCGCCCGGACGGCGGCGACCTCGCGGGCGACCTCCTCGGGGTGGATGGACCGCTGGGCGTACTTGGAGCGGGAGGTCTTCTCGCGTTCGGCGGCGGAGTTCCACTCCCGTTCGGCCTTGTCGAAGGACTGCTGGGCGGCAGGCATGTCGAACAGGCTGTCCTGGACGCCCTGCCGGCCGTGGAGCAGCAGCCACTCGACGATGGCGTCGGTGACGCCGGACGCGGTCTCGTCGGGTACGGACACGGAGATGCCGAGGTCCTTCTGGATCTGCCGGTGCTTGGCGAACAGCACCTCCAGCACCTTGCCGTCGATGCCGTTGTCCTCGCCGAACATGGTGATGACGCGGACCTGGTCGCGCTTCTGCCCGTACCGGTCGACGCGGCCTTCGCGCTGGTCGTGGCGGGTCGGGTTCCAGGCCAGGTCGTAGTGGACGACGGCGTCGAAGTGGTGCTGGAGGTTGACGCCCTCCGAGAGGCAGTCGGTGGCGATCAGCACGCGGCGGGTGGCCGGGTCGTCGGCGTCCTCGGCGGCGAGTTCCTCGATGCGCTCCAGTCGCTGCTGCGGGGAGATGGTGCCGGTGACGGCGGCCACCTTCGCCTTGCGGCCGAGGGCTCCGGACAGCTCCTCGGCGAGGTACTCGGCGGTCGGGATGTAGCGGCAGAAGACGATCGGGTGGTAGCCGTCCGCGAGGAGCGACTTGAGGTGCTTGACCAGCGCCTTCAGCTTCGCGTCCTGCTGCGTGCCCTCCAGGGCCTTGGCCCGCTCGGCCAGTTCGAGCAGCCGGGCGCCGGCGTCCTCGGTCTCACCGGCGCCGGGGGCGACGTCCAGGCCTTCGAGGGTGTCGCTGTCGGCGGCGTCGCTGTTCAGCGGCGCGCCCAGCACGTCCGCCTCCTGGGCGGTCCGTGCGGTGGCGGAGGCCGAGCGGGTCCGCAGCGTCTGGGCGGCGGCCCGGGGGGAGGAGACCATCGAGCGCAGCAGCGCGATCACCGACCACCAGGCGATCCGTGCCTCGCGCTTGCCCTCGCTGCCGGCGGCCCGGAC
Organism: Kitasatospora sp. NPDC005748; assembly: GCF_040630735.1. Lineage (NCBI taxonomy): Bacteria > Bacillati > Actinomycetota > Actinomycetes > Kitasatosporales > Streptomycetaceae > Kitasatospora > Kitasatospora sp. NPDC005748. The sequence continues at coordinate 70,321 of NZ_JBEXYD010000024.1, forward strand.
GCGGTCGCCCGCGTAGGCGATCGCGTCGTCGAGCAGTGCCCGGTAGCCGGGGGCGAGCTTGTACGGCTCGTCCTTCGTCCAGCGGTCGGAGGGGAAGGCGGTGCGCTCGGCGAGCGAGTCGTCGGCGAGGCCGTCCTCCTTGGTGAGGTAGCTGCGGACGTCCGCGCGCTTGCGGGCGATGAAGTGCTCGGCGAGCCGGGCCCGGCCGGCCGGGTTGTCCAGGTCCAGCTCGGCCAGCTCGGGTTTGACCAGGCCGAGCAGGTTGCGGAACGCGGACTCCTTGCCGGAGTGCGGGGTCGCGGTGAGCAGCAGCAGGTGCCGCTCGGGGTCGGCGGCCACGCGCTGCAGCAGCTCGTAGCGGAGCTGGTTGGCGCCGGACTTGGTGCCGGCGTGGGCGTCGTCGGCGGCGACGCAGGTGTGCGCCTCGTCGACGATGACCAGGTCGGGGCAGTGGCGGACGAAGTCCTCACGGTGGCGGGTGGACTTGATGAAGTCGGTGGAGATGATCGTGTACGGGTGCTTCTTGAAGAGCGACTGGCCGAGCTCCAGATCGCGCTCCAGCCGGGAGACCGTGGAGGAGAGCACCAGTTCGGCGTCGATGCCGAACTTCTCCCGCAGCTCGCCCTGCCACTGTTCGGCCAGCGCGGGGGAGCAGAGCACGGCCAGCCGGCTCGCCTCGCCCTGGGCCAGCAGTTCCTTGGCGATGAGCCCGGCTTCGATCGTCTTGCCGATGCCCACGTCGTCCGAGACCAGCAGCCGGACGGTGCGCTGGCGCAGCGCCATGAGCAGTGGCACCAGCTGGTAGGCGCGCGGCTCGACCGCGATGGAGGCGAGCGAGCGGAACGGCCCGGCGCCGGAGCGGAATCCGATGCGCAGCGCGGTGCGCAGCAGACCGGCGGCGTACTGGTCGCCCAGATCGTCCGCGCCCGGGTCGGCGAACACGGCCTGCTCGACATTCTCGAAGGCCGGGAAGACGGCGGCGATGTCGTCGTCGCTGCCGCCCAGCGGGCGCAGTACGAGCAGGTCGGCGGCGCTCTCGGGCAGCACCACCCATTCCCGGCCGCGGGCGGTCACCAGCGAGCCGGCCGTGTACGTGGGGCTCATGAAGTGTCTCGGTTCCTCAGTTGTCTTCGATCAGTGGCTTCGACGCCGGGGTTGCCGGCAGGGGTGGGTCAGCGGGTGCGGAAGTAGCCGGCGTTCTTCTCGACGAGAGTGTCCCAGTCCGCCCCGGCGGGGAATCGCAGGACGTCCCACCCGTTGTCCTCCAGCCGGCCCACCGCGTCGGCGTCGCGGGTGGCGTCGTCGCTGTGGAAGGGACCGTCGACGAACACGGCCACGCTGCCGCCGTCGACGCGGAAGATCAGGTCGGGGCGGGCCGCGGCCTCCGGGACGAAGGCCGTCACCTCGTCCGGCAGACGGTGTCCCTTGGCCTTGAGCCAGCCGAGGAGGTCACCGGCCGCGACCAGCCCGGCGAGGTCGGCTTCCATCGGTGTGACGGCCATCGGCGGAGCGACGGTCGCCGACGGCTCGGCGCTGCCGTCCGCGCCGCTGTCCGTGTCAGCAGCCGACCGATCGGCCGCCAGGCGGTGGAACTGCTCGGTGCGCGACTCCCCGCGAGCGGTCCGCTCGGTCTCGGCGGTCGCGAGCCGCAGCAGCAGCGGACCGGCCGCGTGCCGGCTGAGCTTCTGGTGGTGGGTCTGGTTCCCGTACGTCAGGAGGCACTCGTAGCAGCCGCGGGCGCACTCCCGGCCCTCCTCCGGGCCGCCCCGGTCGACGCCGTGCTCGTCGAAGTGGCAGATGTCCAGGGCGGTGCGGGCGGCCTTGGCGAGCGCGTGGCGGTCGTGCTGGAGCCGGCGCAGTACACCGGCGCCGCCCTCCGCCGCCTCGGTGAAGAGGATCCGGCGGCGCGGTCCGTCGTCCGGCGGCAGGAGTTCGGCGGTCAGTTCGGCGTCCTCCAGCTCGAAGGCGGCCTCGATGCCCCGCTCCAGCGCGTACATGAACGACAGTGCGATCGGCTCGGGCAGGGCCTCGTCGAGGGTGACGACGAGGATGTTCCGCCGGTCCTGGACGTAGGGCAGGACCCGCTTCTTGCGGCGCTTCTCGTTGCCGTCCTCGTCGGCGACCGGCATGCCGGTGCCCTCGATGGCGTCCGCCGCGGCCTTGTCGTTGAGCCAGCGGCCGTCGCCGAGGTCGAGCCAGTAGCCGTCCGGCTCGTTCTCCTTGTCGCGGACCCGGCCCAGGTTGGTGATGCGGACGGTGGCGGAGTCGCCATAGTCCAGGGTGAGGACCGGGGTGTGGTCGGCGTCGCTGACGTGCGAGGTGAGACGGCCCTTGCGGATGCCGTGGTCCTGGAACGCGTAGGACGTCTCCAGGCGGAAGCCGGCCCGGCGCCGCTCCTCCTCGTCCGAGGAGATCCGCTCGCGGGGGGTGGTGTACACGGTGTGCAGCTGCAGCAGGTTGCTGCGCTTGGTGGGCAGCGGCTCCTTGCACATCTCGCAGCGGTTGCTGCCGACCTGCACCTCGTGGTGGTAGCCGCAGTCGCCGCAGCGCCTGGACTCGGCCGTCGCCAAGTCGCCGGAGGCGTCCGGCGGGAGCTGGATCCGGGTGACCTGGTACCGGGCACCTTCGTGGTAGATCAGCGCGCCGGGGCCGAACTCGCGGATCGCCAGGAAGCGCGGGCGCTGGAGGTAGTCGCCGTCGCTGTTGCGGCGGCTGCCGGAACGCGGGATGTAGGCGGCCAGCGGCAGGCGCGGGAAACTGTAGCCGGGCAGGAAGCCCTCGGAGGCGAGGTAGCGGTACGGGTTGAAGTCGCTCATGACCGACTTGGCGTCGGTGGAGCGGTTCAGCAGCAGGTCGCGCTGCGTCTCGGCCTCGCGGCGGCGCGAACGGGCGCGCGACTGTTCGCCGTTGCTCAGGGTGGTGTCGACGACCCGCCGGTTCTGCTCGTACTGGTCGAGCACGGCGGCGCGGAACAGCTCCCGCCACCGTTCGAACGCTTCGTCGAAGGTGGCGGGAGCCTTCGTGACCTGGTCCTCGATCCAGGTGTCGTACCACCAGGTGGTGTCCGCGAAGTCGGCGATCAGCGGTGAGAGCACGGTCCGGGCGGCCGCGACGGTCCGGAGCCGGGCGTCCTCGTCGAGGGACTGGTCGCGGATGTCGGGGCGCAGCGGCAGCGGCATCTCGGGGTCGGGGCGTTCCACCCCGTCGGGGTCGTAGGTGACGTCGATGACGTCCGGGACGGCGCGGCCCAGCCGCATGGCCGTTTCGGCCAGCCAGATCCCTTGCAGGTGGGAGCGGACAAGGTCCTCGTTGGCCAGGTCCAGGCGCGGCGGGGCGACCTGCCCGGCGACCATCGCCTGCGAGTGGCGGAAGTAGTACTGGTCGTGGCTGTTGCCCGTCGCGCAGTAGGTGGTGACCAGCGCGGGCTGCCCGGACCGGCCGGCCCGGCCCGAGCGCTGGGCGTAGTTGGCGGGCGTGGGCGGCACGTTGCGCATCATGACGGCGTTGAGCGAGGAGATGTCCACGCCCAGCTCCATCGTGGGCGAGCAGTACAGCAGCGGCAGGGCGGCGGTGCGGAAGTCCTTCTCGCGCTGCTCGCGCTCCTCCGGGGTGACCTGTGCGGTGTGCTCGCGGGCGAACAGCCCGGCGAGGCCGGCTGCCGCGTCCTGGTAGAGGCGGCGGAAGAAGGGGTTGACGCGCGGACCCTCACCCCTGCTGTAGGTGCGGGTCAGCGGGTCGATGGCTCCCGTCTCACCGGTACCCGCCCGCCAGACCAGCGCGGCCGCGGACACCCGGTAGCCGGTCCGCTTCTCGGCGGGGCGACGCCGGAAGACCGGGCCGGAGGTCTCGGGAACGACCTCCACCTCGCGTACGAGCTCCTTCGCGCAGAGCACCTTCAGCAGGTCCTCGATGACCTTCTGGAGCCCGGTCACGTCGAGGGCGCGGAACGCCGGCGCCGTGCGCTTGAGGTACTTGCCGAACTTGCCGCGTGCGGACAGGAACAGCGCGGTGCGCTCCATGCCCGGCTTGGACGCGGTCGGGTAGGCGGTGCCGATGCCGGGCTTGTCGCTCTCCGCCAGCACCCAGGGGCCGGTCAGCCGCTCCTCGCTGGCGCGCTGCAGGCTGTCGAAGTCGTCGCGGAAGTACTGGACGTCGATGGCGAGGGCCCGGCGCAGGTAGTCGAGCAGGGCGCGGGCCACCTCGGCGCGCAGGGCCGGCTCGGCCTCGCGCAGGGTCTCGTGCGCCCCGTTCCAGTCCTCCTGGTGCGCGGCGATCCAGTCGAGGTCCTCGTAGTCGATGCGGAGCAGGCCGGTCTGCTCCAGGTTGGGCATGGTGATGCGCCAGCCGCGTTCCAAGTCCCGGTAGAGGCGGTAGCCGACGACGTCGCGGAAGGTCTTGGTGGCCCGCCGCTCCAGCCCGGGCGCCATGTCCGGATTGCCGGTGTACTCGCGCGGGGCGAGCCCCATGACGTCGGTGACCGCCTGCGCGAGGTCGTCGTGGCGCAGCCCCTCCTCCCCGGCCTGCAGCGCGGCCCGGTACAGGGCCCCGCGCAACTGGGTGACCTGGGCGAAGTCGTTGAAGTGGCCGGCCTGGAGGGAGGCGTCCTGCCGGTTGTCGACGAAGGTGAGCAGCTTGCGGGCCTCCACGGAGAGGATCTCCTCCGGCACGGCGCGCAGCGACTTCACGATGGACGCGGAGATCACGGACGTCGCCGAGGAGCGGCCCTCCTGGTCGAGGGTCGCCAGCTTCGCGAAGTCCCGGCCGCGGGTCTGCTCGTAGGAGATCTGGCAGTGCAGGCAGAACAGGAACGGGGCGGGCACGAACGCCGCGACCACACCCTCGCCCGACTCGCCGCCGTGCGGGTCGACGACGACGCGCTGCGGGACCCGCGGCCGGTAGGACTTCTTCACCACGGTGGCGCCGTTGGCGTCCGGCTCCAGCCACGACTCGGGGAGCCGGCGGTCGTCGACCGCGCGCTGCGGATCGGCCGGCCACTCGTAGTCCTCGCCCGGCACGCCGATGTAGAGGTAGCCCTCGCCCGCGCGACCGCCGGAAGCGGAGGTGTCGCGCCGGGGCTCGTAGCGGACCGCGCCGTCCTCGGTGGTGCGCCACACCGTGACGTACTCCTGGCCGCACTCGCGGCAGAACGCCAGCGGGAAGAGCGGCCGGCCGGCGCCCCCGCTGCCGGCGGCCAGCTCCAGCTGGTAGGTGCGGGTCAGCGGGCGGGTGAGCGGGTCCTCCAGAGTGGTGTAGACGGTGTCGCCCTTGGACAGGAACTGGTGCAGGCGGAACGCGAACAGCGGCCGTTCGGTCACCGGGTGCTTGGCCTGCGAGCCGGCCTCCAGCGTCGCCCTGATCGCCTCCCGGACGGTTTCCTCCGGGATCCCGGACACCGCGGTGAGTTCGGCCGCCGCTTCCTCGATCTTGCCGGGGGGACGGCGGCGCAGACGGCCGGTCCCGTCCTCGCGCTCCAACCCGAACCGTGACTCGATCCAGCGGGCCAACGGGTCCTTGGTCAGTGCCTCGTACCCGCGGGGTGCGGCGACGGCTCGCAGCCGCTCCGCCGGGACGGTCGCGGGCGGCTCCTCGGTGGCGCGGACGAGCGTCTCGCCGATCACCCGCCCCGGCAGCACGGTCGTGCCGAAGAGCCGGCCGGCGACCTTGGCGACCTCCCGCCGCTGGTCCTCCCAGCTGCCCTCCGTCGACATGGTCGCGGACGTGCCGATGCACTGGAGCGTGCTTGAGACCCGGCAGGCCTCGCGGACCCGGCGGATCAGCAGGGCGACGTCGGCGCCCTGTCGGCCGCGGTAGGTGTGCAGCTCGTCGAAGACCAGGAACTGGAGGCCCTCGGCCATGCGGATCAGGCTCGTCCGGTCGTCGGGCCGGGTGAGCATCAGCTCCAGCATCACGTAGTTGGTGAGCAGGATGTCCGGGGGGTTCTTGCGCAGTTCCGCGCGCTGCTCCTCGCTCTCCTGGCCGGTGTAGCGGGCGAAGGTGACCGGCTCGTTGCCCTTGCCGAATCCGTACCGCAGGTACTTCTTCAGCTCCTGGCGCTGGGAGTTGGCGAGCGCGTTCATCGGGTAGACGACGATCGCGCGCACCCGCCCGGGCGCGCCCGGCCGCTCGGTCGCACGCTCCTTGAGCACCCGGTCGACGATCGGGACGATGTAGGAGAGGGACTTGCCGGAGCCGGTGCCCGTGGTGAGCACGTAGGAGTCACCGGCCTGCGCGGCGTCGATCGCCTCGCGCTGATGGCGGTGGAAGGTGAGCGGCCGGCCGTCGGGGCGTGGGGAGGTCTTCTTCTTGTCCGCCTGGAAGATCTCGGCGCACTTCGGGTCGAGGATGTCGTCCCGGACGAGGTCGGTGACCTGGCCTCCGTCCGCGAAGAAGGGATTGAGGGAGAGCCACGGGGCGGGCCACTGCGACTTGTCCGCCAGATCGTCCTCGATGAAGCCGGCGATCCGGCTGTCCCGGACGACGGCGGCACCCTTGGTGAAGCGCTCGTACTCGTCGATCAGGGTCTTGTGGATGCCGAAGACGTCCATCGCGTCCGACCTCCGGCGCGGCGGGCGCGGGACCGGCACGGGGGCGGCCGGCGCGGGCTCGGGGAAGTCGGCGCGCAGCCGTTCGACCGGGTCCATCGCGGTCCAGTGCGGGGCGAGCAGAGCGGAGGTCTCGTCCGGGGCCAGGGCGAGCGGGACCAGCGCCTCGCGGACCAGGGTGGCGTTCTCCGGCCGGTTGGCCTGGTCCTTCTCCAGGAGCCGGGAGACGAGCCGCACCAGCTCGGGCGGAAGGTCCGGGCGGACGACCGTGAGCGACGGCGGAGCGTCGTGCTGGTGCTGCGCGGCGAGGCCGAAGGGTGTCGTGGCGGCGAAGGGCGGCTTGCCGATCAGCAGCTCGTACAGGATGCAGCCCAGCGCGTACAGGTCGGCGGGTGCCGTCACCAGCTCGGCCCGGAACTGCTCCGGAGCCATGTAGCGGGCGGTGCCGACGCCCACCCCGGTGCTGGTGAGCCGCGTCCGGTCGGGGTCGTCGACGATCCGGCCCATGCCGAAGTCGAGGATCTTGACCGTGCCGTCGTGGGTGAGCATCACGTTGGCGGGCTTGAGATCACGGTGGACGATGCCGGCCGCGTGCGCCGAGGCCAGGCCCGCCGCGATCTGCGCGGCGATGGCGGCGGCCCAGGAGACCGGGAGCTGGGGCTCCTCCTCGATCAGGTCGTCGAGCGGGCTCCCGTCGAGCAGCTCCATCACCAGGTACGGCAGGCTCCCGCCGCCGGCCGGAGTGTCCACACCTCCGGCGACGAGCCGGGTCAGATTGGGGTGGCGGGGGGAGAGGCGGCGCATGATGTCCACCTCGCGGCGGAACCGTTCGACGTCCTTGTTGTCCTGGGACGCGTCGATCGCGAGGCCGGTCCGGCTGCGCAGGATGGTCTTCAGGGCGACCTCCCGGCCCGCAGCGCCCTCCGGGGCTTCGAGGTCGATCGCCCGGTGGACCTCACCCATGTTGCCGCGGCCGACGGGCCCCACAACGCTGAACCTGTTCGCGACCGTCCCCAGACCCACTGGCGCTCCCCTGCCTGATGCGTTTCGTCTCGTCGTACGTCGTGCCTCGTGCGCGGCAGGCGGACATCCTGCTGCCGCCAGCCTACTGGACGACATGTGCACACAATCAAGAATGCGTTGACTGTGTCAACTTATTTGCATCCGGAGAAGTCCAGCTGCTCCGCACACCATCGGCACCGATGGAGAGAGGGATCATTGCGTGAGTGATGTCAACACACCAGTGCCCCCCTGTGAATGTGGGCGGCTGCGTGTACGGTGGCGGCCATGGAAGACCCAGCCGTGCCCCGACCGGTCCCCCACGACACACAGCCGGCCACGCTGGTCACCAGTGCCGAGATCGCCCGCCTCGCAGGCGTCACCCGAGCCGCGGTCTCCAACTGGCGGCGGCGCTACGAGGACTTCCCGCCGGCCGCGGCCGGAAGTGCTTCCAGCCCGCTCTTCGACTGGCCCGCCGTACAGGAATGGCTACGTCGACGCGACCGGCACCAGGACGTCTCCCTGGAGGTCCAGACCTGGCAGGCGCTGCGCGCCGCCTACGGCGATGCCACGGTCGCCGCCGTCGCCGCCGCGGCGAGGCACCTGGCGCGGCTACGTTCCTCCAGGACGGCCACCGCGGACGTGGACCAACCGATGCCCGCCGCGGCGCGGGCCCTGCTGGACCGGTTCGCCGAGGAGTCGGATCCGAACACCGCGCTGCGCGCGCTCACCGACCGGATGGCCGACTCCGCCCGTCGTACCGGGTCCGACCAGGTCACCTCCCCACTCATCGTCCAGGCGGTCGGCCACTTCGCTCCGGAACCCCGGCCGGGCTCGACCGTGTTCGATCCGGCATGCGGGATCGGGGCCCTGCTCCTCGCGCCCGGATCCGGCCGCGATCTCGTCCGAATCGGCCAGGACAGTGACGCCGACGCGGTGGACATCGTCCTCGCCCGCTCCTCGCTCGCCGACTACGGTGATGTCCGGATCGCGCACGGCGACTCCCTGCGGGCCGACCGCCACCCGGGGCTCGCCGCCGACCTGGTGCTCTGTGACCCACCGGTCGCCGCCGGGGACTGGGGCCGGGACGAGCTCCTGCTCGACCACCGGTGGGAGTTCGGCACTCCGTCCCGCGCGGAGGGCGAACTCGCCTGGCTCCAGCACGCGTACGCGCACACCGCACCGGGCGGCCATGTGCTCATGGTGATGCCGGCCTCGGTCGCCTACCGGAAAGCCGGCCGGCGGATCCGTGCCGAGCTTGTCCGCCGCGGCATCGTCCGCCAGGTCGTGGCCCTGCCCGGCGGGGTCGCCTCCGGTCACGTCCTGCCGATCCACCTCTGGACCCTGCGACGGCCGGAGGAGGGCGAGCCGCGTCCCGACAGCGTCCGCCTGATCGACCTGACCGAGAACAAGCCCGGCGGCCCGCTGCGGCCGACCGACGCACAGGTCGTCGATGTTCCACTGGTCGATCTGCTCGACGATGTCGTCGACCTCACCCCTGCCGTGCACCTGCCCACTGTCCGGCGCGACCTCGCCCACGAGTACGAACAGGCACGTTCCGACCTCGCCGACGCCCTTGCGGGGCTGCAGAGCCGGCTGCCCGAGCTGCGCCGCGGCGACGGTGCGGACCTGTGGGACGGAGCCACCGTCACCGTCTCCGACCTCATCCGGGCCGGTCTCGTCGAACTGCAGGACGGCGAGCCCCGCGTGGTCGGCGGCCAGGTCGACCCCGAGTACCTCGACGGGTTCCTCCGCGCCGGTTCCAACGTCCGCCGCTCCACGTCCCAGAGCGGCTCCTACCGCCTCGACGTCAAGGGCGCCCGCATTCCCCAACGCGAACTTCCCGTCCAGCGGCGCTACGGCGCCTCGTTTCGTGCGCTGCTCGACATGGAGCGGGAGGCCGTACGGGTGGCCGAAGCCGCGCAGAAGCTCGCCGACATCGCCCGTGAGGGCTTGGGCAGCGGAAACCTGGAGCCCGGCGACGGGTGAGGACTGACCCTTCGCGCGGTTCCGGTCCCGTACCGACCGCCGCTCGGCGGCGGCCACCGGGCCGGCCATGATGCCAACGCGGGGTCGTGTGAGCGTCGGAGTGTGCCCTGTGGATCCCGCGCCGGATTCGTCCGGGGTGCGGCCCGGGTCGGGCCGCACCCCGGCTTTGGTGCGACGGCACGGGGCTCCGGCCGGGTGTGGGTGGGTCAGAGGATGAGGTAGATCGCGGCCGCGAGGATGACTGCCAGGCCGACCACGGTGCCGCAGAGGATGAGGATGTTCCGGCTCTGGGGGTCGGGCGGGGGCGGAGGGGGCCGGCGGGGTGGGGACGGGACCGGGGGCGGGGCGGGGCGTCGGTCGGGTGGTGGGGGGTCGGGTGGGGCGGAGGGGCGTGGCGGGTCGGTGGGTGGGGTGAGGGTGCCGGGGGGGAGTTCGTGGAGGAGGCGTTGCCACAGTTCGGGTGGGAGGTCGGGGGGTGCGGCCTTGGCACCGGGGGGTGGGACGAGGTGGCGCAGCAGCTCGTGTTCGACCGCGGTGCCCTCGTAGAGGAGCGCGCTCAGCAGGGCGTCGAGGGCCGGTGCGTGGCGCCGGTCGCGGACGTGCGGGGTGACGGCCCACTGGAACAGCCAGGCGGCGCGGCGGGCGAGTTCGGTGGTGGACTCGGCGGACGGGTCGGGCCGGCCCCGGTCGGTGCGGTAGAGGTAGAGCCGCTGGTCCAGGACCTCCGCGCAGAGGCGGTGTTCGTCCTCCGGGTGCCGCTGGGGGCTGCGGCGGTGGAGGACGAGCAGCAGGCGGCGGGTGGCCGGGTCCGGGAGGTCCTCCTCGCGCAGGATGTCGAGCAGGGGCCGGTCGCCGATGCCGTCGGTCAGCCGTAGCAGGTAGGGCAGCAGGTCGTTGGTCGAGCCGGGCCGGAGCAGGGCCCGGCGCAGTTCTTCGGTGGGCGGCACCGCCGGCGGGGCGGGGCGCTTGGGCGGGACGTAGACGGGCTGGTCGTCGGGGTCCGGGGCGGGGTCCGGGTCGGGGTCCGGGTCGGGGACTGGGGCGGGGCCCGGGGCGGGATCCGGTCTGGCCGCCCGGACGCCGAGGGTGCGGGCGAGGCGCCGCAGGCGCTCCTCGGCCGGCCAGGTCGCGGCGTCCCGCAGCTCGCCGGTCAGTTCGGGCAGACCGGCCGCCCGGCGGCCGGTGGTCTCCAGACAGCGTTCGACCAGGCGGGCCGCCAGCTCGTGGGCGAGGTCGGCCTCGGGGCGGCGCGGGTCCACCCGGGAGCGGGGCTGCTGCTGCCCGGAGTCGGTCGCCCAGTCGGCGACCCAGGTGACCAGGAGGTCGTGGCGGTCCGTCACGTCGTAGGTCGCGAAGGTCCACGGCTGCTGGAGCCAGGTGTGGCCGAAGATCTCGTGCAGGCCGCTGATCACCGCGGCGGACGGGTTCCGCTCGGGCCAGCCCGGCAGGGCGTCGCTGCGCAGGGAGAGGCGGTGCCGAGGACGGCGCAGCAGGGCCGCGGTGGCGACGGTGAGCGCGTCGGTCACCCCGGCGATCCGGGCCGGCGTGTCGGCCCAGGTCTGTTCGGCGCTGTCCCGCAGCAGGGCCCGGGAGACGGGCGGGCAGCGGTCGGTGGCCTCCTCGGCGAACCGCTTCGTGCCGAACGACCAGTCGCGCAGCGCCAGGGAGAGCCGGGCGCCGAGCACCTCCTGGTGGCCGAGCAGCAGGTGGCAGGCGGTGTTGGGCCGCCCGCCCAGGTCGGCGGTCGGCCACCGCCGGATGACCGCCGCCTCGCCGCGCTTGGTGACCGTCCGGACCAGGCTGGGGCGCAGCGCGCCGTCCACCCTGAGCAGCGGGGCGAGCTCGCGGGCCAGCTCCTCGGCGCGTTCCGGCGGGCAGGACCACGCGGCGGCGGCCATGCCCGCGCCGCGCCGCCCCAGATTGCCCTGCCAGCGGAACACGATCTGGTCGACGGTGCTGTCGGGGGCAGTGGCGCCCGGGGCGCTCATCCGGTCACCTCCCCGGGGGCGTGGCCGTCGGCCAGCTCGATGATGCCGTGCATGGCGAGCAGCGAGATCAGCGGCTCCAGCACCCGCTGTGCCCGGACGCCGCGCGGGTAGCGGCTGTCCTCCTGCCGCCCGCCGGTGGCCGAGGAGATGTGCAGGGTGCAGTGCAGGGCGGTGTCGAAGGGGCGCAGCCAGGCCTTCCCGGCGTGGCGGTGCAGCAGCGCGTACACGTCGCGGCTCTCCTCAAAGAGCCGTCGGCGGCTCAGCGGAAGGTGGCCGGGCTCGGTCAGCCAGCGGTCCACGGGGGGCTCGGAACGCAGCAGGTCGGCCTTGGCGACCACGACCGCCGAGGGGACGGTGAGGTACGGGCCGTTGCGGGGGATGCGGTCCAGGGCGGTGGCGAACGCCGGGTCCCCGTCCCGGTTGACGTGCAGGCCGAGCGCGGTGCGGATCTCGTCGAGCTGCGGCAGCGGCATGGCGAGGGTGGGGTCGACGACGAAGACCAGGGCGTCGATGCCGAGGAGGAACCGCAGCAGCGCGTCGGTGCGCAGGAGGTCCTCGCCGGCGAGGTCGAAGAAGGCCAGCGGGCGGACCCGGCCGCGCGCGTCGGTGATCAGCAGGGACTCCACGAAGCGGGCGGAGTCGCCGGCGCCGAGCCCGGCGGTGTGGGCGAGCACGTTGCCGTCGCGCAGCGGCACCACGCGGTCGTTGAGGAAGCTGGCGTGCTGCTCCGGGTTGACGGACTGCCAGCTGACGCCGTAGGGCTTCAGCCGGTCGTCGGCGATCTCGGCGATCATCTGGGTCAGCAGGTGGCTCTTCCCGGTGTTCGACTGGCCGATCATGGCGACGGTCAGCGGACGCCCGTTGGTCAGGTAGGGGACGGGGATGTGGTGCGGCGGCGTCGCCGGACCGCCCTCGCAGAGCTGGAAGGCGCCGCGCAGCTCGTCGGCGAGCACCCGCGGGTTCTGCTGGTCGGCGAACCGGTAGGGCTGGAGGTCCTGGACGGCGTCGGGCACGTAGAGGGCGTTCGGGTCGAACCGGATGGGTTCCAGGCAGTAGGGGCAGAGCACGCCGCCGGGGTCGGCGGCCGGGTACCCGTACGGCGCGCCGTCCGGGCCGGCCGTCGCGTCCTGGTCGGCGGCCGCCGGGGCGCCGTACCCGGGGAGCGCGGCGTACCCGGGCAGCCCGGTGCCGCCGGGGTGCTTGAGGGCGACGGCCCGGTCGAACTCGGCGCGGTGCCGGCCGAGGCCGTCGCCGCCGGCGGTGCGGCCCGCGCCCGGGCGCCGGTCGGGCGCGAGCAGGCCGAGGAGCGCGGCCGGGGCGGGCCGGTCGGCGGCGCGGGGGGCGAAGGAGGACCGCATGGTGTGGGCGAGCGAGCGGTGGTCCGCGAGGTCGGCGGGCTCCCGGTCCGGGTCGCCGGGCCGCCCGGTGACCAGGCGGTACATCACCTGGGCGGTGCTCCAGAGGGCGTCCCGCGGGTCGGTGTGCCCGGTGCCGCCGCGCACCTCCGGCGAGGCGTACGGCGCGGGGCCGCGCGGGGTGCGCGGCCGCCCTGTGTGGGCCACCGCGTCCAGGCCCCACAGCTGGACGGCCCGGCCGTCCCAGCGGACGGCGGCGGGGGTGATGCCGTGGTGGACGAGGCCGAGTTCGGCGAGCAGGGCGGTGGCGTCGACGAGGTCCCGTTCGACGGTGCGCAGCTGGGTGACGGCGAGGCCGTGCAGCCGCTCGGCCGGGGTGCCGCGCGGCGGCCGGTAGAGCACGAACGGCTCGGCGACGTCCAGGTCGTAGCCGATCACCACGGGGAAGAGCCGGGCGAACTCGGTGTCCCCGAACGTGCGGTGCAGCCGCAGGGCGGTCGCCGCCTCGGTGTCGAGCGCGTCGCGGGCGGCGTCCGTGACCCCCGTGCCGGGGGGCGCCGCCGCCCGGACCTGCACGCACTTGACCGCGCCGTCGAGCAGGGTGTTCCGCATCAGGGGGGCGTCGCGGACCACCGGCCCGGTCGGGTCGGGGCCGAACCTCGCGGTGGCGAGCAGGCGTCGCCCGGCGGGCGTCAGGTAGGGCAGGTCGACGCCCTTGGGGCGGCCGGGGTCGCCGGGGCTCCGCGGCCGGACGGGCCCGGTGGTGCTCACCACTGCTCCTCCTCCTCGGGCAGCGAGACGTGCCGCTGCCGGACGGTCTCGACGACGCCGGCCCGCAGCGCGGTGAGCCGCAGCTGCCCGGCGTAGCGGCCGGCCGCCGTCCGGACGTCCCGGACCTCGGGTCGGCCGGGCGAGGTCCGGTGCCTGCCGGAGCCGTCCTGGGCGGCCTCCGGGGCGAACCGGATCAGGGCGACGGCGTCGGGGTTGCGGCTGAGCAGGTCCAACTGCTCGGCCGAGTTCAGCTGCAGCAGGCCCTGGCCGTCCTGGTCGGGGCCGGCCGCGTCGGCGGCCCGGCGGATGTCGATGCCGAGCAGCCCGGCCGGGCCGCTGCGGGCCCGGTGCGGCGCGGCGAACGGCGGGGCGGGCAGGACGTCGTTGCGCCGCAGGTGGTCACGGGCCACCGCGAGCAGCTCGCGCACCCGCTCGGCGATCCGCTCCTGGGCGGCGTCGCCGGCGTGGCCGCGCTCGACCGCGCCCCAGTAGGGCTCCAGGGCGGTCAGCGTGGCGTCCGTGAGGTCGCCGGCCAGGGTCGGCACCAGGTCCGGACCGCCCTTGGCCTCCCCGCGCTCCAGCCAGCGCGGGCCCGCGGCGGCGGTGCCGGGCAGGGGCCCCGCCGGGTGGAAGGGGTCGGCCGTCCGGGCCTCCTCCCGCCGCTCGCTGCCGCCTCCGGAGGGGACGCTGGTCCAGTCGTACTCGTCGGGTTCGTCCGGTTCGGCCGGCTCGTCGCCCTGGTGGTGGTCGCCCCGCCCGTACGGGGTGGACGCGTCGTTCCCGGGTTCGTCGTCGGCGGTGCGGCCGAGCCAGTCGTCGTCGCTCTCCGCCATGGCCTCGGGCGGGTCGGCCCCGAGGTCGCGGGTGGCCTCCTCCTCGGCGGCGGTGACCGAGGCGCGGAGCACCCCGACCACCGACAGCGCCGCGTCGGCGCAGTACCGGCGCTCCTCGACGGCCCAGAACTCGCGCAGGGCGCGGGCGAGGAGCTCGTCCAGGCCGTTCAGTCCGTCCTGCAGCGGTGTCACACCGCGTTCCAGGCCCCAGCGCTGGGCGTGGTCGTGCCAGGTGCGCAGCAGCAGCCAGCCCCCGAGCCCGAGCCCGGCCGGCAGGCCGAGCGCGCCCGCCCAGACCGGCAGTCCGGCCGCGCCGGCGGCCGCGGCCGCCACCGCGGCCCCGAGGAGGGCGGCCACGCCGAACCGGCCGGCGTCGGAGGCCCGGCCCGGGCCGCCGGGCAGCCGGGTGACGGCCCGCAGCATGCCGAGCACGAGCAGCACCGGGACGGTGAGCGCGGCCGGCAGCGCCGGCCAGGTCCAGAACCCGCCGAGCGCGCCGGCCAGCCCGGTCAGGGCCAGCACGCCGGAGCCGGGCGGGTCGGGCGGCAGCGGACGGTCGGGTGGCGCGGCCTCCCGCAGCCGGTCCAGTTCGGCGATCCGCGGGGCGTTGGAGAGCGGCTGCACCTGCTCGGCGAGCAGCGACAACTGCTGCTCCACCGAGCGCAGCGACAGGCCGTCGCGCAGCAGCCCGAGGGCGAGGCTGCGCAGGCTCTCGCCGATCTGCTCGCCGGTGGTGGTGGCGGGATCCACGGCGACGCCCAGCCGGGCGAGCCTGGTCGCGGACTCGGCCGCGGACTGCGCGCCGACGGTGCCGCCGTCGCTGCGCAGCACCTTGCCGATCAGACTGCCGTAGCGGTCCAGCGCCGACCGGGCCCGGTCGAGCGCGGACTCCAGCTCACGGCGGCCGGCCCCGTTGACGAGCCCGGCCGGGCTGCCGAGGGTGACCAGTTCGGCCTCGGCGTCCGACAGCGCGTCGACGACCTCGTGGCGCACCCGGGAGGTCTCGCCGCCGTCGACCGGCCGCCCCGGGGTGCCGGTGGTGGAACCGGCGACCAGACCGGCGAGGGTGGTGGGCAGCGTGGCGCCGGTCAGGACGGTCGGGCCGGAGGTGTGCGAGCCGGCGAAGCGGAGCAGCGCCTCGCTCCAGGCCTGGCCGCGGACCTCGGGGGAGAGGCCGTGCTCCAGGACGCGCAGGGCCGGGGCGGCCACGCCGTCGGGCAGCGAGCCAAGCAACTCCAGTGTCTCGTCGAACAGTTCGGGCATCGCGAGGACATCGACCAGGACGGCCAGGGCCTGCGGGTCGGCGGGCCCGGCCTGGTCGGCGGCGCCGTGACCGGCCTGGAGGTCGCCGGCCCAGAGCAGGCCCGCCTCGGGGGCGCGCAGGGTGGCGGGGCGCACCAGCCGGCGCTCCGCCGGGAGGTCCTCGTCGGAGCGGGCCGGGAGCCCGCCGACCAGGAGGCAGAGCACCCGCACCCGGCCGGGCGTGCGGTAGCCCATGATCTGCTCGAACCGGGTGCGGTGCTCGTCCAGCCCGGCGGGGGTGTCGACCACCAGGAAGCGCTGGTCGTGCGGTTGGACCAGGCCCTGCGTCGCGAGCCGGGCCGAGACGGCCGCCCGCAGCACGGCAGGGTCCTCGCCGGCGAGTTCGGCGGTGCGCAGATCGAGGTGGACGACCGGCGCGGACTGCGACAGGGGAGTGCTCAAGCGGGCTCACCGCCCCGGCGCTCCGTGCCCGGCTCGCCCGGCTCGTCCCACCAGGAGGTGGAGCGCGGCTCGTCGGGGAACTCCCGCGGGGGTTCGCCCCGGGCGGCGGACCGGTCGGCGTTGCGGTCGGCGCTGTGGTCGGTGTCCCACCCGGTGTCCCGGTCGGGGCGTCCCACGAACCCGGTGTCCGGGGCGGGCCCCTCCCGCCGGTCCGCCGGCCGGGGGGAGGGCTTCGTCCAGTCGTCGTCGTACGCGGCCCCGGAGCGGTCGGCCCGGTCGGTGCGGTCGGCCCGGTCGGTGCGCGACTCGTACGCGGCGCCGGCCCGGTCGGCGCGGTCGGCCCGGTCCTCGTACGGGTCCCGCTCCCCGCCGGCGGTGCCGTGGCGGTCGTCGTCGTACGGGTCCCGCTCGCCGCCGGTGCGCTTCGGGGCGGGCTCCCAGCCGCGCGCGCGGCCCCGGCCGTCGGGCCGGTCGGCCGGTCGGGCGGTGCCGAAGTCGTCCTCCTCCCGCACCGGCGGGACGCGGGTGCCGTACGCGTCCTCGTCGGTGTCCTCGACGGCGCGCGGGGACAGCTCCCCGCGCTGGATGACGTCCAGCAGCGTCTCCAGGTTCGGCTGGACGGCCCGCTGGTCGCCGAACTCCAGCTTCAGCGCGGCCGGCAGGGTGTCCGCCCAGAACTGCCAGAGCGGGCGGAACCAGCCGTCGACCCGCTCCCCGCCGATCTCCCGGCGGGACCGGAGCATCCGCAGCTGCTGCGGGGCGATCTGCTCGACCAGCCGGACGAACAGCGGGTCCGGCCGGCTGGCGGAGCGGGTCAGCCCCGCCGGGCGGGCCGCCATCAGCCGGCTGCAGTAGTCCTCGACCGTCCGTTCGTCGTCCAGCACCGTCCAGCGCTCGTAGGCGCGCAGCAGCTCGGCCCAGCTGGAGACCCCGTTCTGCTGCTCGCCGAGCCGCAGCCGCACGCCCGGCACGTCCACGCCGCGGTCGCGGAACAGCCGCAGCCGGATCAGGTGCGGGGAGTCCTCCGGCCCCTCCAGCACGTCCACCTGTCCGTTCCAGAGCAGGCTGAGCAGCCGGTGCAGGATGAGCCGGCGGTCGGCCTCGGTGGAGACCAGCCAGTCGTCGCGGTGGCCGAGCCGCTGGCGCCAGCGCAGGACGTCGTCGCTCTGCTCGTTCTCCTTCGCCTTGGCCCACTGGCGCAGCATCTTGCGGGCCTCCGGCACCTGGGTGAGGCTCATCTCGCTGCGGAACAGCACGACCGTGATCGACTGCGTCTCGACGCCCCGGAACTCCGCCCGGGCGTCCTTCGGCAGCCGCAGCGCCTTGCGCAGGAAGTCCTCCACCTCGTCCGCGGACTTCACCCGCGGGTACGTCACCAGGGCCTTGAGCGGGCCGGTGCCCTCGGGCACGAACCCGGCCGGCAGCAGCCCGGCCAGCTTGCGGCCGAACTGCTCCAGCGCCTCCTTGCTGACCTGCTCGGCGTCCTCCGTGCTCCCGGCCGCCGCGGCCAGCAGCACCCCCATGGCGGGCAGCAGCGGGCGCTCCTCCAGCTGCTCCCCGCTCTCCGCGAAGAGCCGCTTGACGCCCGCCTCCACGGCAGTCTTCACCTCGCCGACCGCGTTGCCGGGGTTGCGCCGGCTGAGCGCGTTGGCGGAGCGCCACTCCTCGCCGCCGACCAGGCGCATCAGCAGCGCGGCCTCGTCCTCGGTCTCGGGCAGGCCCTCGCGCGCGGTGAGGCGGGTCACCAGGTCGTCGTAGAAGTGCTTGAGGTCGCGCTGCGGCGGCAGCAGGTAGGAGACGCCGGTGCGGTCCTCGTAGAGCGTCTGGGACTGCTCGGCGAACGCCCTCGGCTCGTCCCGGGCGTGGTTGCGGAAGGCCGTGGCGAGCCGGCCGACCTCGGCCTCCAGCGCGCGGGCGGTCGGCTCCCAGCGCTGCTGCTGGCTCTTCCAGCCCTCGTGCCACAGCTGCCGGCTGCGCCAGCGGTACCAGGCGTCCTGGGCCCGCAGCACGGCCTGGACCTCGTCGTCGCCCCAGCGCGGCTGGGCGAGCCCGCCCATGCGGCGCCGGATCCTCGGGGCGGACGGCGGCTGCTCCCGGGTGCCCGGCGGCAGCGGGGGCGTGTGGGTGCGCTGGTCGAGCAGGCCGAGGAAGCCGAGGCGGGCGAGGTCGTTGCCGTCCTGCGGCACGCCCCGCACGATCCGCTGCACGGTGAACGGGTCGACCTTCGCCAGCAGCCGGTCCACCGCCCTGCGGGGCGCGAAGTCCTTGGCCATCTCGGCCGTGCGGACCGCCACCTGCCGGGCCAGGTTGGCGAGTTCGGACTGCATGTCGCCGAGCCGGGCGGCCAGCCCGGCCTCGATGGCCGAGCTGCCGCGCGGCTCGGGAGACGGCGGCTGGATCTCCAGGGCGGGCCGCAGCAGGAGCTCCTCCAGGCCGGAGTCGGTGAACATCTGCTTCACCAGCTCCTCGGCGGAGTGGCCCGGGCGGTGCGTGCGGTCGTCGAGCTGCTGGACGGAGGCGCGCAGGATGCGGCCGGAGACGAGCGAGGCCAGTTCGTCCACCGGGGCGGTCATCGAGGCGACCAGGCTGGTGGAGACGCCGCGGCGGCCGATGCCGGACGGCGCGGTGGCGGCGCGCTGCGTGCCGCGGTTGATGAAGCTCGCGGCGAAGGTCTGGTAGTCGTCGTCGGCCCGGGTGCGGGCGGTGCGACCGTCGCCGAGCTCGGTGCCGATCAGCGACATCACCAGCGACACCATCGAGCGGCGCAGGTCGTCCGGCCGGATGCCGGCGGTGCGGTTGAACAGGAAGGCCGTCGGCAGGATGCCGGTGCGCAGCCGGATCGGGGCGGTGTGCGGGTAGCGCACGCGCAGCGTCAGGTCCTCGTCCAGGTCGCCGAGTTCGGCTCCCTCGACCGGGGCGTTCTGCTCGTCGACCAGGCGGAAGAGGTCGACCAGGGCGCGGGCCGAGTTGAGTTCCGCCTCCCGGCCGCCGCCGCTCGCCGCCGGGAACGCGGAGGGCATCACCACCAGCGGGTAGATCTTGACGCCGTCGAAGCCCTTCTCCCGGAAGGCGTGGTTGATCAGGTACAGGTAGTCCAGGAAGATCCCGGCGCCGGTGCCGCCCGCGACGGAGAACGCCACGAAGACGTCGCAGCCGGAGACCGGGCCGCCGCCGAGCTGGCTGAGCACCCCGCCGGAGCGGGCGAGCGCGTCGATGGCCTGCATCAGCGGTTCCAGGACCGGGTCCAGCCCGCCGCGGAGGGTGCCGAACAGCCCGGCGCGGCCGACGGTGGGCAGCTGGCCGGCGCCGTTCTTCAGCGGTACGACCCGCGGCTCGTTGTTGCGGGGCGGCAGCCAGGCGGCCGTCTCGTCGGGGAGGCTGGCCCGCAGCATCTTGGTGACGTCGGGTGAACTGTCGAAGTTCGGCAGCAGGTCGTGGGTGGAGCGCGAGGTGCGGCTGAAGACGGGGCGCAGCGCCGGGGCGGCGGAGGCGTGCGGCAGCCTCGACAGGTCGGTCTCGCTGAAGTCGGCGTAGACGAACTGCAGGCAGTCCGGCAGCTGGTAGGGGGCCATGGCGCCGAGGCCGGTCAGCGCCGTGCCGTCCGGCCCGCAGAGTTCGGCGCGCAGCCGCCGGTCCAGCTCGGCGCCGACGAGGCCGCCGGTGCCGCCCAGGCCGACGAAGAGCATCGGCTGGAAGATCTTCATGTGTTCCGCCTCCATCCGGCCGCGCGGTGCGGCCGGTTCGGGTGTGGGGTGGGGCGAGGTGGACGTGCGTGGGGTGGGCGTGGGTCGGGGTCGGCGGGGCTGGGGCGGGCGCCCGGGTCAGAGGTAGTCGGAGGACGGCGTGGACGGTCCCGTCGCGAACGGCCGTTCGTCGGACCGCGGTGGCGGCGGGGTCGGCCCGGTACGGCGGCCCGCGCCGAGGCCGAGGCTCAGGCCGTCGGCGAGCGGAACGGGGGTGTCCGCGCTCAGCCGCGAGGGCGACCGGCGGCGGATCTCCAGCACCGCGCCGCCGTCCTGGCTGCGCTGCACCCGGTACGTGCCGCCGGGCCGGCGGACGATGCGCGGGTGCGGCCCGCCGACACCGCTCACCTCGAACTCGTACCAGCCGCGGGAGCCGGCGGACGCGGTGTGCTTCCCGATCTCGCGCCCGCCGTCGTCGAGCAGGAGCAGCTCCAGCCCGGCCGGGGTGCTGCGGTCGCGGGTGATCCGGCGACGGACCAGCAGGCCCAGCACGGCCAGCACCACGACGGCGCCGGCGAGCGCCAGGGCCCACCACCACTGCTCCAGGAAGGTCGGCGGCGGGGTGACGGTGAGGGACAGCGGGCTGTCGACCAGCACCCGGTCCCGGTCGGAGGTGTCGACGACGGTGACCTTGCCGCCCACCGTCACGCCGTCGTCGCCGAGCAGCCGGCCGAACGCCTTGGCGCTGCCCACGGTCAGGGTGACGTCGACCGTGCGCGACTCCTTGGGCGCCAGCGTGACCGAGCCCGGGGACACCGTCAGCAGGCCGGCGGCGAGGTCGGTGACGGCCGGGCGCAGGGTGTGCGGCACCGCGTCGTCGTTGCGCAGGGTCAGGGTGCCCCCGACGCCGTCCCCGGGGTGGGCGCTGGCGCCCCCGTCCAGCGAGAACGACGCGGTGACCAGCGGCACCGCCGGGGAGACCACCGAGGCGGCCGGGCGGTTCTCGTCGGCGGCGAGGCCGGAGGCGGTCAGGGTGCCGGAGGCGGTGATCCGGCCGGTGGCGCCGGCGGGGACGGTGACGGTGCCGGTGAACGTGGCATCGCCGCCCTTCGCGTCCGGGGCGGCGCCGTCGTCGGCCAGCGGGACCGGGACCGACGGGAAGCCCTCGCCCGCCAGGACGGCGGTGACGCCGAGGTCCTTGAGGTCCTGCTGGTCGGTGATCGCCAGGCCCTTGCGGGTCTGCAGCTTGAGCGTCACCACGGCCTTCTCGCCGGCCCGCGGCGACGGCGGGGTCAGCGTGATCGAGCTGTTCAGGGCGCCGCGCCAGAGCACGCTGACGCTGGCCAGCTGGGCCCGGTGCCCCTCGGGGGCGTCCAGGTGGACCCGCCAGTCGCCCGGCACCGGGTCGGTGATGCGCAGCGACTCGACGCTCTGGTCGCGGCCGGAGAACTCGAACGTCGAGTCGGGGTCGGACCCGGGCCCGGTGATCTGCTTCCCGGAGGGGTCGAAGTACGTCGCGGTGACCTGCGGGTCGCCCTTGTCGACCACGATGCTGCCGACGGTGGCGAGCGGGGAGATCCGCACGGGCAGGTCGGCCGGCGGGTGGCCGGTCTTGCCGGGCTCGGCGCGCAGGCAGTGGGCGGCGGCGAAGGCGGCCTCCAGCGCGGTGCCGACGGCGCCCGAGTCCTGCACCACCGAAGCTCGGGGCCTGGCACCGGGCAGGCTGACGCAGCCCTCCTGGAAGCCGCCGGCCGCCATCCGGTCCAGCGCGGCCCGGTCGATCTCCGCGCCGAAGCCGAGCGGCCAGATCTGGATGTTGGCTGCCTTGGCGGCGGCCAGTGCCCTGGTCAGCGCCTCCTCGCCGGCGGCCGCCCGGTGCGCCGGGTCCCCGTAGGCGGGGCTGTCGCTGACGTCCAGCTTGCCGTCGGTGAGGACGAACAGGACCCGGGGGACGGCCGGGTCGGTGCCGTCACCGAGCCGGCCGACGCCCTGGAGAACGGCGTTCGGGAAGTCGGTGCCCTGGCCCTCGTCGGGGGCGCGACTGTGCAGCTTGGCGATGCAGGTGCCGATCCGGTCGCGGCCGGCGGCGTCGAGGACGGTCGGCGGGCAGACCTCGTCCACCGGGTGCTGGCCCGCGTTGTCCGCGCTGGCGAAGCCGAACACGCCCACCGTCGAGGCGGGGTGCACCTCGCCGAGGGCGATCCGGAGGGCCGCGGCGCGCTCGCGTTCGAGGTCGGCGGGCTTGAGGCTGCCGGACTCGTCGACGGCGACGGCGTAGTTGACCGGGCCGATGGACGCCGACGGTGTGCCGGGCGCGGCCGCGGGCGCGGGATCGTCGGCGGCGGCCGGACCGGCGGGCAGGCCCGTGGTCAGCAGGGCCGCCGCCGCGACGACGGCCGCGGCGCGACCGAGGCGGTGGCGCGGCCGCCGGGGCCCGGCCACGGCGGCCGTGGCGCGCCTGCGGGAGGGCCCGAGGGACAGGTGGTGCACCGTCATCTCCTCTGGATCAGGGTGCGTGCTCCCGGCCGACCGGTGTGGCCGGCCGGGGAGTCGGCGGGTGGGGGCAGGAGGGTGCGGTCAGGCGAGCAGCAGCCCGGCGGTGGTGAGGGCGGCGCCGGGCGCGAGGCAGCCGACGCCCCAGCGGATCCAGCGGTACTTGGCGGCGAGGATGGTGCTGACGTCGACGGCCTGGACGAGCAGCCAGCCGACCGGGTCGCGGCCCGCCGCCGCGACCCGGTCGGCCAGCGCCGTCCGGCCCTCGGCCGGCAGCAGGTCACCGAAGTAGGTGACGCCCTCGTGATCGCGCTGGGTGCCGGTGCGGGGCAGGATCGCCCGCACCAGCGCCACGGCTCCGGCCGCCCAGAGCGCGCCGCCGAGGGCGAGCAGGACGGCGGCGAGGCCGGTGGGCCGGCCGTCCGGCCAGCTGCGGCCGAGCAGCAGGGCCGGCAGGCCGAGGGCGGCGGTGAGCAGGATCGAGGCCTTGGTGTCGGCCCGGCCGATGTCCTCGCGGACGGCGGCCAGCAGGCGGTCCGCGACGAAGCGGGCCTCGTCGGGGGCGGGTGCCTGCGGGGACGGGGATGTGGTCGGGGACGGGGACGTGGTGGAGGTGGCGGCGGGGGGCGGTATCGGGGGCACGGTGGTGGTGCGGGGCGGTATCGGGGGCACGGTGGTGCGGGGGTCGGGCACGGCTCACCACCCGCCGTTCGGCGACCAGGGCCGGTCGTCGTCGCGGGCGTCGTCGGGGGCGTGGTCGGGGTCGTGATCGCGGCGCCGGCCCCGGTCGCGGTCCGGGCCGTGGTTGTCGGTGCGCGGGGTGCCGGTCCGGTCGGTCCGGGGCCCGGGGGCGTCGCGGGCCGGGGCGGGTTCCCAGTCGTCGAAGGCCTCGCTGGGCCGGCGTCGAAGCCGGGTGTCGGCGGCGGGCCGCTGCGGCGGAGCCGGGTCGGCCTCCAACCAGGAGGGCGTGTAGGGGCGTTGGCCGCCCGGACGGTCCGTCCGGGCGGTTCGGCGGTCGTCCGGCTCGGACCACCGGTTCTCGCGCTGCTCCGTACGGCGGTCGTTGCGGTGCGCGGCCCCTTCGTTCCGGGCGTCGCCGGGGCCGTCCGCCCTGGTGCTCCGATCGTCCCGGCGGTCGTTCCGGCGGCGCTCGCTCCGGTCGGTGTCGCTCCGGTGGTCGTCGCGGCGGTTGTCGTCGTGGCGGTCCGACCGGTCGTCCCAGCTGCCGCGGCGCTCGTCCCACCGGCTGTCGTTCCAACCGTCGGTCCAGTCGCTGTTCCGGTCGTCCTTCCGGTCGTCGTCGCGGCTGCCGTCGCGATCGTGCCGGCGGTCCGACCGGTCGTCCCGGTGCTCGTCCCAGCGGTCGTCCGGGCCGTCGTCGTGCTGCCGGCCGGGCGGCAGCTCGCGGCGCGGCGGTGCGGGCCGCACCGGCGGTCGGCCGAAGCTGCCCTCCACCCGGTACGCCCCGGTGCCCAGCAGCTCCCGGACCTGGCTCTCCAGCTCGGCGGACTGGATCACCCCCTTCTCGACCAGGTCCAGGGTGTGGTCGAGGAGTTCGCGCCGGTCCTGGCGGGCCTCCTGGCGCAGCAGCTCCATGAAGGCCCGGGCCTCCGCCGGGTTGTCGGCGAGCATGAAGCAGATCTGGCTCCACTCGCCGCCTTCGAGCATCACCCGGAACTTCTGCATCCGCAGCTGGAGCAGCTCACCGCTGTGGTGTTCGCCGGCCAGGTCGTGCGCGTGCTCCCGCTCGGCCATCGTCCCCCGGTGGTCGTCGTCCCGGACCTGCTCGGCCTGCGCGATCGCCTTGCGGTCCACCGTGAAGCGGATGTACAACTCGGCCCGCAGGCCGAGGTCGTAGCCCAGGTCGTCCCACTGGCCGTTGCGGCAGGCGGACTTGACGGCGCGATCGGCCTCGGTCGCGGCGGTGATCGGGTAGCCCGCGCAGACCCCGCGCAGGCGCTCGGTGAGCGGGGCCCGCAGCCGGACGGCGACGTTGGTGACCTGCTCGTCCACCACCTTGAGGTAGTCGGTGACCGTCCACTGGATGTCGGCCTCGACCTCGAAGAAGGTGGTGCCGCCCGCGGCCGGGACCTGCAGCGACACCCGGGTCATATGGGTGCCCCGCGCCACCTCGCAGACCGTCACCGGCCGCGCCATGAACGGGCGGCCGACGTGCTCGCTGCCCCGCGCGGTGATGATGCTGTGGCCGCCGTTGCGGTAGAAGAGCACCTGGGCGACGCCGGCACCGGGCTGCGGGAGGCCGCCCTCCGGGCGCGGGTACTCCTTGAGCAGCGGGCCTGCCGGGTGCACCGAGGAGGCGCCGCCCCGGCCGGGGGACTTCCGGCCCGCCTTCGGGTCGTCCGTCATCGTTCGTCCTCCTCGGTGTCCCTGCGCTGCCGGTCGGTGTGCTGTTCGTCCGTGTGCCGCCGGTCCGTGCGGTTCGGGTCGGGGGCGGTGCGGCTCCGGTCCGGACGGCCGACGGGGGCGGGGCGGGCCTCGGGGGCGGGGCGGCCCTCGGTGGCGAGGTGCCATAGGCGGCGGGCCGCCGCCTTGTCCAGCGGGGCGTCGGGATCCTTCATCATCCGGCGCAACAACCAGTCCAGGAGCTGCCGTTCGCGGTCCCCGCCGAGCAGTGACGGCAGCAGCGCGGCCAGGCCCCGCCGGGTGTCCGGCCCGCCCTCCAGGCCGCCGTCCTCCTCGGGGACGGCCCCGCGCAACCAGTACTCCAGGCAGTCCGTGGCGGCCTCGTGGGAGCGCGGGGTGCGCAGCGCCGTCCACATCAGGTCGGCCAGGGCCCGGACCCGGTCCGGCCGGGTCACGGCCAGGGCCAGCGGCAGCGGCCAGTCCAGGTGGTCCGCGAGGTCCGGCGAGGCCTCGCCGTCCCAGACCTCGCCGACCGTGGTCACCGCCAGCCGGACGATGGTGAGCAGCCCCAGGTCCTGGTGCGGCACGCGGCGGTCGGCCGTCCAGTCGGCGATCCGGCGCAGGACCGCCCGGTCGTCGGGGCCGGACAGCAGCCGGACGGCGCTGTGCGAGACGAGCGGCGCCTGGTCGTCGTGCTCGTCGGTGCCGATCCGGGCCAGCCGGTCCAGCGCCTCCTCCACCGGGGCGATGTGGCCGAAGCCGAGGGCCATCGCGGCGGTCCAGCGCAGCCGCACCGAGTCGGACCTCGTCCAGTCCCGGACCAGGGCCCGGACGGCGGGCCGGTGGCTCTCGTGCCGGGCGGTCTGGTCGAGCACGGTGGCCGCGAAGGCGCGGCGCTGGGTGGCGGGGGCGGTGGCCATCGGGCGGACCAGCTTCTCGTAGCCGGTGGCGAAGTCCCGGGAGCACAGCTCGCCCGAGGCCAGCGCGGCCCGGACCCAGACCTCGGGGCGCGGGTCGTCGGCGAGCAGCCGCATCCAGCGGATCACCGGTTCGCGGGCCGGGTGGTGGCGGTCCCAGACCTCGGCGAGGACGGCGGCGGGCAGGGCGGCACCCCGGTAGCGGACGATCCGGGCGGGTGCGCCGACACCGGCCGTCTCCACCTCGCCGTCGGTCAACTCGGCCCGCAGGAAGGCGAGGTCGGAGGCCGGGTCGTCGCAGAACAGCGGCCGGGCGGGCGCGTTGGCGGGATCGCGGGCGACCGCGAACTCCCAGGTGAGCAGGTGCGCGGCCTCCGCGACGGTGCTGTGCGCCGAGCCGTTCAGGACGGCGAGGGCGATCCGGGACGCGGTGGGGTGCAGCACGGTGGCGGCCGAGCGGCCGTTGTCCCCGGCGGTGTCGGCGATCTCGCGGTCGGCGCCCGCGAACCACTGCTGCGCCTGCTGCGGGGCGAGGCTGGCGCAGCCGTCCAGCAGGTCCTGGCGGGTGAGCCGGCCGAGCACGTGGGCGGAGACCAGGTCGGCGAGCAGCTCGGCCTCGGCGGGGCGGAGGTCCTCCAGGCCGACGGCGGCGCGCACCTCCGGGTCGTCGACCAGTTCCTCGGCACGCTCGAACGCGTCGGGGCCGGTCCGGAACGGCTCCCCGGCGGACCCTGCTGCGGACCCGGTGGACCCTGCTGCGGACCCGGCCTCGGACTCCGCGTCCGGGTGCTCGCCGCCCGCCCCGGCGGGCTCCGCCGCGAGGCGCTCGGCCAGCCGGGCCCGGAGCAGTTCCTCGGTGGGCGCCGGCGGGCAGATCAGGCCGTACCGCCCGGCGAGCAGCGGGGCGGCGGTGGGGCCGGCGGCGACCACCAGGACCGCGAAGGAGTCCCGGGCGACGAGGGCAGCGGCGAGCGCGTCGAGTTCGAACTCGTCGGGCGGCAGTACCGTGCGGCCCCCGCCGGACGGGAGTTCGAGCAGGTAGCCGCGGTCGCGGTGCTCGCCCTCGGCGACCACGGTGGTCAGCCGGGGCACCCGGGTGTCCGGCGCGATCCGGGAGACCCGGGCGGGCGGCTTCTCACCGGCCGCCCCGCCGGGCTGCGCCCCGGCCGCGGGCTGGGCGGGGCCCGCCTGGGTCAGTTCGTCGAGCAGCGCCAGCGCGGTGCACGTCCGGCCGGTGCCCGGGGCGGCGGCGAGCACCAGCACGCGCTGGCGGCGCAGCGCCCGCTGGAGGCCCACGTACCCCTCCGGCTCGCGGTAGATCCGGCGGACCCGGCGCAGTTCCGCCTCCGGCACCGGGCCGCTGACCGCGCCGACCGCCTGCCGGCCGTCCAGGCTGAGGTGGACGTCGCCGATGTGGGCGCGGTGGAACACCGAGCGGTCGAAGAGGTTGTGGTCGCCGCCGACCTGGTAGGAGGAGCGGGCCGAGCGGTGGGCGCGGGAGGTGGCGGCCATCCCGGTGGCGGCGCCACCCTCGTCCTCCTGCTCGTCCAGGAGGCGGTCGCGGCTGCGCTCGCGGAAGCGGCCGGCGGCGCGCTCGCGTTCGGAGCGCTCCTGCTCCTCGCCGTCCTGTTCGGCGCGCCCCGGCTCCTCCCCGTCCGCCTCGGCGCGCGCTGGACCGTCCCCGGTGCGCACCGGCTCGTCGCCGGCCGGCGGCTGCGGCCCGCGGTCCCGCTCGGGGCGGTCCGGCCCG
Source organism: Kitasatospora sp. NPDC005748 (assembly GCF_040630735.1). Classification (NCBI taxonomy): domain Bacteria; kingdom Bacillati; phylum Actinomycetota; class Actinomycetes; order Kitasatosporales; family Streptomycetaceae; genus Kitasatospora; species Kitasatospora sp. NPDC005748. Next base: position 97,709 of record NZ_JBEXYD010000024.1, read on the forward strand.
GGGCGCTCCCGGTCGGCGCGGTCGCGCCCGGGGCTGTGCGCACCGCGGCGGTCCCGGTCGCCCGGCTCGCGGCCGCGGTCGTGGTGCCCGCGGTTCTCGGGCCCGCCGGCCCGGGGCTCCGGGCGGGCCTCCGGCCGCCGGGCGGCGCGCTCGCGCGGCTCCTCCGCCCTGCGCTCGGCGGGTGCCTCGGTGGTGCCGGCGGGCTCAGCCACGGCGGTCTCCCTCGGTGGTGCGGCCGATGTGGACCGGCGCCTGGTACGTGTTGTCGTGGTGCACCGAGAGGTCCCCGGCGACGGTGGTGCCGTGGGGCAGACCGGTGGCGACCGGGTCCGCGGCGGGCCCGGGGCGGGGCTCGGTCCGGTGCGGGGCGCTCCCGGCCGCGTGGTCCGGTGCGCCCGTCGTGCCGCCGTCGGCCGTCCCGCCGCGAGCCGGCTCCCCTGTGGTCGGCTCGTCGGCGGGCGGCCCCTCGGCGGACGTGCCGCCGCCCTCGGGTACCGGGACGGGCCGTGGCCTGCCCGGCAGCCGGAGCCAGGCGTGCACCCCGCCGTCCTTGAGCCGCAGTCGCGCCGGAGCGTAGTGCTCGGGGTCGACGAAGCGGCCGCCGTGGCAGACGACCTCCCGGTACAGGGAGTCGGAGACGACCACCACCAGGTCGGCCCGGTCGCGTTCGAGCAGCCGGCGCGCGGCGTCCGAGTCGGTGAGCCGGCAGGCGAGGTCGACGGCGTGGCCGCTGATCCCCTGGGCGTCGTGGGTGACGGGGCCGACGTGCAGGCCGATCCGGAGCCCGAGCGGCATCCGCAGGTCGCGGTTGTCCTGGCGCAGCTGCTCGTGCACCTCGGCCACCCAGACGCCGATGATCCGGGCCGGCGGGACGGTCGAGGCGATGGCCGCCAGGATGCCGTCGCCGCGGTCCTCGCGGTGGACGAGCCGGGCCGGCACCCCGGCCCGGGCGAACGCCCGGTCGAGGACGGCGTAGAGCTGCCGGCGCATCCGGGTCTTGCCCTGGTCGTCGTAGGACCCGGACCGCCGGACGTCCACGCCCACGACCAGCTCGTACACCGCGTCGACTGCCTGGTCGTCCACGTCCACCCCCATGGTTGTCTCTGCCACGCCGTCAGGATTGCCTGCCGCGCGCCGGGTTGTCTGTGACCGTTTACATGCGCCGTGCGGTCACGCCCGGCCGCGCCTCATGTGCGCCGTCGCGCCTCCGGCCGCTGCTCGGCCGGTCCCCGCGCGAGCAGTAGCAGCGGGGCGGGGGCGAGGATCTCGACCTGCCGGGTGCCGGTGCGCACCAGGCCCTGGTCGCGCAGGAGCCTGAGCGCCTTGGCCACCGCCTCGCGGGTGGCGCCGACGGTCGCGGCGAGGTCCTCCTGGGCGAGGTGGACGACCGCGGCGGCGCCGTCCCGGCCCGGCCGGGAGGTGGCGTCGGTGCCGGAGAGCTCCACCAGGCGGCGGGCGAGTCGCTGGACCACGGTGAGCGAGGCGAGCGCGGACCGTTCGCGGTCCGAGTCCCTTAGCCGGGAGGCCAGTTGGGTCATCACCTGGCTGCCGACCCGGGGGCTTTCGGCCAGGAACCGGCGGAAGCTGTCGCCGGGAATCACCAGGGTCTTGACGGGCCCGAGCGCCTGGACCGTCGCACTGCGCGGTCGCTGGTCCAACGCGGCCAGCTCGCCGATGAGTTCACCCGGTCCGCGCAGGCCGAGCACCAGCCGGGTCGCCCCCCGGTCGATGGCCGTGAAGACCATGGACCAGCCGGCCAGCACCAGCAGGACGTGCGTGGACCGGTCGCCCTCGGAGAGCAGGTGCTGCTCCGGCCGGAACGTGCGCTCGGCCCCGAGCGAGACCAGGGCTTCGAGATCGTGGGCGGTGAGCGTTCGGGCGAAGGGCTGGTCGCCGCCGAGCAGACCCATGTCACCTCCTGGTCCTCACCAACCGTCTTGATCCGCTCCGACGTTGGGAGATCGTAGACCTGCCGGAGGAGGAATTTGGCCGAATTTCTCGCGATGGGAGCGATGTGGTGCTGGAGGGATTCACGAGGCTGGTGTGACATCTCCGCGAGGAGTCGGCGGCGCCCGGACCGTACGGCGAACGGGCAGGTCGGCAAGGTGATCGCGGGAAGAGCGGCGCGGTTTGGGACACGATTCAGACATCTCTTGGCAACAGTGCGGTGTACACGCTCGATGCGCCGTCGTGCGCCCCCGCGCACTGCGTCCCGGGGGGCGTCCGGCGAACCGGCCGGGCGGCCCCGGTCACGCCGGGTGGCCAGCGGCGGCGGGCGGGTCGGAGGTGGCCTGCGGGGCCGGGTGGGCGGGCCGTCCGGCGGCCCTCTCCACCGTTCCGGCCAGTCGAGTCCGGTCCCTTGACACGATCGGCACAACTTCACCACTCTTGGCCCATCGCCGAGCTGGTGTGGACGACTGACCCATGGTCATTCATCTCAGCTGATGGCGTTGTTGCCAGCCAGTCATCGAAGGAGGTGTGTGCCATGAAGAAGATCGTCGTCCGCAAGGCCGGCCCGGTTCGCCTCACCAGCGCGGCCCGTGCGCTGTACCTGCCGTGGTCCTGCGCCGTGCAGAACTGATCCATCCCCCCGGGCAAGGGGGCACACGGTGCCGGCCGGACCCACGTGCGGCCGGCACCGCTCCACCTCGCCCCTCCGCCTACCTCCCGCAGGAGGATCCGTGCACTCCTCCACGGACAGCGGCTCCGCCGCCCCGGGCGTCGACCTGGACCGTGCGGTGCCACTGCGTCGCCTCGTCTATCTGCAGGAGGCCGACGAAGTCACCATCGGCAGCCCGGAGACCGACACCTACGCCGTCTTCCCGCCCGACGGCGCCGAACTGGTCCGGATGCTGGCCGACGGCCGCACGCCCCGCGAGGCCGCCGAACGCTACGAGGCCGCGCACGGTGAGAGCGTCGACATCGCCGACCTGGTCGGGGCCCTCGTCGAGCTCGACCTCGTCCGCTCCGCCGGGGAACCGGTGGGACCGGACGGACCGGACGGACCGGCAGGCGGTGCCACCCCCGTGCGCTGGCAGCGGCTGGGCCGGCTGGTGTTCAGCCGACCGGCCTTCGTCGGCTACGCACTCGTGACGGCCCTCGCCGTCGCCGAGATGATCCGGGTGCCCCGGCTGGTCCCGCGCGTCGACCACATCTTCTTCAGCTCGTCCTACACCCTCGTCGTGCTGATGCTGTTCGTCGGCCAGGTGCCGCTGCTCGCCCTGCACGAGGCCTTCCACGCGCTGGCCGGCCGCCGGCTCGGCCTGCGCTCGCGGCTCTCCGTCGGACGCCGGCTCGTCTACCTGGTCCTGGAGACCTCCCTCGACGGCCTGGTCGGCGTGGAGCGGCGGAAGCGCTACCTGCCCATCATGGCCGGCATGCTGGCCGACACCCTGGCGATCGCCGTGCTCACCCTCGTCGCGGACCTGACCCGTGACGCGAACGCCGGCGTCGCGTCGATCTGCCTCGCGATGGCCTACGCCACCGTACTGCGCCTCGCCTGGCAGGGATTCTTCTACCTGCGGACCGACCTCTACGTCCTGCTCAGCACCGTCCTGGGCTGCGTGGACCTGCACGCCGCCGCGGCCGACGTGCTGCGCAACGCCGTCCGGCGCGGCACCGGACGGCCGCCGCTGGACCTGTCCGTCCACCACCCGGTGGACCGCCGCGTCGCGCGCTGGTACGCCTGGCTGATGCTGGTGGGCTACGTGTTCACGCTCACGATGTTCGCCGGGGTCGTCGTACCGACGGCCTACCGGCTGCTGCACGACATGTGGCTGCGGCTGACCGGCCAGGCCTCGCTCGCCGGCCGGCTCGACTCGCTCGCCCTGATGCTGCTCAGCGCCGCGCAGACGGTGGCCGTCCTCGTGCTCGCCGCCCGCGAGCGGCGCGCCGCCGCCTCGGCCTGACGCCCGCCCCCGCCCGTGCGCGGCTCGCCGCCCCGGCCCGACGCCCGAACCGACCCCTCTCTCCTGCGCCACCGCACGAAAGGCAGCTGTGTCATGGCCGAGCACCGCCACTACTGGGTCCGCGCCGCCGGGCGTCCCGCCCGCGCCGACGCCCGCGAGCGGCTCGACCTGCCGCCCGTGCTCGCCCTGGTGAACGCCAACCGCCGGCTCCGGGGGCCCTACACCGCCGTCGGCGCGATCCTGCGCGCGATCGTCCCGGACGCGCTCGCCCGCTGCCCAGAGGCCGTCACCGGGCACGACATCGAGATCCTTTCCACCACACCGGAGTTGCGCGACCTGGTGCCGGCCACCCGGGAGACGCTGACCTCGCTGGCGGTGCCCAAGGAGCGCACCCGCTTCTACTCGGCGCTGCGCACCCTGCGGATCGCCCACGGCCTGGTCGAGTTCCTGGAGGCGTACCTGCGCGCGGTCGGTTCCGCCCCGCGCACGCTGATCGTCGACGACGCCCACGCGGCCGACCCCACGGACGCCGAGTTCCTCGCCGTCCTGCTGCGGCGCGTCGATCCCGCGCTGCTCACCGTGGTGGTCACCACCGGCGACGAGCCGCCCGCGAGCCCGGCCGGCCTCGGCAGCGAGGACCTGCCGACCGCGCTGGCCGCGTACTGCACGGTGGTCGGCCCGGTGGTTGCCTCGGTGACCGGCCCGGCGGGGGAGGGCGGCGCGCCGGACCAAGGGCGGCCGGCGGGTGCGGTAAGCGAAGGAGGCCCGGCCGGGACGCCGTCGGCCGCCGTGCTCGGCCGCCGGCACATCGACGGGGACGGCGTGGGCGACGACCCGGACGAGCTCGCCGCCTACCTGGCCCTGCCGCCCACCGAGCGCGCCCGGCTGCACGACCTGCGACGGGCCGAGCTGGAGACGGCCGGGGAGTCCTCGCTGCGGCTCGGCGCCATCGCCTGGCACGCGGAGCACGGCAGCGACCCGTCCGGCGTCGGGGCGGACACGCTGCGCCACGCGCTCGACCACTGCATGGACCTCGGCTACTACCACGCCGTCCTGGACCTCGGCGAGCGAGGCCGGCGGCTGGTCACCCACGAGAGCCACCCCACCCACTGGTGGGCCTTCACCACCAAGATGACCACCTCCTTCGCCGCGCTCGGCCTCGCCGAGCAGGCACTGCCGCTGTACGACGAGGCCCGGGCGCTCAGCTCCTCGCCCGAGGTCCACATGCAGGCCGCGTACGCCACGGCCATGCTCCACACCCGGCACTTCGGCGCCGACCGGCGCGACCACCAGCTGGCCCGGAGCTGGGTCAACCAGGCGATCGCCTTCGCGAAGTGGCACCCCGAACCCAAGGAGCGGGAGGCGCGGGTCGTGTTCAACCGCAACGGCCTCGCGCTGATCGAGGTCCACCAGGGCCGCCTGGACGCCGCGTTGGAGCTGCTGGATGCCTGCATCGCCCGGCTCGACGAGACCCTGGAGGAGCACGAGCACGCGCTGCACCGCTCCGTGCTGCGCTACAACCGCGCCCAGGTGTACGCGGGCCTGGGCCGCCACACCGACGCCGTCGCCGACTACACGGCGGTGATCGAGTGCGACCCCAACTACGCCGAGTACTACTTCGACCGGGGAATGCTCTGGCGCGACCTCGGCAGTCCGGAGCAGGCGCTGGCCGACTACGACCGCGCCATCCGGCTGTCGCCGCCCTTCCCGGAGGCGTACTTCAACCGGGCCGACGTGCTGGCCGAGCTCGGCGAGACCGAGGCGGCCGCGGCGGACTTCGGCTACGTACTGGAACTCGACCCGGCCTTCGCCGACGCCCGGCTCAACCGGGCCGCCCTGCTGTTCGAGGCGGGCGAGCACGAACGCGCCCTGGGCGAGGTCGGGACCGGATTGGCGGCGACTCCGGACAGTCCGCAACTCCTCTGCCTGAAGGGTCAGCTGCTGGCGGCCGAGGGCGACCCCGCGGCGGCGTCCGAGGCCTGGCGGGCCGCGCTCGCCGCCGACCCCGAGTACGCCCAGGCGTGGGCCCTGCTCGGCGAACTCCGCTACGAGGAGGGCGACCTGGACGGCGCGAGCGCCGACCTGGCCCGTGCGGTCGAGCTCTCGGCGGACCCGGGCATGCGGTTCAACCTGGCCGTGGTCCACCACGATGCCGGACGCTACGGCGAGGCCCTCGGGCTGCTCGACGAGGTGCTCGGCGCGACCGAGGACGTGGACGCCCGCTTGCAGCGGGCCCGTTGCCTGATCGGGCTCGACCGGGCGGACACCGCCAGGGCCGACCTGCTCGCCTGCCTGGAGGCCGACCCCGGGTCCGCGGAGCAGGTGTACGAGCTGATGCCCGACCTGGCCCGGGTCTGAGCGGGGCCGGGTCTGCGCCGGGCCGTTCCTGAGCGGGCCAGTTCCTGGTTCGGCCCGTTCCTGAGCGGGCCAGTTCCTGGTTCGGCCCGTTCCTGGTTCGGCCCGTTCCTGGTTCGGCCCGTTCCTGAGCGGGCCCGCCGATGCCGCCCCGCCCACCGATGTCGCCCCGCCGCCCCGCCGCAGACGCCGGGCGGCGGGGCGGCCCCATGCCGTCAGTGCCGGAGGGCGGCGCGGCCCAGCTCGTCGCGCACCCGGGCGCGGACGTGCGCCACGGCGGGCGAGCCGGTGTAGGCGGCGGCCACCCGGACCAGCCAGGCCGCCTCCTCGTGGATGCCCGCCGCCACCGGGTGGGGTACGCACCCCTCGCCGGGGTGCCCGGCGAACCGGTGCCCGGCCCGGGCCGCCTCCAGGGCGGCCGCGATGGCGGCCGCCTCCACCACGGCCGCCAGCTCCTCCGCTTCGGCGGGGCCGACGGCCTCCGCCACCCAGTGCCGCACCTCGGGATGCAGATGGGGGCGGAGGGCGAGCTGGCCGTCGCGGATCTCGATGATCCGCCGGTACAGCGCGAACTGGATGTCGCGGCGACGCGGCCCGCCGGCGTCGCCGAACAGCCCGGTCCGGGCGGCGAGTTCGATCTCCGGTAGCGCCGTCCGCATCGCCGACCAGAGCGGACCGAGCCTGCGGTGATCGTGCCAGGCCCGGACGCGTCCGGCCCAGTCCGCCCAGCCGGACGCGGTCGCACCGGCGAAGCCGAGCGTCACGCAGACGGCGCCCGCCAGCGCGGACACTCTGCTCTCCGCGCCGTTCTCGTGGCCCGTGGCGAGGATGTTCGCCAGGTCGTGCAGGGTGTCCGCGGTCCACAGCAGGCCCGCCAGCGCGCTCAGTGCCATCAGGCGCAGGCCCAGCCGGAGGACTCCGCGCGGCAGGCACCGCGCGCAGCGCCCGATCAGGAAGCCGAAGACCGCCAGGCACCAGGCGGTGTGGAGGGCGAACAACGTGACGTAGGCCGCCAGGACGGGCCGGCCCGCGGCGTCGACGCCGACCTCGGCGCCCCGTCGGACGGGCGAGGCGGCGAGGAAGAGGGCGACGCCCAGCAGGACGGTGACGGCCGTGAGGGCGGTCTGCCGCAGCACCGCGCGCCGCGCCGCCGCAGCCGGCCGGGTGGAGTACGCCATCATCGCCAGCGCGCCGGAGGCCGTGACCTTCAACTGGTCGGCCACCAGGGTGAGGTGGCTCGGATCGGGGAGTAGGGCGGCCAGCGCCGGACCGGTGGCGGGGGCACTCATCGCCATCCCCGCGCCGATCAGCGCCCCGCAGGCGTAGCCGTGGTGGAGCGCCGGATCGGACCGGCGTCCCCGGTCCATCAGGATCTTCCAGACCGTGCCCAGCAGCGCGACCGCACCGGCGAAGTACCCGGCGGCGTTGGCCAGCTGGTCACCCACGGCGGGCCGCGCCGGGCCGCAGCGGCCGGTCGAACACGTACCGTAACCGGACGACCTGGTCGGCGAGTTGGCCGACGGCGGTGGAGCGCGGCCGGTGCAGGGCGCGCTGTAGCGCGAGGGAGGCGACGAGCTCCGCCTCCTGCTCCATCCGCTGCGTGTAGCCGGACCGGCCGAGCACCCGGCGCACCAGGTCCTCCGGCAGCAGCGTCGTCAGCGCGGGCGACACGGCCGGGGCGGCCCCGGGGCCGCCGGTGTGCCCGCAGAGGAGGTGGCCGATCTCGTGCAGCACGATGTGCTGCTGGTGCAGCGCCGTGGTGTCGGCCGGGTAACCGATGTAGTCCGCCCGGTCGGTGGTGATCAGCACGCCGCACGGCGAGTGCTCCGGACCGGAGAGCGGCATCAGTTCGATGGGTCTGCCGCGCCGCACGGCGAGCGCCTCGGTCAGCGCCGGTATGCCGAACGGTTCCGGAATCGGTATCGACTCCGCGACCCCCCGACATCGCTGCCAGAGCCCCTGCTCAACCCCACCCGGATACCCCACGATTCGCCCCCCTGGCGGTCGACCGGGAGGTGATACTACGGACGCGGCAACGCCGAGGGAATCCGCTTCACCATCTCGGAGCCGCCGCGGCAGCTACCGGCCGCCGGCCTCGCGGCGGGCGATCGCCTCGATCATGTCGCTGATCGTGCCGAGCCCTTCGGGGGAGAGGGTCACCGCGCGCAGCGCCACGTCCCGAACGCCCGCGTTGCGCAGCGCACCGAGCAGCGCCAGCTCCTCGGCGATCCTGGCACTCTGCCGGTCGTCGAAGAAGTAGGTCGGCGGCACCTGGAAGAACTGCGCCAGCGCTTCGAGGTGACGCTTCGTCGGGTTGTTCCGGCGGCCGGTCCGGAGCTGCCAGAGGTACGTCGCCGAGAAGCTCTCGCCGGTCGCCTCCCGACAGGCCCGGGCGACCTCCTCGTGGCTGTACGGCTCACGGTCGGGACGGCGGACCACGTCGAACAGCCGGTCCAGCTTCGCCGCGAGCGTGGACGCATCGGAGTCCGCATCGGGCACGGCACACCTCTTCCCTCACCCCGGGCGCACGCGTCGTCCGTGCGCGGATCGACCTCTCGCGAACCGAGCCCCCAGTCTAGTTGCTCCCCAACGCGGGGCACCGGCCCGGAGAGCAGCGTCCTGCGGGAGCGCATCCGGAGTCCGTCACCCCGTTCGCGCCGTGGTCGTCGTGTCGCCGGGGACGAGGCCGGGACGGCCCGCTGGGCCGCCTCCCCGGGGAGGCGGCCCAG